>JBBAJN010000036.1:0-23751 GCA_040404045.1 Chitinophagaceae bacterium
CGATAGTCCATTGAAACCCGCAGGTCTTGCCGGTCCAGTGGTGCTCCGCACCCGGGAGCTGAAAAAGATCTGAGGCCTTACGCAACAAGAAAAAGCTGCCTGCTGCAAAATCGTTTAACCGTGACTGTAATCGAACGGCATGGCACGGTTATGACCAAAGTCATGTTTTACGGCGAAATTCTTCCTACCTTATAAGGAGTCATTCTCACCCAAAAAACATTTCACATGAAACTGAACCTGAAACAGTATCATCCCGTATCACGCGTTGCGATATACATGCTCGCCGCTGTTCTGATCTCCCTGGGCATATTTCATCTGATGAGACCTTACGATCTTTTGGTCTATGTACCCATGACACTTCTCGGCGGGGTCACCTGGGTTTACATCGTGGGGATCTGCTTCATTGCCGTGGGCGTCTCTTTCATGATCAACCAGTACGTGAAGATCACCAGTTACCTGCTGGCCGCGCTGCTCATCGTCATCATCCTGTTCATTCACGTGCCCAATGCACTGAACGCAGGCATGGAAGAAATGAGAACTTTTGCCATCATTAATATCATGAAGGATACGGCCATTGCAGGCTTCGCCCTGCACATAGCTGCGAGTGCGCATCACCAGCACCTGCATTTTGAGGAAGGTGATTGAGACAAACACGTTCAGTATATTCGGCTTACTTCAAAAGACCGCTGTTGTCTTTCAGTTGAACACCGCTGAGCTGAAGGCGAAATGACTCCGTGATCAGGTAGAGGATTTTTTCGGAGGCTGCATGATACTGCAATCCTTCAGGGCCGATGTTTGAAATGCAATTACGCTTTTCGTCGGTATTCCCAACGGCGGGCTCATAGGTCATGTAGGCCCCCATACTGTCGGGCGAACTCAACCCCGGACGCTCACCGATCAGGATGACCGACAACCTTGCCCCCAGTGATTCGCCGATTTCGTCGCTGATGGCCACACGGCCTTGCTCCACGATGCACAAGGGAGACAAACGATATCCTGCATCTTTCAATATTGGAATGAGGATCCCGAGCAAGGGCAAGGCATGTGTATTGATCGCCGTAGCCGACAATCCATCAGCTACATTGATACATACATCATAAACACCGGAAAATGCCGCGAGCTTTTCAAATGATGCTTCATCCAGCCTCCTGCCCAGATCGGGTCTTTGCAAATACTGTTGGCGGTCCACAGCTTTCGAGTGCAGTAACAAAGAAGGATGCAGTTGCTCCATCGCTTCACTCAACGAGTCTACTTCCATTCCCGCGAATACGGCATCGCGCGCAAAAGCATGCGCCAGTTTGAACTGCAGATTTTCACTTGTGGGTATTGACACTCCCGTTCTGCCCAATGCGATGCGTGCTTTGGTGAACTTTTTTAAACCCAACCATGGATCCTGCGTCGGTAACCGGATCTCCATCATACCGAGAATTTTAATAACGGGTGCTGGAGACTGGCCGGTAACTGCCGGCCATCTTCCCCAAAAATTCCCTGCCTCACCAGCCACGCTTCAAACTCAGGCGCGGCCTTCAATCCAAGTGCCTTTCGTACAAACAATGCGTCGTGATATGATGTTGACTGATAGTTCAGCATGATGTCGTCCGCGCCCGGCACACCCATTATATAGTTACAACCAGCCACGCCCATCAGCAACAGCAGGTTATCCATATCATCCTGATCTGTTTCGGCATGATTGGTATAACAGATGTCCATTCCCATAGGCAAGCCCAGCAACTTCCCACAGAAATGATCTTCCAGGGCAGCGCGCGTGATCTGCTTTCCATCGTACAAATATTCAGGTCCTATAAATCCAACCACTGAATTGACCAGGTGCGGATTGAAATGTCGGGCTACTGCATAAGCTCGTGCTTCGCAGGTTTGCTGGTCCACGCCTTCGTGGGCGTTGGCGGATAACGATGAACCCTGGCCCGTTTCAAAATACATGATATTGTTTCCAACCGTGCCCCGGTTCAATGAAAGGCCGGCTTCATATGCTTCCTGTAAAACCGACAAGTTCACGCCGAAGCTGGAATTCGTTTTCTCTGTGCCCCCAACGGATTGAAACACCAAGTCTACCGGCGCGCCCTGCTCAATCAACTGGATGGTTGTGGTGACATGGCAGAGCACACAAGACTGCGTAGGTATGTTGAACCGTTGAATGAGCCCATCCAGCAAATGGAGAATGCCGTTCAGTTTCTGCGGATGATCTGTGGCCGGATTTATTCCGATCACTGCATCCCCGCTTCCATACATCAATCCATCAATGATCGACGCCGCGATGCCTTGCAGATCATCGGTAGGATGATTGGGCTGAAGCCTGGCCGAAAACCTTCCAGGCAGCCCGATGGTATTCCTGAACCGCGTCACTACCCTACATTTTTGAGACACCAGCACCAGGTCCTGGTTGCGCATAATCTTCGACAGGGCAGCAGCCATCTCGGGTGTAATTCCCATCCGGATGCGGGCCACATCACCGCTTCGCACTTCGTCACTCAACAGCCAGTCACGCAATTGCCCCACAGTAAACGAACTGATGCTTTCAAAAGCTGCGGCATCATGTGTGTCCATGATCAGCCTGGTCACCTCATCTTCTTCATAAGGGATCAGCGCTTCATTGAGGAATATTATAATGGGAAGATCAGCCAGACAAATCTGCGCGGCTACCCTTTCTTCGTAACTCTCCGCACAAAGTCCTGCCAGCGCGTCCCCGCTCCGGTATGGACTGGCCTTTGCCATCAGCTCCTTCAGACTGGAGAACGAATAGGTTCGGTGTCCTGCGGTAGTAGCGTACATAGAACAGAAAAATAATCAATATTCATCATACTTCTGTTGTCTGCAGCAGGTCATCGTTGAGCTGGATCTTATTTCGGCCCGACAATACGAACATGACCAGCACCAGGATAAGTCCACCAAAAAATATCAGGGTGAGGGTGAAGTTATACCAGGCAATGGCAACGAGGCAAATCAGGGCCAGCACAAGGGCGATGATGGGGAACCAGGGATAGAAAGGTGTTTTGAAACCTGGCTTTGATGCGATTTGTTTCTTTAGTTTCAGCAGGCTGATCATACTCACGGCGTACATCAGTACTGCACCCAGGGCGGAGATGATGATCACTTTATCCGTGGTACCCGTTGCCAGGCAGATCAGCCCTACCAAGCCCCCCGCGAGCAGGGCCCAATGCGGCGTATGAAAACGGGGATTGACCTCACTCAGCCGGGTTGGCAAAAAACCACTTCTGGATAAAGCGAAAATTTGTCGTGAATACCCAATGATCAATCCATGAAAAGAGGCGATGAGGCCAAACAGACCAATGAAGGCAAACAGTTTTGTCAGGAAATTTTCCCTGCCAATGGCCTGGCTCATGGCGCCGGGTAAGGGATAATCGATCTTGGTCAGTTCACGCCAGTCGCCCACTCCGCCGGCCAGCACGATCACGGCCAATGTGATCAAGACCAGGGTGGTCATGCCCAGCAGATACCCTTTAGGAATATTCTTCTGTGGATCTATAACTTCTTCGGCCACCATGGCCACGCCTTCAATGCCCAGGTAAAACCAGATGGCAAAAGGCAGGGCAGCGAATATGCCGTTAGATCCAAAGGAATGATTACTGGCCAGGAATTTTTCTGTGCTGAAATGCGGGAGGGTCACCACCATGAAGATCATCAGTCCCAGCAGCGCGAGCAAGGTAACGATCATATTGAACTGGGCAGACTCCTTGATGCCCAACATATTTATGCCGGTAAAGATGAAATAGCAGGTAACGGCGGTCACCATTACGGGTATGTCCCCATGGAGGAAGTTGACATAACTGCCGAGAGCGAATGCTATAGCGGGCGGAGCAAAAACAAACTCGATGAGGGTCGCATACCCTGCTATCAAGCCGCCGAAAGGGCCAAATGCTTTGTAGGCATAGGCAAAGGGGCCGCCTGCATTGGGGATGGCCGATGTCAATTCCGTAAAACTGAAAACGAAACAGACGTAAAGAACGGTAACGATAAGGGTAGAGATGAGGAGGCCAACGGTACCTGCCACTTCCCAGCCATAATTCCAGCCGAAATATTCTCCCGAGATCACAAGGCCCACTGCCAGGGCCCAGAGGTGAACGGGCTTGAGTACTTTCTTAAGTGTGGTTGGATTCGACTGGCTCATGCCGGAAATTAACGGATTTCCTCTTTTTCACAACAACAAGGCCCACATGGATCGCCCCTATGGCATATCTGCAATAAAAAATCTTCCAAATCTTCCCTATTTTGAAAACACCTCCGAAACAAATGCTCATGCTAAGACACCTGCTGCTCAGTACACTGCTCATCCTCTCACTATCATCATGTAAAGTCATCTGGGTTCCGGATTACAACGCCAAACTGGAAGACCAGATCGCGAAAACCGCAAAGGCAAACGATAAACTATATATCGATATGCTCGATGCCGCTCCAAACAAACGGGACTATGATCAGTATAAAGAAAAGTATAACGATATCGAAGCCGACATCAACGCCATCCAACTCGCCAATGAAGCCCGCAACAACAACGCCAGCTTCCTCGTCATCAATAAAAACCTGAAAGATGCTTTTCAGGAAGCAAAAAAATACCACAAAGACAAACAAGTGCTGTCCGACGGGGAAATAAAATCTTACCAGGCCACGCTGGCAGGATTCTGGAAACCGCTGTTCCTCGCGGAGCGGGGACTTAAAATCAATTCAAAATAATGGCTATGAAATTTGATATCGACGAAACCCTGTCCCAGATGTTGGAGGCCATGAAAGGCGTGGCCAAAGAAAACTGGAAAACGATCAGAGGGAACGCCAACGGATTCCTGCAACAACGTAAGGGCCGGCTGGAGCTTCTCACCAGTTTGCGGATCGCCAACGAGATCGAAGAGCAATTCTATGTGAAACGATTGACAGATGAAAAAAAGATGCTGGAGTCAGAACTCCACTCCATCGCCATCGTATCAAAATCCATCGCCCAGAAAGCGGCCAATGCCGCCATCGAAGTACTTCAGCAGGCCGTTTCTAAAATGATCTCTTTCTGATCATTCGTTCTGCTGCGGCTTCCCGGCTGTGCTGCGGCCCTGGGACTTATACTTGTTCAACAGATCCTGGAGTTCCTTCACTTTCTTGGGGTAGCGTTGTTGCAGGTTCTCCTTCTCCGCGGGATCGGCCTCCATATCATAGAGTTGCACAGCAGGCAGGCCCTCAATTTCTTTCTCTGTACCAGGATAACTCCAGCCACCGGAGCCCGGCGCTAAAAGCAGTTTCCACTTGCCCTGCCTGATCGCGAAATCGCCAAAATAAGAATGGTGTACCGAGGCCTCACGAACCGTCTTCCTGTGTTCCGGATTGAACAGCAAAGGAGACAGGTCGTAACTGTCTTCCGCCTCATCATCTTTCAACCGATACCCGGTAATGGCAGCAAAACTCGCCATGAAATCATTCAGCAACACGGTTTGCCTGACCGTTCCCCCAGCCTTAACCCTGCCCGGCCATTGCAACAACAGGGGCACCCGATGGCCGCCTTCAAACAGATCTGCTTTACGACCCCGAAAGCCCGCACTGGGATCGTGCCCCTTACCCGCCAGCATGGCAAAGTTCGCCTCGGGAGAACAGCCGTTGTCTGACGTGAATACCAGGATCGTGTTCTCTGAAATGCCGTTCCTTTCTAAAGCATCCAGTATGGCGCCTACAAACCCGTCCACCTCCATCACAAAATCAGCGTAAACATTCAAGCCCGACTTCCCCCGGAACTGATCAGCAGGCGCAATGGGCGTATGCGGGGCCGTGATGGGAAGATAGAGGAAGAAAGGCTGCTGCTGCTTTGAAACACGGCTGATATAATCCACCGATCGTTGTTGAAGTTCCCCCATGATGGTTTTAAGATCCCAACCCTTAATGCCCCGACCCGGCCGGCAGTCGTTATACGGCAATGTCGTATAGAATGTATCAGGCATCCCCAACGTATTCCTGTTCTCGATATACACATAGGGAGGCAAATTGGGCGCATCCATGCCAAAGAAATAATCAAACCCGATGTCGAGGGGTCCGCCACCAAGCGGCCTGGAAAAATCAAGATTGAATGCATCAGCCCGGTCAACGGGCTTCAGGCCATCTGTCGTAAGCCAGTTCCAACCCAGGTGCCACTTGCCCATCACAGCAGTCTGATAACCCTGCTTCTTGAGCATACCAGCCATGGTAGTACGGGTAGATGGAATGATGGGTCGACTATAATCAAACAGCACCCCTTTCTTCAGCGTAGATCTCCAACTATACCTTCCCGTTAGTAATCCATACCTCGTGGGTGTACAAACGGAAGATCCCGAATGCGCATCCGTAAAACGAAGTCCTGCCTTTGCCATACGGTCAATATTCGGCGTAGCGATCTTCCCCTGCGGATTGAAGGATGATACATCGCCGTAACCGAGGTCATCGGCCAGGATAAACACAATATTCGGATGCCCCGTCTGGACATGCGCATGCATAAAAGAAAACAGACAAAGAGAAATAAGAACAATTCTACGCCGCATAGTACCTTTTTTATAGCCCTATGATGAAGTTATGGCTAAGTATTAATCCAGATTGCAAGCCTAACCAGTCTTTTTCTAAAAAATCAAAAACTATATTTACGGTCATGAGAAAGTATCGCCTGCTACTCACCCTCCTCAACTTGTTACCCATAGTCCTCCATGCCCAGGTTCAAGATGTTGAGCCGATGGTTGACAATGGCGTACTCACCCTCAAGCTGGACCTCACGCGTGGCGGCGCCATCGCCTATCTCTCCCTTTCAGGTTCCAACAGGAACATCGTCAACATCGCCGATGAAGGTCGTTATATCCAGCAATCATACTATGCAGGGAAATCTGTGGACCGAAAATCAGATGGCCAGTCACCCAGCTGGTCCCCCTGGAGCTGGAATCCCATTCAAGTGGGCGATGCTTACCGGAACCGCGCGAAGATCCTGGCCTTCCAAAAAGAATCAAACCAACTTTATGTCAAATGCGTCCCCATGCTCTGGGATATGAACAACAGGTACGCCGAAGCCGAGATGGAACAATGGACCACGTTGGATGGCCATGTTCTGAAAGTGCGCAACAGGCTGACCTGCCACCGGACCGATACCATTTATGGCGACGGTGTGTTGAACGACCAGGAACTGCCTGCTGTCTATCCCATTTCCGCGCTTAGCGAATTATATACTTACATGGGCGACAAACCCTTTACCATGGCACCGCCTGATCAGCTGAAAGTGATCAACCTCTCGAGCGGCTTCTGGGGCAGGTATGACCGGGTCTCGGAACGCTGGATGGCTTTTGTGGATAGTTCCTCTTGGGGCATGGGCATCTATAATCCGCGCTGCACGCAATTCCTGGCGGGGATGGCCGGCTCCCCGGGCAAGGAAGATCATGACGGGTCAACGTCTTATATCGCTCCTGTAAAAAAAGAAATGCTGTCTAAGGACGCTGTCTACGAATATGAATATTACGTGATCATCGGGCCACTACAGACGATCCGAAATACCGTGTACAAACTCAATGATCAGCGCAAAGACGCGAAATAGCTTAACTTCTTTTGCTGCGGCCGAACCAGGCCGCCATTCGATTGTTGATTGACATATGAAACAGTTTCTGATCTTACTGCTCACCGCCTTCGTCTGCATTCCAGCGTTTACGCAGGACCGTTATGAATACAGGGAGGGCGACCCCAATGGCATCAGCAAATGGTACATGGGCCGGCAGATCGCGCACGTGATGAGCCATTTCGGGATCGACTGGCTGGAGCGGGAAGAACGGGAGCAGGAAGAAAATACCAGCCAGCTCATCAAAAACATGGACCTGAAGCCAGGTATGACAGTTGCCGATATTGGTGCTGGCAGCGGCTACCACACGGCCATCATCTCAAAACTGATCGGAAACGGAAAGATCTATGCAGTGGACGTTGAGCCGGAGATGATCAACTTCCTGAACAACAGGATCAGCAAGGAAAAATTGAATAATGCAGTGGCCGTATTGGGGGATGAAAAGAAAGTTCCCCTCAAGGCCAATAGCATCGACCTCATGTTCCTGGTAGATGTTTACCACGAAGTGGCCTATCCCTACGAAATGGCGCGTTCCATGCTGGAGGCCCTGAAGCCCGGCGGCAAACTATACCTTATTGAGTTCCGGGCAGAAGACCAGCAGGTGCCGATCAAAACAATACACAAGATGAGCGAGAAGCAGGCCGTAAAAGAATTGAAGGCCGCGGGTTTCAGCTTCGAGCGAAACATCAGCAACCTGCCCTGGCAACACTGCCTGGTGTTTACGAAAAAATAAAGGAGACCCGAATTCCTGGCCCCCTTTACTCAGTTCATTCTCAAATCGATTATCGAATCAGTGCGGCAGTATCCACGGCCTGAAAAAAATGCGTCGCTTTGCCGTCTTTCAGCGTCCAGATATGGGTGGCATTCGCATGAAAAGGGTTTCCTGTGGCCTTGTTGGTGCCATTATAATAGCCTTGCATGGTCACCTTATCGCCTCCACCAAAAACATCGGTCACTTCTACATTAAATCCGTCAAAGTAGACACCAAGCTGCATAAACACATTCCCCACTACGGCATCGGCGCCTTTGTATTTGCCATCATCCTTCACAAAGGGCATCCCCACACACTCATCCCACTCTATCTCCTGGTGAAAAGCTCCTAAAACACCACCGATATTACCGGTGGAAAAATCAGCGTAAATCTGTTTGATCAATTCAACGTTATTCATGGCGCAGTCGTTTTATTCTGGAAAAGATAGAGAAAATTTCGCCAATTACCGGTCGCTGGACGAAAACACCAACTCGTCGCCTACGTTCAACACCCCACTGCCTTTGTGAAGGATGTTCTGGCCAAAGTTCACTTTGTTCCCCACCGTTCTGTACTTAGCCAGAGTACTTAAAGGTTCTTTCCCGGCTGTTGCCGTTTGCTGGTCTATGGTAGTAACCACGCAACGGCCGCAAGGTTTTACACCAAAGAAATCCATACCCGAGATCTGAAAATGTTTCAACCCATCTTCCTGGTATGGTTCGCCGCCGGTGAAAACGATATTCGGACGAAACCTGTCCATGGGCACAGGCGAAGGGAGCCTGCTGTTCAGGTCATCTAATGAGGATTGGCCAATCATGAGGATCGGATAACCGTCTGAAAAACTGGTGATCTCACCATGCGGGGCGTAATCCGTATCCACTTCTCGCCTGGACTCATCCGGCATGTAGACCAACTTCACCCTTCGTTTCAGTTGGGAAGAGAACCATTCATCGGCATTATTGCTGACGTGGAGGGCATTACAAACATCGTCCCAAACCTCCACTTTCAAACGCGCTACTCCGGAAGGCTTCAGGTCGAGCATCAGCGGATCTGCCTGCCCGGCCGTATTCTTTATGATCAACATTCCATCAGCGATGGATGTATGCAGCAGTGCCATGGCCGGGAAATTCCGCTGTGTGAGGAACTTACCGTTCTCATCCACCAGCATCCAGCGCCGGTCGTGCTCCAGGCCCCGGTCCGTCAGCGCAACTGAAGACAGCTCGATGCCGCCCAGGGACTTTACCGGATAAGTATATAGATGGCTGATCTGGAGCATGGGAACAATTGAGTATAAATGTAATTCATTCTGATCACCCTATTCTGTGGGAACTTCAGGCATCTTGTTTTCTTCTTTCCGCCTGATCCCAAAATTGTATCGCAGGTTCAACCCCACCCTGCGCGTATCTGCCTTCCGGAAACCATCCGCCTCAATACTGCCCTGGCGCAGAAAAAATGTATTCCAATTGGTATAGAACATGTCCGTTATGCTCGCGGTTACGGTCAGTTTCTTCTTCAAAAACTGCTGCGATACGTTGACATTCAAGCTGCCAAAACTGCCCAACTCATAGAATTGCAGCTGGCCATTCAACCTCATAAAACCGTTCAGGGACAACTGGGTATTCGGACGGATCCTATAGCTATGATAGGTGAAGAAAGACCATGAACCTCGCTTGAAAGTCAGCGGCTCGTTCTCATACTGACCGTTGTAGAAATTGTGATTGTATTGCGCGCCAGCCACAAAAAAATACTTCTTTCCCGGAGGTATGGCTCCCACCGCCCTGAAATAAGTCTCCTTGTTCCGGCCCAGGTTATCATAGGTTCTGTACGCTATATTCTTGTTGCTGTCCACCTGGTAAACCACCTGGTTGAATACATCTTTCGTATCATTATATCCAATGGCCAGAAGAGGCTGTTCGTTCACCGAAATATTGGCTTCATAGTTCTGGGTGAACTGCGGCCTCAATGAAGGATTGCCTGTTTCAAAAAGATAGGGGTCGATGATGCGGATGGCAGGGTTCAGAAAACTATACGAAGGCCTGCTGATGGACCTTCGATATACCAGGTAAGCCCTGAGCTCATAGCCCGCGATCTTCATCAACTTACGGCTCAGGTAAACATAGGGGAACGCATCGGTGCGCTGAATAGAGAAAGTAGTGTCCGTTGGAATGGTTTGCCGGCCATTCATATTCGTATTCTCCAACCGCACACCGCCTTTCACAATAAAGCTTCCGAAGGCTTTACTCCCCTGTGCATAGGCGGCATGGATATTCTCGGTATAGTCGTACGCATTCGTTCGCTGATCATCAGGCAGGGTTGTGCCATTGTCGGTCCTGAAATAGGCCGTATTGTTATTGAACCAGACATTGGACGTTTTCAATCCTGCTTCAACAGTGATCTTCTTCTCAAACTTCTTGATCAGATTGGTCTCCACCGTTAAAAAATGAGACCTGTTCTCGATGTCACCGTAACCCATCCCCGTGAAAGATTGCGGATAGATATAGGTATTCAGGATGTCCTGGTGATTCACAGAAGGACCATAAGTATAGGAAAGGTCATTGTTCCACTCACTACCCAGACTATCTATCTTGTAGCGAGCCGAAAAGCCCTGGGCTATATTTGAATTGCGGCCATCGTTGTCAATATCAGATTTATTCGATACGATAAGTTCATTGGTACTGATCTTTCTGATGAGGGAGGGATTGGTATTGGAATTTTCGGCCCAGTTCAGGTTGATCCTGGAATCGTAGCCGAAATTCCATTTATCATTCGGGCTGTAATTCACCCCGAATCCGAGATAGCCGCTTTTGCCGGGATAAACAGTGTTCGAATTCTGTGACAGCAGGGAATCCGGCGCGAACAACCGATCCGTTCGTATCTGCTCAAAAGAATTGCGCTTGCTGACGCTAAGATTCATAAAAGTAGACCATTTGCCACTCGTGTTGTTCAGGTTGAAACCGGCAAACTGGTTTCCATATTTACCCTGGTTCATACCGGCGTTGACGCTTCCCGTAAGGCCGATCTTGATGCCTTTTTTTAAAACGATGTTGACAATGCCACCCCCGCCGGATGCATCATATCGGGCAGAAGGGCTGCGGATGATCTCGATCGACTGAATGGAATTAGGAGGAAGGCTTTTGAGCATGGTGGCAATATCTGCAGCGCTCATTTTCTGCTCACGACCGTTGATCCAGATCGCAGAAGGCGTAGTGCTGTTGAGATAAACATTCCCATCCTGGTCCAGGAACAGACCCGGGATCCTCTCCATAACCTCATAAGCATTGGTAGAGCCCAGAACGATCGGCTCCGGATCAACGATGGTCTTATCATCTTCCTGCCGCATCAGGGGCTTGCGGGCCGTGACCACGATATCTTTCAGCGTCTCGGTTTGCCTATCCAGTTGAACAGAAAACACGTCGGACTTATTGACCGTGATCAACTTGCGGTAAGGCTTGTAATTGAGTGACTCAACGATCAGCATATACTTGCCATCGTTCAGGTCCAGCTTAACGATGCCCACACTATCCGAAGACCGCGATATCCTTTGGGTTGAATCACTGGTATTGATGAACTGGATAGTGGCGTAGGGGACCGGCTCTGCAGCACGACTGGCCACTTTCACCGTGATCTGTTGTTGCGCATGGATTGTCAGGGAAAACAGCACAGCGAGGGCGAGCGAAAGGGGCTTCACGATTTGCAACATCGGCGCAAAGATAAACTCCGAAGTGGGCAAATGAAAACCGACTGTCCGCCAGTTGATACCATCAATCCAAAAACAGGGCCGTTCAGATTGAATCGGTCGATGTTATGATCGTTCTGAATGTTAGATTCACCCTTGGCTTATCAACCCTCCTTGTGGGCGGAAGTCGATGCAACCAATGGGTTTGGGTGGCGCCCTTCATGATCAACATGCTACCATGCTCCAATGTCAGGGCAACCGTTTCCTTGCTGCGCTTATGTTTAAATGCAAACTTTCGTTCGGCGCCAAAGCTCAGGGAGGCAATGGCCCCATCCCGCTTCAGGTCCTTTTCGCCATCACTATGCCAGGCCATGCCCTCCTCGCCATTATGGTAAAGATTGAGCAGACAGGAATTAAAGGTTTCGCCACTTTGCTGTTCCGTTATGGCTTTCAACGCCAGTAGTTCTTCTGTCCATGGTAACGCGCGTTTAGTGGTATTTGAATATGAATATTCAAAAGGATGGTCACCGTACCAGGCCACCTTTCGTTTCGTAATGAAATGCCGGCCCATGATATAGGCCTCATCGTTCCGCCATTCGATCGAATGCAACAGCTCAGCCAGGAATTCGTTAGCCTGTTTTGGCTGAAATATCTTTCCGTAATAATACGCTTCTCCGTCTTGCGGCAGGAGATTCTCATGCTGATACTGGGCCGTGAAAAGATCCATACTTGATACAACAGACGAGGCAGTTGAGATGTTCTGGGAAATTTCTATTTTGCTGTCATGAAACAGTTTTTCACCCTACTGCTGCTCATGGTGAGTCTTGTCGCCAGTGCCCAAAATAAAAAAGGAAAACCATTGCCGGAGATCAGTTTACCGGGACCAGCCGGAACAGAAATTCCTGTTTCGTCGTTAAAAGGCAAGGTGGTACTCGTCGATTTCTGGGCCAGCTGGTGTAAACCCTGCCGGATGAACAACCCCAAACTGGTGGAGGTGTATAACGCACAGCACGAAAAAGGCTTCGAGATCTACGCAGTTTCGATAGACACGAACAAATCAGCCTGGATGAATGCCATCACTACGGACAAGATGTTCTGGACGAACGTGGTCGATACCGATGGCTGGAGATCCGCTGTACTATCGAAGTTTAACATAGAAGCCATCCCATCTAACCTGCTGATCGATAAAAAAGGTATGATCCGGGGCTACGATATGGCACCCGAGGATTTGCCGAAAGCGATCAGTAACTTGCTCGCAGAGTAGGGCCCAATTGGCTAATTAGCTGATTGGCTGATTGGCTAATTTTTCTTTCTAAATTACCTTGGATGAGGACACTGGTTCTGATATCATTAATAATTCTGGGCTCTTTTGTAAACGCCCAGGACCGTACGGATTCCGTTTACCTGTTCTCCTATTTCATCAACAATGGGGAAGATGGACTGCACTTGGCGTACAGTCGTGATGGATTGCATTACAAGGCCCTGCATGAAGGCCAGGCCTTGCTCAAACCTGTTGTAGGGAAGGACAGCCTGATGCGCGATCCTTGCGTGATCAGGGGCGCCGATGGCCTCTTCCATATGGTTTGGACGGTGAGTTGGAACGACAGGGGGATTGGCTATGCAAGCACCCAGGATTTCAAAAACTGGAGCACACAACGATTTATCCCGGTGATGATGCATGAGGACAGCGCGCGCAACACCTGGGCTCCTGAAATCACCTATGATCCCTATTCAAAGCAATACATGATCTATTGGGCCAGTACGGTGAACGGGCGGTTCACAGAAACTGCGGCTTCAGAAAGCAAATACAACCACCGCATGTACTATACGCTGACCAAGGACTTCAAAAATTTCACTCCAACAAAATTGCTGTACAATAAAGACTTCAACGTGATCGACGCTACCATCGTAGTATTGGGCAAGAAGAAATACCTGATGGTATTGAAAGACGAAACGCTGGTGCCTGTAGCTCAGAAGAATTTGCGTACAGCCCGCAGCAAAAGTTTCAATAAAAGATATACCGCAGCAAGTTTGCCCATCACTGGGAAATATTGGGCTGAGGGGCCCACCACGCTAAGGATAAAGGATCAATGGGTAGTGTTGTTCGACAAGTACGCTGATGGAAAATACGGTGCTGTTGCGTCCACAGATTTGAAAAACTGGACGGATATTTCTGATCAGATCCAGGTTCCCAAAGGCCTCCGGCACGGTTCCGTGTTTATGGTTTCGGCGGCGGAGTTTGATCAATTGGCTAATTAGCTAATTGGCTGATTAGCTCATTCGTAGTAGCAGGAGTTGATTAGAAAATCTCAAGTATCCCGCACTGAGGAATCAGCTAATTAGCCAATTAGCCAATCAGTCAATTACAAAATTGTAACGCCCCGATCCGAGTTCCAGCGCGGTTTCTCCGGAAGCATTGTATTTCGGGTTAACAGACCCTACGGACACCGATTTCCCATTCATCCTGATCGCGCTGGGTTGGTTGGTGGGCAAGATGACCGTAGCGGAACTATTCACCGGGATCTCTATATTCATCGTAAATGTGTTGCCCTCTTTCTTCCAATCCACACCGATCAGGCCGTTGATCGACGCATAAGATCCCCTGGCCCAACTGATCGATCCGCCGGGTTGGGGATGGATGGTGAAATGTTTATATGCAGGATCATTGATATCCGGATTGATGCCCAGCATCACGCGGTACATCCACTCGCCTACCGAGCCCAGCGAATAGTGGCAGAACGAATTCATGCCCGCATCCTGGAAACCGCGGCCCTTCACATAACCATCCCATCGCTCCCAAATGGTGGTAGCACCCTGGTTGATGGAATATAACCACGATGGCATACGATCTGATTCGAGTAATCGATAAGCGATATCATTGCGACCCCGCTTCGTCAGTTCTTTCATCATCATGAGTGTAGTGACAAAGCCCGTTGAAATGCGATAATCATACTCCTTCAAACAGTCTAACATATGGTCAAACGCAACGGCTTCTTTTTCTTTAGGCAGCAATTCAAAATTCAACGCCAGCGCATAGGCAGATTGTGTGTGGCCCTTGATCTTGACGCTGTCGTTTACATATTCAGCATTGAATTTCTTTTTGATCGATTCAAACAGGGCCTCATACTCGGCTGCATCTTTCTCATTCCCGAGAACCTTCGCCATCTGACTAAATAACCTCACCGAGTTGGCATAGAAGGCCGTAGCAAAAACTTCCTTAGGCACTTCGCCGCGGGTCTTCGAATATCCTTCTGCGATCACCGTATTGGCATTCAGCCAGTCGCCATACTGGTTCCCCACATCTTTCAACCAAAGAAAATCAGGGTTCTGGCGCCTGATGTTCTCGATGTATTTTTTCATTGCATCGTAATGCTGCCGCAGCAATTCTTTGTCGCCATAGTTCTCATACATCCGCCAGGGAATGATCACGCCCGCATCCGACCAGGCCGGTGCGTTGGAGAAACGGATATCGGGTTTATTCGCATGCGGCGCAATGTCCGGGAAGGTGCCGCGTTCAGATTGCGCATCGCGGATATCCTTGATCCACTTGGTGTAAAACGCCGCCATATCCATGTTGAACATGGAGTTCTGGCAAAACACCTGCGCGTCCCCCATCCAGCCCATGCGTTCATCCCGCTGCGGGCAGTCGGTTGGAACAGAAGTCATATTGTTCCGCTGCGTCCAGAGGATATTGCTCCAAAGCTGATTCAGCTTTTCATTGGAGCATGAAAACTGTCCCACTTCATCGGGATCGGACGATAACGCACAAGCCCTGACCGTCTCCATATTCTTCAGGCTCTTCACGCCATTGATCTCAATATATCGGAAACCATGGTAGGTGAAATAGGGTTCAAACACATCATCGTTGCCGGAGAGAATGTATTCATCTTCCTGGATAGCCGCTGCGAGGTTTGCCGTGTAGAGCGATCCATCATCATCCAGCATCTCCCCGTGCCTGATCTTGATCTTATCCCCTTTCTGGCCCTTGATCTTCAACTGCGTCCAGCCCGTGAGGTTCTGGCCGAAATCCACGATATACTTATCCCCCAGGGGTTTAACAGATTGCGGATTCAGGTATTTGTAAATCCGGATCGGTTCGTTCTTTTGCGCTTCCAAGTTCTTCTGCACCGTGGCGTCTACAAAGGCATTGGACCAGTCTTCATCCTTGAAGCCCACCTGCTGCCAATTGGCGGGGATGTTGCGGGCATCGATCTTCTGGCCCAGGAAATTATCGGCTGCTATAATGAACCCCTTCGTATTGATCTTCCAGCTTTCATCGGTCACCACCAACTCTTTCGATCCATCCGCATAAGTGATTGCAAGCTGCGCGATGAGTCGGCGATCGTTACCATACACGCCCCGCCTCGGATAATCTTCGTGCCATTTGGTAGGTCCGATCATGCTGAGGTACCAGCCATCGCCCAATACGGATGAGAGCACATTGGCGCCGGGTTTGAGCGACTTGGTGATATCATAAGTCTGGTATTGCACGCGTTTGTTGTAATCCGTCCACTCCGGTGTGAGCCACTGGTCGCCGAGCTTCTGGCCATTCAATCCCATGTCATAATAGCCGAGTGCCGATACGTAGAGCATAGCCTCTTTTACGCTACTGCGCACATGAAAGGTTTTACGCAACATCGGTGAAGACGGACCAACGGGCTTGATGTTTTTGAAAGATTTATTCTTCTCGGGATCATAGGTCGCGAGCATGGCCTGGTATTCTTTCTGAAAAAGGTCTGGCTGATCACCGATCCATTTCGCTTTCCAATCGGACGCCTCGAGCAGGCCCATGCTCCAGAAAGCGACAGGACTCCAGGGTGTAGCCACATCTTTCTGGTTCCAGATTCTTACTGTCCAGAAACATTTTTGTCCGCTCTTTAAATACTTGCCAGCATACGCGATCTGCGCATTGGCATGGGATGATGTTCTGCCGCTGTTCCAGAGGTCCGCTTTGGCTTCGGTGAGTTTATCCGCCGAGCTCGCTACCAGGACCTGATACGCAGATTGTCTCTGATCAAATACGCCTTTCGCTGCCGCTTCTATGATCCAGCCCAAACGCGGTGACCGCACATCGAGGCCGAGCGGATTCACGAGGTACTCTGTTTTCAGGTTGGTGACCTTGAGTGGCGCGGGCGGGTTTGCTAACGAGAACAGGGGAGTAAAAAGCAGAACAGCAAGCAACGACCTAAGCTTCATATCAGTAATTTAATGCTTCACGGCGTCAACACAACGCCGCAGCCCGAGTTAAACCGAGGCAAGAAATTACGACATATATATTAATATTCTTTCTTATGCGGGATAACGCCTCTTACTCCGCCGAGCGGATTGGGCACATCGCCTGCGTAACGGGGAATCAGGTGTATATGAACATGGGGCACCGTTTGTCCTGCTGCCTCATTCACATTGATGCCGATGGTAAATTTGAAGATCCCGGCAGTTTCATGGCTTGCACAATTTACCAAATAGGCTCGAATAGTGATCATGCGATTCCGACTTTCACTATCACAGGTTCACTTGGTAACTAGTACTCCTTCCGCCACCTTTACCGGCCAAAATGAAAGCTCCCATTTCCAGCAACTGCTGCATATCCCTGGTGGCTGTCGCTTTCGATGTTTTTGTAATACCAATATATTTCCTGGCATTCATCCCGCCTTCAAAGCCCTGGGGTCCTTCATCCAACATTCGTTTGATGGCCGCAAGTTGACGTTCATTAAACTGATCTTTGAAACGATCAAAGAATTTTGCCTTTTTAAGCGTGAAATCGATTTGGACCTCAGTCTCCGTTTGCGCATCAAGACAAGTTCTTATAAAATACTCCACCCACTGGGTAACATTCAATGAACGCTGTGCCACTTCCAGGGATTCGTAATAGCGTTTTTTCCGGGCTTCTATCGTAGACGACAAGCTCATTACCACAGGACGACCAATGGTTTGCGATAATGCCTTTTCCGCTATGGCCCTGCCTATCCGGCCATTACCATCTTCAAAGGGATGGACAGATTCAAAATACAAATGGGCAATTGCAGACCTTACCGGAGCTACCCTTATTTCACTCTCCCCGCCGGGGGCTGTTCGATTAAACCAATTGATGAAGCCCTTCATCTCCTTAGGCACGAGTGACGATGGTGGTGCTTCAAAATGTACATTCGTTTTGCCCATCGCACCTGAAATCACTTGCATAGGTTCTGCATGGGTTCGCCATGCTCCAACCGTAATGCCCTGACTCTGGCCGAGAAGCAGGGTATGCCAGGCAAACAATTTTTCTTCCGTAAGCGGCTCTTTGAATGTTGTACGAACGTCGATCATTAATTCACCAAGGCCGGCGGCCGATTTGTCCCTAACATGATCAACGGTCTGATACAGACCAAGATTCTTCCTGATCGAAGAAAGTACGTCCTCCCTGTTTGGATACTCCCCTTCTATTTCCGAAGTTTTGATGGCCTCTTGTAAAATGATATCGATGACCAGATCCTGTTTGGACACCTCGGTCAGTCCCTCCAACAACCCAGAAACTCGGCCCAGCTTCTCCGAGAATGCAAGTATCTGATCCTCAATATTTTGAAGAGAAAACTGAAAATTGGGCCAATCTTTTTGCTGCCAGTTATATACTGCCATGAGCCGATTAAGGAGGTTATTCGGCTCAAATATAATGAAATTTTGAGCCGATTACGGGAGTTATTCGGCTCATACTGCCCCGCAATCCCGTTTCGGACCTTACCCGAAATATTATCTACCTTCCTTCCCTTCAACTTTTAACCCATGCGTCTTCTTCTTACCCTGATCCTTGGCTCTCTGATCGTTACTGTATCCGCCCAAACAAAACCGCTCCAATACAGCTTGTCTTTCCCGAGGCCCGCAGACCACCTGGTCCATGTGGAATTGAACATTGAACAGTGGAACGAAGACTCGCTGGTGTTAAAAATGCCAAACTGGACCCCGGGCTATTACCAGCTCATGAACTTCGGTCAGAAAGTAGAGAACCTGAAAGCGGCGGATAGCAAAGGAAAACCGGTCCCAGTCATGCGCAGTGAAAGGAGCTGGCGGATCAACAACCCAAAAGGGAAAAACGTCATCATCAGCTACGATGTAAAGGCAGACCGGAAATTTGTGGCCTCCAGTTTCGTCGATACCACCCACGCGTATCTCACTCCTGCCGGTATATTCATGTACGTGAACGACCGGATCTATACACCCGTGAGACTGCGCATTACACCGCCAAAAACATCAGACAAGATCGCTACAGGACTGGAGTCCGTCTCCACCCGTGAATTCATTGCGCAAGACTTCGACATCCTGTACGATTGCCCCATCCTCATCGGCCCACTCGAAGAACTCCCATCGTTCACCGCAAAAGGTATCAAACACCGGTTCATCGGCTACAAAATGGAATCCTTCGACAGGCAATTGTTCATGAACAACCTGAAGAAGATGGTGGAAACCGCATCCGGATTGATCGGCGACATACCCTACAAAGAATACACCTTCATCGCCATCGGCCCGGGCCGCGGTGGTATCGAACACCTCAACAATACCACCATCAGTTTCGCGGGCAGCGAACTGAATTCGCCCGAAGGCATGAACCGTACCCTGAACTTCATCGCCCACGAATACTACCATCACTACAATATCAAACGGATCCGCCCCTTTGAACTGGGCCCATTCGATTACAGCAAAGCCAACCGCACCAACCTGCTCTGGGTGAGTGAAGGACTATCGGTGTACTACGAATACCTCGTGGTGAACAGAGCCGGCCTGGCCACGGAACAACAGTTTCTCGGCAGTATCTCAGGCAATATTCGCGCGCATGAAACCGATCCTGGCCGTGCTCACCAATCCCTTACCCAGTCGAGCTACGAAACCTGGAGCGATGGGCCATTTGGAAGACAAGGAGAAGAAGGCGATCGCTCTATTTCTTACTACGACAAAGGACCCGTAGTGGGCCTGTTGCTGGACATCGCCATTCGCAAAGCATCTGCCAACAAACAATCGCTGGATGACGTGATGCGCTTTCTCTATTACAACTACTACAAGAAACTGAAACGCGGATTTACCGATGCTGAATTCCAGGAGGCCTGTGAAAAAGCCGCAGGGAAATCGTTGAACGAAGTGTTTGAGTATGTATACACAGCAAAGGAGATCGATTACGATAAATACCTCAACCCGGCAGGACTGAAACTGTTACGTACCACGGAAAACGGGAAACCCAATTTTCAACTGGCTCGCATGGACAATATGGATGCCTCGCAGCAGGATATGCTGAATTCGCTGTTAAGGTAGCGCAGGATTCGCCCGTAACATGCCGGCAAAAAACATCAAACGCCTAAAACTCCTTCTCCGCCATCTCACTTTGAGGCAGGTCGATCTTCCTGTTCTTCCTGGTCAAATTGAAACTCACGGAAAACTGGATCTGATCGGGCTCGTAGATATAGTTGGTGGTGGAATAGAAATCAGAACCAAACGTAGTGATGCGTTGCCTGTTCGAAATACCAAGGCCCGCATCAATGTACAGCCACTGCAGTTGGAAACCCCAGCGATTGTCTTTGGTGGTTTTCTTTACTGAAAGATTGGGTGTAAAGAAAGCTCCATCTTCCCCTTGTGCTGTTGCGCGTAACGACAAATAATTTACACTGAGCTGAATCTGCCAATTTGATGGCAGCGTAAAATTCTGGTTGGTATTGATGCTGAAGACCCAACTGCCGTTTGAAAAAGCAACATCTCCATTAAACAACTCGCCTTCGATATCGTACTTATATATATTTCCACCAACAGTCATCTGCCAAACCTTTCCAATACGATAATTGAAATAGGTCTCTAAGCCCGTTTGTCGTGCTGCCCCCGCATTGGTAAATATCCGCGACAGGATGGTATCGTTATACACTTTGTTCACCCGCTGGATCGGATTCTTCACGCGTTGGTGATAGAGTGTAGCAGTGAAACTTCCTTTGTTGAATTTTTGTTCCAGGCCGAGTTCCCAGATGCCCGTAAGTTCAGGAAGAAGTTCCGGATCACCCTGCTCGAGGGTTTCGGAGTGTTCGCGCTCGGGGAAGGGATTCAATTCGAAATTGTTGGTGCGTTTGATACGGCGGGTATAAGATTGCTTCACACTGGTTCTGGACGTGAATTGATATTTCAATAAGTACGATGGAAAAAGATTCCAGAGCGGCAGCGATGTTTTCTCATTGGTACTCACGATGTCGAGGTCGCGCAGCATGTGCTCCGCACGAAGTCCGGCCTGGTAAGAAAGCTTTCCGTAAGCATTGGCATATTGCAGGTAGCCGGCGTGGATCTGGTTGGTCACTTTGACCTTGCTGGTGAAAGCAGAATCGATGGTGAATTCAGTTTGACCCAGATCCCTGTACTTGTATAAGAAATCCCCACGCTGATCGTCATACCGGAACTGGTATCCTGCCTGCCAGGAACGCGTGCCCTTCTTATTGGTCAGGTCTGTTTTGAAACGATAAGCGTGTAAGGGATTGATACTGGGGTTAATGGTCTCCTGGTAGACGGTATTGGGAACGGGGTACGATAAGTTCTTGTTGGTGGTAAGGCCTTCGAGATCCGCGCCTTCGTACTGGAGCGACAAAGCCAACGATGTATTGGGCGAAATCTTATGGCTGGAGCCGATGCTCGCGAGCGAGAACAACCCTTCTTTCTCCGCTGTATTCTCGTTGAAATAGGTGAAGTTGGTGATCTGACCCGTAAGCAGATCCTTGTGGGAGTTGTTATACACCAGATCAGCCACGCGGCTTTGAAATCGCTTGCCGAGATATACCGACCCCTCGATGCGGTGATTCATATTGATCTGATACCCCGCAGCAAATCGGCCGCCATAATTGTAGCGCTTAAAACTTCTTTCACCATTGGATGGGAAAGAAGTGAACATGTTGCCGATGGTGGTATTAACATCCCCCTCGCGATAGCCCGCCATATCATTGCGCAGGTAGTTGAAACCCGTGCTGAAATCCCAGGCGCCTTTTTGATAGCCGATGGACAGATCGATGGCATGTCGTTGCGGGGAAGTATACCGTTGATTATCGAAATCCTGGATGGGTGGCACGCCGATCATCAGGTTCGACTGTACCATCAGACCCTCTTCCGGAGCGGTTTTGGTGATGACATTCATGATCCCGGCTTTACCGTCGGCGTCGAATGCGGCGCCCGGCGTGCTGATCATCTCGATGCTTTCTATGGATGAAGCAGGGATCTGGCTGAGTACGAAAGCCGGATCAGCCTGTGTAGGGCGGCCATTGATCAGTACCTGGAAACTGGCTGAACCCCGGACATTGATCTCGCCCTGGCCGTTGACGGAAACCGAAGGAAGATTCCTGATCAGATCCGTTGCCGTACCATTGGCAGCCGTCGCAAATTCCGATGCTTTGAATATTTGCCTGTCGAGCTTAAAGGCCACCGGTGGCTTTTTGCCCTTCACCACGATCTCCGAGAGGGAGACATTCTGGCGAAACATGGTGTCGGCAGGCTTAACAACAGTGTCTCCAACAAGTTTTGAAGCCTGGGCAAAAGCGCAAACCGATTGCAAAAACACGGCGAAAAACAGGATGGATTTAACCACAGATTATGAAGATATTGAATATATCCCAGCCGAGCGGGAATGTGGGATAACCATATTCTGATCTATTTATCCGAAATGCCAACCCAATACAATAAGCTCCTTTTTACACAAATGTTTACTATTTTTGTAAACTTTTTTGTACCTTTATTTTGTGCGAATAACCCAGACAAGGACAGGAAAAGAGATCAATGCGGAGGTTAGACGATTAAGCGAGGCAGAGAAAATGAAGCTTACTAAAAAACGCTTTTTCTTCAATTGGAAGTCCTTGCCTCTAGATTCAGAAATAGTAGGACTATTAATTAGTGGTGACTCAGACATAAAGGGCGCTATGTCGATACAACACCAACTTACCGAACAACGACTCGAAATCAATCTTTTAGCGGTTTCTCGAGAAAACGTTATTCTAAAGAATGAAAAAGGCAAGAAAACAAAAGAATATGAAAAAATAGCTGCCAATTTAATTGCATTCGCGGTCCGGGAGGCCATTAAAAGATATGGCGAAGATGGATGCGTCTCATTGGTAGCCAAAACAGAACTAGAACAACACTATTGCCAGACCTATGGAATGGTGAGAGCTGGCAAATCAGTAGCATTATTTGGCCCTGCAATGTTTAGAATAGTAAATGATTATCTAGCATGAAAACAAAAATAAATCAAGGTTCACATAAGAAAACGGATATAGATATTCAAAAAGAAGAGGCAGTAAAATCCTTTGTCTATCCTGTTAAACTATCTGATCAGGAAAGAAAGCAATCAAACTCGGCCCTCAGTCAATTAAGGAGTGAATGGAAAAGCAAAGCTTCACAAGAAGATTTTTTACTTGCCAAAGTCCTGCAATTGAAATTTCAATTGGAAGACTATCTTGAATCGAATGAATATGACGAAAAAAAAGGATTCAGCTATTTTCTAAAAATGTATTTAGAAATATTAGATAAGAAATATATTGACTTTGCTAATGACATCCACACCCATAAAACCTTGATTAGTCAATTAATAAATAACACCAGAGTACCGAATGACACATTTTTTATTCGCTTGGAAATTCATTCAAATAATATTATCCCAGCTGAACATTGGCTGCAGTTAATTCAAAAAGATAAAGTACATGATCTGAAGACAAATTCTAATCTAAGGAGAATGGAAAAAAAATATGTGGCTGGTAAAATTCCTGTTAGACTAAGTACAGG
>JBBAJN010000037.1:0-23702 GCA_040404045.1 Chitinophagaceae bacterium
CGGCCCAGAGTCAGGGCTTGAAGATCACTCTTCCTTCTTCAACTTCCGATCAAGGTAGAAAGTCCCGAAAGGGATGAGGGAAGCCAGGAAGGCAATGGCCACCTTTTCATAGTCCCAGTTTTTCTTCCGCCAAACGATCAAAAGGGCGACACAGAACAACACAAAGAACAGGCCGTGAAAGCTGCCCACTACGGTGACCGCCTTGGGCATATTCCCAAAATATTTCAAGGGCATCGCTATTCCGAGCAGCACTAAATATGAAATTCCTTCAATATTTCCGATCAATCTTAGATTCCTGATGGGGTTCATCCTGTCCGATTTTGAACAAATTTAGTTTTTGAAACGTGTTTTTCCTTAAACTCCCTGACATATGCTATAAATTACGGTTGTAAAGCGCGCCTAATAACAATTAAAATAGAAGTATATGTCAGAAAACACAGTTAACGAAGGACTTAACAATCTTAAAGCAGGGGCTGAGAAAGCTGCTAATGCTGCTGAGAATACCTGGGATTCTACCAAGGAAAAGATCGAAGAAACAGTAGAAAAGCTGGGTGATGAAGCGGAGAAAGTGTGGGACAAGGTAGAGGACAAGGCTGAGGCACTTTGGGATAAAGCACAATCCGGCGAACTCACAGAAGAAGCAAAAGCTAAACTGGGAGATCTGGCGGAAGGTGCAAAAGGTTTGTGGAACAAGCTCGTTGATAAAATCGATGGCGATGACGCCCCACCTGCAGACAAGCAGGCTTAATTGAATTTTTTCGGAGTAGCCGGCTGCCGTCCATGGTAGCCGGTTATTTTTTTGCCTCCCGAATAACTGATAATATTGCAGTTAAATCCCACGTTTGAGTAGTATGACTATATCCTATCTAAAAATTGCATTGGGCCTTATCCTCTCCGCTCAGATTTTATCAGCCTGCGGACCCGCAAATTCTGAAGGAGCGGATGCAACTGCTCCCAGGAAAAATCAGGCTTTGGAAACCGCGGCCCAGGAAGTTGTTGCGACAGAGCCAGCAATACCGGTATCAGTCCCGGTGATGGACACGATAGCGTATCGCAAAAAGCTGACCTATATGCTTAACGGCGATTCTTCCGGAAAATGGCCAGCACCGGGACCTGCTCCCAAAGAAGGGGCTATACTCCCTTTCAAGCGGATCATCGCATATTATGGAAACCTGTATTCAACAAGGATGGGCATATTGGGGGAGCTGCCCAAGCCCCAGATGTTTGCCAAGTTGAAAGAAGAGGTCATAAAATGGGAGAAAGCGGATCCGCAAACCCCCGTGCAACCGGCCTTGCATTACATCGCAGTGACTGCGCAAGGAAGCCCTGGCGCTGCCGGCAAATACCGCCTGCGGATGCCCTTTAAGCAAATAGATACCGTTTTGAAATGGGCAGAAGAGATCAACGCCCTGGTTTTCCTGGATATCCAGGTTGGCCTCAGCACCCTGCAGCAGGAAGTTCCAGAGTTTGAAGAATATTTCAAGAAGCCTAATGTACATTTTGGTATTGATCCGGAGTTCAGCATGAAAGGAGGGCAAAGACCAGGGACTGTTATTGGGTCTTTCGATGCTGCTGATATCAATTACGTGATCGATTACCTGTCAGATATTGTGCGGAAGAATAACCTTCCACCCAAGGTGTTGGTGGTTCACCGTTTTACCCAGGGTATGGTGACCAATTATAAGGCCATTAAGACGACGCCCGAGGTCCAGGTGGTCATGCATATGGACGGTTGGGGTGAACCCGCGAAGAAGATCAATACTTACAAAACCTTTATCCACAGGGAGCCGGTTCAATTCACGGGATTCAAGCTGTTTTACAAGAACGACCTGAAACGGGCGCCAAACAGGTTGATGACGCCTGACGATCTGATGAAGTTGAAACCGATGCCGGTTTATATACAATATCAGTAACCCACAGCAGGATGTTGCCGGAAAGGGTAAGCGCCCTTGTTTAAACCTGCAGCATTTTGAAGATCACGAAAGCGATCACCACCAGCAACAGGATGGTGACGATCGAAGCGATCGTCAGGGTTTGCTGGTCAGGGATCAGTTGGTTGTATCTCTTCTTTTTTTTCGCTGTTTTTGTGTGAAGCTGGACATTTAGTTGCTGGAGTATAGTGGCAATTTTCTGTTTATCCTTCATGCCGGAAAGACCTTCCACTGCGTCGTTGACGAATCCTGATTCAGACATGATCTTCTCCACGCGGTGTTTATCTGCGGTATTCAATTTTCCTTCGAGGTAATCCATCAGCATGTTTTCATCAAGGTCTGCCGAGGGATCATTGATGATATCGTTCCATTTATCCTTCATGTTCCTGCCTCTTTTGTAAGGTGATCTTTAAATTTCTTTTACCATTCTGGATATGACTTTTTACCTGTAGCACGCTGAATCCGGTGGCCTCGGCAATCTCCTGGTAGCTGAGTTTCCGGAGGTAGAAACAGGTGATGCAGGTTTTTTGATCCGGGTTCAGTTGGTTAACCGCTTCGTCCATCCGCTCCAGCAGTATTTCACGGTCTTCCAGTTTCCACTGTTCCGGACTTTGGTCTTTCAGATCAATTTGCAGGTCTTCCAATGACCTGACCAGTCCCTTTTTCCGAAGCTGCATTAAGCAGTGATTGCGGGCGATCATATAAAGCCAACTCTTGAAATAGGTGACCTCGTACTTGGGTATTTCAGTCAACGCCTTCAGGAACACCTGCTGAACCGCATCTTTGGCTTCTTCTTCATCTTTCAGATATTTCATCGACACACCGAACAGCAAAAGCGTATACCTGCTCAGGAGGAGCCCCAGCCATTTTGTGTTCCGATCGGAATAATATCTTTCAAGAAGTTCCTGATCTGTCATAGATGATCTTTCGATGATCCGGATTAATGCGCAAAGCTCCGGCAATTATCTATTAAGGGATGCTTAAAATTGCCATTTGCATAAACATCTGCGGTTGTTTAACATAATAATCTCTAAAACGGTGCAGAAGTCTTTATCAAACCACTTTTTTGTCGAAGAACAACATCTTGATGGCCAGGACGAGGAGGAAAACTGCGAATAGTTTTTTAAGGGTTTCCTGGGGGATATTCAGGGCCCATTTGCTTCCCAGGAAGCTGCCCAGCACAAAACCAATGGACAAGAGACCTACTGCTTTCAGGTCAACATATCCTTTTTTGTAATAGTTGATCACGCCCAGAATGGCTACTGGTAATACAAGCAGTCCCAGGGAGGTGCCCTGGGCTTTATGTTGTGAAAAGGAAAGGAAAAATACCAGAGCAGGAACGATGATCAGTCCACCACCGATGCCGATCATGCCGCCGAGCATACCGGCCGCGAAACCAATGATAATAATGATTGCAATGGTTTCAGCTGTCATGGGCTTTTCCTTTAATGGGTCCATTTTATTTGGAATGGAACGTTTCTTTGTAGTGCGCAAGGGCGGTTTCGATGATCTTCAGTGCTGAGACCTTATCCTGGAATTCTTCCACGATCACCACTTTGTTTTCCAGTTTCTTGTATTCTTCAAAAAAGTTCCGCAGTTCATTGAAAAAATGCTGGGGCATCTCTTCAATATTGTTGATGTAGTTTACACTGGGATCGTTGGTAGCCACTGCAATGATCTTGTCATCCATGTCGCCATTGTCGATCATCTGCATGACGCCGATCACCCGCGCTTCCATCAGGCAAAGGGGTTGGACCGAAATGCTCGACAGTACCAGGATGTCCAGCGGATCCTTGTCGTCCCCGTAGGTTTGGGGAATAAAACCGTAATTGATCGGGTACATGAAGGAGGAGTAGATCACCCTATCCAGTTTCAGCAATCCACTGGGTTTGTCGATCTCATATTTTGCTCTTGATCCTTTAGGGATCTCAATAACGGCATTGACTATGCGGGGAGCTGTTTCGCCGGGCGATACGCCATGCCATGGATGAAGAACCGTCAACATGTTTTTCATTTTTTACAAACCTAAGTAATTATTTACTTGCCCAGTAGTCTATCACGAGTACTTTATCCAGATGGGGTTTAAGTACATCTACAAAGGCTTTGTGGGCCGGGTGCGGGAGATAGACGGCCCTGTCGTTTTCTGATTTGAAACTGACGAAAAAGCAGTGGGTAAATCCCTGGTTGATATTCTCGGGGCTGTTGTTCAGTCCCCACTCAAAATCGGCGATCTCTTTGATCTTTGATGGGAGTTGCGCAAAAGCCTCCTCCACTTTTTTCACGTCTGCAGCGGATGCATTGTCCTTGAACTTGAACAGGACCACGTGCCTGAGCAGTTTTATCTCTTTCTTTTGCTGGGCTTGTAAAGAGGTTAGTGACAGAAGACCGATCAGCATGAGTAAGCAGGCTTTCATATATGTTTTTTAATGTTTATTTAGCTATTGCATAACCTGTGAAGGTAGCCAGCAAGCCTAGCAGGATAGTTCCCAAAATATAAGTAAGTGCCAGCAAGTACTGGCCATTTCTCATCAACAGCATGTTTTCGTATGAAAATGAAGAGAAGGTGGTAAATCCGCCTAAAAAGCCGGTAGCCAGGAAGATCAGGGCAGCAGGACTCATACTTCCGCTTTTGCCGGATATGGCGTATACCAGTCCGATCAGAAAGCTGCCCGCAATATTGATCAGGAATGTGGCCATGGGAAATGGGTATGGGAAAAATGTCATTACCAGTTTGCGAATGAGGAACCTGGTGATCCCCCCAATGGCGCTACCGGACCCAACGATCAAAATATCCTTTATCATTCAGTAATAGGGAGGTTGCCTGAAAAAGTATAGCTGAAATCAACCCACCACTCGCCGTCTTTCTTGACCACCTTGATATCAATAGGTTTCTGGGTGTATGAATTGGAATAATTGATGATCTGTATCGTATCGCTGACTTCCTCTACTTTGTTGATGATGATGCTGGCCTGTTTTAGTTCGATCAGTTCGGAACCCGGACGTTTGCGCATGTAATCCGCGTATCGTTTGTAGAGGCGAATGTCTTCCTCTTCCGGTATCACATAGAGCTCACCTTTCTTATAGTCACCATCAAGCACCGCGCGTACAAATTCCCGACCGGCGTCAAGCCCGTCTTCTGGTTTTCTGAATCCTACCGGATCGTTGCAGGAAAACAAAAGTATGGTAAGCAGGAATATGATTGATCTTCTCATCGTGGTCTAAGTTATACCAATTCCAACAACAAAAAAAGCGAAGCAACTGCTTCGCTTTTTCGGTGGGAGCTTTGGAGCCCATTAAAATCTGTTCTGTAACTGACTGTCGTTTTGTTCACGGTCCCTGTCGTATGCTTTGATGATGGCCTTTACCAGACGGTGACGAACCACGTCTTCCTCGTCGAGCTCAATGTGGGCGATGCCGTCAATATTACGAAGGATCCTGATGGCCTTATCCAAACCGCTACGCTGGTTTTTAGGCAGGTCAACCTGGGTGAGGTCACCCGTGATAATGGCTTTTGCATTAGCGCCTATCCTCGTCAGGAACATTTTGATCTGAAGGTCCGTAGCATTTTGGGCCTCATCCAGGATGATATAGGCATTGTCCAGCGTACGGCCGCGCATATAGGCCAGTGGTGCTATTTCAATGACGCGGGTGGTCATGTAATAACCCAGTTTATCGGCAGGGATCATATCATCCAGCGCATCATACAAGGGACGCAGGTATGGATCGATCTTTTCCTTCAGGTCGCCCGGCAGGAAACCGAGACTTTCACCAGCTTCTACCGCAGGCCTGGTGAGAATGATCTTCTTGACCATCTTGTTTTTCAGCGCCCTCACGGCGAGGGCTACGGCCGTGTAGGTTTTACCCGTTCCCGCGGGACCTACTGCGAAAATGATATCGTTCTTGTCCGCCGCAGTGACCATTCGTTTCTGGTTGGCTGTGCGCGCCCTCACGGACTTGCCATTGGGGCCAAATACCAGTACGTCGTTCGGGTTCCGTTCAATGAAATTGTCTACCGTTTCGGCATCGTCCCCGCCGAGTATCTGCTCAAAATAATTTTCACTCACATGGCCGTTCCTTTCCAGGTATTGGACCAGGAGTTCAATTTTTTCCTTTGCATTCTCAATTTGTTCGGGAGCGCCGCTGAGTTTGATCTGCGTGCCGCGGCTCAGGATCTTTAAAAGTGGGAACTTCTTTTTTAACAGGTCTAACTTACCGTTGTTAACGCCAAAGAATTCGATAGGGTTAACGGTTTCCAGGTTAATAATCGTCTCTGTCAATGCTTTTCCGGTTTATGTTCGAATAATCTTGTACCAAACTGCTTGCGAACGTCCTTACCAAATATAAAAAATACATGCCCAAGAAACAATCATTTACTTATTAACAGAATGTTAGTAATTAGAAACGCGCCAGCAACTTGAGGTTGATTAGCCGGGGGGTGAGCCTGTTGGGAAGTGTGTAGATGGTGTTGGAGAAATCTTTGATCAGCAGGTAAGAGATGGTATTCCTGCGGTCCAGCATGTTGAATACTTCGAAGCTGAGCCAGATGTTTTCAAGATCCCTGAAAGGGCTGTGACTTCGGCGTTTTGATTTCTCACTGTCGAGCAGCAATACGCTGAATCCGATATCTGCGCGTATATAAGGTTCAATGATCAGTGCGTTCCTGTATTTGACGCTGTTGGGAATATTGTAGGGCATATTGCTTCCGAACAGCATGTTCAGGTGCACTTTGAAATTTTTGTTGGTGCTCAGGTAATCCTGGAAGAACATGCCAAAAGTGATGAGCCTGTCGGTGGGTCTTCGCAACCAGCCAACGTCCTGCCGGGCACTGTCAACCGGTACCTGGTCATCTGAAGATCCGGTGATCAGTTCGCCGCTCTGGTTAAAATAATTGTAATAGAAATCCCCGTTGATGTTTTCCATGGTGCGCATGATGCCCAGGCTGATCCAGCTCTCTGCATCTTTTACCCATTCGCCCATGAGTCGCATTTCAAGGCCAGCTGCATATGCTTTGGCGTTGTTTTCGCCGAAATACCTGATCCGCACATTATCAATATCGTAAGGCACAACATCGGTCATGGATTTGTAATAGGCTTCTGCGCTGAATCGGAACGGCCTGTTCCATGCGAGGAACTGGTAGTCCAGCCCGGTTACGAATTGCCAGCTTTTCTGCGCCCGCAGTTGTTCATTGATAGTGCCATCATAACGCCTTAGTTCGCGGTAGAATGGTGGTTGGTGGTAGGCGCCTGCGGAGGCCTTGAATACCAGGTCCTGGTTCCAGGAAGGATTCCATGCGGCTTGTAAGCGGGGCGATAACAGGAATTCCCCGTTCAGGCTGTTGTAATTGAAGCGCAAGCCGGCCGATAAGGTGAAGTCTGCCGAGTCTGAGAAAATGATATTATCCTGTATATAGCCCGACAGCTTGGTGATCTCCAGGTTGGCCGATGAGCGGGTAAGTTTTGACAGGGCGAGCACGTTGGGATTATAGGGCAATGTGTAACCTGCAGAATCATTTCTTTCCCACTCGCTAAGCTGATCGTTGATCAGGGTTTTATCGGCCTGGAGGCCCCATTGGATGACCTGCTTTCCTTTGTTCAACTGGCCCTTGTGGGAGGCGTTCCAGTTTTCTATATTCAGCGCGTTTCGTGCAAACTGGTGGAAGATGCCTGCGCCGAGGGGGTTGATGATAGATCCAAAGGTTGGGCGTGATCGGTCAAAATCCCGTTCCCCGAACAGGTAGGCTCCTAATATGTCGTAGCGCTCCGTTTCGTCATTTTCGAAGCGGCTCACCATCCATTTCAATTTCAGGTTTTTGTTGACCTGCTGGGTTGCGGCGAGGCCCACCATGTTGGTCACATACCGGTCTTCCTCACGGCCTTCGAAATAGATGTCCACCCCAATGTTGGCGCTGAACAGGGGGGAGAATACAGAAGATGTCAGTTGCGAAAACTCCGGGATCAGGGTGAACCGTGTAGAGGAAAGGTTCACCAGGCCTTCGACCTGCCATTTTCGGTTAATGTTATACGTTAGTAGGGTCTGCAGGTCGGTGGACCTTGGGATATAGCTGCCCTTGGTTTCCTGCGAACTCAGCAGGCTGCGGTTGGACCTGTTCCTTACGCCAACCAGGTAGCTGAATTTTTCTTTTTTGTCAGTCCCCTCGAGATGGATACCCTGCTCAAGAAGGCTCACATAGGCAGAACCGCCGAATTGTTTAGGCTTCTTGTACTGGATGTCCAGTACGCTTGACATCTTATCGCCATATTTGGATTGGAATCCGCCTGTGTAGAAACTCACCCGTCCGGTCATTTCAGGGTTGATGAAGCTGAGGCCTTCCTGTTGGCCGGTACGGGTGAGGTAGGGGCGGAACACTTCGAAATCGTTCACATAAATGAGGTTCTCATCGTAGTTGCCACCCCTGACTGAGTATTGAGAGGTGAGCTCATTGTTGCTCCCCACGAATATCTTGATCAGGCTTTCAATCCCACCAATGGTAGAGGGGATGACCAGTGCATTTTTTGGATTGATACGGATCAGTCCGGCCTCTCGTCTATCTGCGGGGGCGCTCACCACCACTTCTTCCAGGGTGGTAGAGCCTTTCTCCATTTTTACAGTGATCGTTTCCTGTTCATCTTCGTTCAGGAAGAAATTACGCTGTTCTGTTTTGTATCCGGAGAATGAAAAAACCAGCGCAAGCGCTTTTCCTGAACTCACCCGGATAGAGAAAGTGCCGGAATCACTGGTGACCAACCCGGTTTGGCGTCCGAGGATCACTACAGATACTTTAGCGAGCGGCTGTTCATTTTCATCCACCACGCGCCCGGAAACAGTAGCGGTTCTTTTTTGTGCAGAAACAGAAAAGGAGACCAATGCCAGCAGCAGGATCGTTAAGGGTTTGAATTGCGGGCGATATCTCAGATGAATGGGTTTTGGTCAAATAAAAATACAGATTCCTTCCAGATTTGTCCTAACTTTTACCTGTTTGATAAAACAATTCCATGTATGCGCTACTTCACATTCATACTGTTTATATTGTTCTTTTCATGCAATAACAATCAGGAATCAAACGAAAAAGCTACTACGGTGGATAACAAATATGAAACGATCGGGTCTGTTCAGATCCTTGATGCCAAACTTTTAACCGTGTTGGATTCGAATGCCCGCATTGAGAAACTCGCAACGGGTTTCAAGTGGAGCGAAGGTCCGCTTTGGATAAAGGATGGCAGCTACCTCCTGTTTTCGGATATCCCGCCCAATAAGATCATGAAATGGAGTGAGGAAAAAGGTTTGGAGGAGTATTTGTTTCCAGCCGGGTACACCGGTAAAGAACCACGTAGCGGAGAGCCGGGTTCAAATGGCCTGATCCTGGATAGCGCGGGCAGGCTGGTGATGTGTCAGCATGGTGACCGCAGGATGGCCAGGATGAATGCGCCCCTGGCGAGTCCGAGGCCAGATTTCATCACACTGGCGGACGCATATGAGGGAAAGAAACTCAATTCACCCAATGATGCCGTATTCCACAGCAGTGGTGATCTTTATTTCACAGATCCACCTTACGGCCTTGTGGGTAATGTGGACGACCCGAAGAAAGAACTGCCTTACCAGGGTGTCTTCAGGGTAAGGAAAGACGGCACAGTGGAACTCCTGTATAAAGAGTTGAGCAGGCCAAATGGCATTGCCTTCTCCAGGGACGAAAAGAAACTGTATGTGGCCAATTCAGACGCAGATAAGATCTGGATGGTGTTTGATGTAAAAGCGGATGGAGGCATTGAAAACGGGAAGCTGTTTTTTGATGCAAGTGCTTATTCGGAGCCGGGCGCGCCAGACGGGATGAAAGTGCATTCTTCCGGGATCATTTTTGCAACTGGCCCTGGCGGGGTGATGGTATTTTCACCTGAGGCTAAACTGCTGGGCCGGATCAGCACGGGGGATCTTTGTTCTAATCTCGCTTTTGACAGCAACGAAGATTATCTGTACATCACTTCGAATGGAAACCTGGTCAGGGTGAAACTGAAATGATTATGGGTAATTGATAGTTTAGCTGCGTTTCAATACGCTGATGGTGGCCTTTGGATCGGAAGATGCGAACACAGTATTGCCGGCCACCAGTACATCGGCCCCGGCAGCAACGATCTGGCCCGCGTTTTCCAGGGTCACACCACCATCGATCTCGATGAGCGCAGTTGACCCGGTTTCTTCGATCATTTTGCGAAGGGTCCGGATTTTATGCAATGTATGGGGTATGAATGCCTGGCCGCCGAATCCGGGATTCACGCTCATCAGGCAAACGAGGTCAATATCGGCTAAAACATCCCTGAGCAACTCTGCGGACGTATGCGGGTTTATAGCCACCCCGGCTTTCATGCCCAGAGTTTTGATCTGCTGGATATTCCTGTGCAGGTGCGGGCAGGCTTCAATGTGTACAGACAGGATGTCCGCACCGGCTTTTTTGAAGTCTTCGGCGTATTTACCTGGTTCTTCAATCATCAGGTGTACATCGCAAACCTTGGTAGTGGCTTTCCTGATGGCTGCGATCACGGGTAATCCGAAGCTGATGTTGGGAACGAACCGGCCATCCATGACGTCCAGGTGAAACCAGTCTGCCTCACTTTCGTTCAGCATCGTACATTCTTCACCAAGCCTGAGAAAGTTTGAGGAAAGTAGGGAAGGGGCGATGATGGTTGCCATGCGGCAAATATAATTTGATATTTTGACACTGCGTTCGCGCGGGCATTTCGGTCTGTTTATCTCAACGCTTCATATTTCTTTCTCCAGTCTTCCGCCTCAGCCAGGTTATTCAAACCTTCGTAACACCTGCTGATCCAAAAATATACTTCCGGCGTAGTGCTGTTGACTTTCATAGCCTGCTGGAAAGTCTTCAATGCATCTGCATATTGCTTTTTGTCGTGCTGGATAATACCTTTCTCTATATAGGCATCCAGGTAGGTGTAGTTGTTATTTATGATGCTGTCGAATATGGCCACCGCATGATCGTCCTGCCCGATATTGGAGTAATAGATTCCTTTGATGTAAGCTGCCCGGGAGCTGATTTCCGGATCCGGTGCCCGTTCCAGGCTATCGGTCACAACGAGGGCGGTTGCATTTTTTGTATCGGCCAGTAGCCAGGCCAGTTCGAGCCAGCCATGGCCATCCTCTGGTGCGAGCAGCGTATAGTTCTTTAGGGAGATAATGGCATCCTGGGTATCACCCTGATCCAGTTGAAGTTCATAGAGCCTGCGCCAGAGTCCGGGGTTCATGCTGTCTTTGGCCAGGTCTTTCAGTACCAGGTCTAAGGAGTCTGCCATTGGTGCGGGGACCGCCTCTGATTTTTGCTTGTTTCCGCAGCTGATACACCATGTCAGCAGTATGATGCCAATGACAGGAAGAAGTTTCATTCGGCGAAAGTACAAATGTTTAATCTGACAATTGGCTGACAGCTAAACCCATGAAAAACGCTATTTTGCGACCCAATTATCGAGACTATGACATTGAAATGGCTGATTTCTGCATTGGTACTGGGTATTCTGACTTCATATAAACCATCGGTAAACGTTTTGGCAATACCATCAAATGTTGCTGATACGCTTGCTTATCCCGAGGAGACACACCTGAAGAATATCCGGCAGCTCAGTTTTGGGGGGGATAATGCCGAAGCTTATTTCAGTTTCGACGGCAAATACCTCGTATTTCAGAAAACTAACCCCAAAGAGGGCATCATGTGTGATCAGATCTTTATCGGTAAGGTACCTGAGAAGCCCGGTGATGAGTTCAAGCCCAAGTTGGTGAGCACGGGCAAGGGGAGAACGACCTGCGGATTTTTCACGAAAGATGGCCGGCACGTAGTGTATGGTTCTACCCATTTAGGTGGTGATGAGTGCCCACCTGTTCCGGATCGCACTAAATATGGCAACCGTTATATATGGCCGTTGTATAAGTCTATGGATATTTTCATGGCAGATACCAGCGGGAAGATCGTGAAGCAGATGACCAATACACCAGGGTACGATGCAGAGGCAACCCTTTCGCCTGACGGGAAGAAAATGGTCTTCACGAGTGTACGCGATGGTGATCTGGAGCTTTACATCATGGATATGAAATCTGGCAAAACAAAAAGGGTCACCCATGACCTTGGATATGATGGCGGAGCCTGGTTCAGTCCTGATGGCAAGCGCCTGATCTGGCGCGCTTCAAGGCCAGAGACGCCTGAAGAGATCAAGGAATACAAGGAACTGCTGGCAGAAGGGCTGGTAGCGCCTACACGCATGGAGGTATACACATCTGACCTTGATGGGAAAAACATCAAAAAAGAAACCGCGCTGGGCCAGGCAAACTGGGCGCCCAACTTCATGCCCGACAGCAAGCGGATCATATTTGCTTCCAACCATGAGTATAAAAGGGGATTCCCGTTCAACATGTATATCCTCAATCCCGATGGCAAGATGGAGAAGGTAAGTCGTGATAAAGGCTTCGACGCATTTCCGATGTTTTCTCCCAATGGGAAGAAACTCGTATTCTGTTCTAATCGCAATAACGGGGGTACGCGGGATACCAATATTTTCGTGGCCGACTGGCAGGAATAGATTTTGGCTTACTTTAGCGGCTTCAAATACATCATATGCAAACAGGTCTTGTTCATCTTCACAACCTCCTTCGTTGGGTTATCCTCATACTCCTTGTGATCTCTGTGGTGAAAAGTTATACTGGCTGGAAGGGTGGAAAATCGTTCAATCCGGGTGACCGCAAGATCTGGTTGTTCACGATGATCGCAGCGCATTCCACGCTGTTGCTGGGTCTTTACCAGTGGCTGACGGGCAGGATGGGCATCATTACTACCGAATTGCCTGAGGGTGTGTCGATGATGAAGGATAAGACTTTCCGTTTCTTCTGGCTGGAGCATCCGCTGATGATGCTGATCGCCATTGCATTGATCACCCTGGGTTATGGCATGGCCAAGAAGCCGGTGCCTGATACCGTGAAATACCAGAAGGCATTCCGGTATTTCCTGATCGCATTACTCCTGATCCTGTTGGTTACGCCATGGCCCTTCAGGGAGGTCATTGGAAGGCCACTGTTCCCCGGCATGTAAAATTGCCGCGCCCTGTTGAGACTTAGTGATCAGCTGCAGATCTCACGCAGGCTTTTACAGAATACGTCCATTTCTTCAAGAGTCCCCATGCTTACCCTGCACCATTTTCCACCAAAATGGTTTCGGTGTTGAACCACTATGTTCTTCTTCCGCATCGCGTCTTCAAAATTGCATGTGATGGGTTCAATGTTGAACATGATGAATGAGGTGGATGAAGGGATGTACTGCAACTTCAGGTCTTTCAGGGTTGCGAACACTTTTTCCCTCGCTTCCCTGGTTTTAACGGTGCAATAACGTACAAACTCCTGGTCGTCCAGCGCGGCTGAGGCCGCTGCGATAGATACCTGGCTCACACCGCCGTTGGGCCAGGCGTTGAGGTCGTTCAGTTTGGCGATGGTATCAGGGTGGGCCAATGCGTAGCCTACGCGGGAGCCGGCGAGGCCATATACTTTCGAAAAAGTTTTTGCAACGATCACATTTTTATTGGCGATGGCAAGGGGAATTAAGGTTTGGATTTCCGCTAATTCGGTGTAGGCCTCATCCACCAGTACCAGGCTTGTTTTGCTGCAATCTTCCACGAATGTTTTGAGGGTATAGTGGTCCACATAATTCCCCACCGGGTTGTTCGGGTTGCAGACATACACCATTCTGGTTTCCGCATTGACGGCTTTGCGCATGTTGACAAGGTCCAGTTTTCGTTCTTCATTTACCGGAACCCGTGTGATGGAAAGGCCGGCCCCTGAAGCGATTTTAGTCCAGAAATTAAACGAGGGTTCTGCTGTCACTGCATTTCCCTTTTGTTTAGCCGCAAGCAAAGCTGTAGCGCTCAGTACTTCGGTAGATCCCGCGGTAACGCAGATATTGGCGGGAGTCACCTGGTGGTGCCCGGCAAGCTTGTTGATCAGCAATTGGACTTCATCGTCCGGATAGCGGTTTGACTTGAACGCAGCCGAAGAGATGGCCTGAATAACCTTTTTAGAAGGGCCGAACGCATTCTCGTTGCTATTCAGCAGGATCGGGGAGCCCGGGGCATAATTTTCATACTGTGTCTCTGCGGATAAGTTGTCGCCCAGTCCAAGTGCTGCTAACGTAAAACCAGCCTGTTTGATCCAGGTACGCCGGGATGAAGCCATATCATGACATTTATTGAGGAAGTTAACTAATTAAGCTCATGTTTCCTATCGAATAGAATTTGTAATTTGCTTCAGATTGTTTTTATGCCATATTACTATAGCCTTGGTGAAATACCGCATAAGCGTCATACGCAATTCAGGAAACCGGATGGTGGGCTGTATTCGGAACAGTTGTTTTCCACGGAAGGATTTTCAAGTGACTATTCCCTTTTGTACCATTGTCATCCTCCCACCCAGATCATCAGGACTGAACCGCATCTGGACATGAGTCCAATGATCGCGGAAGAGAAGATGTTGAAGCATCGTTCTTTTGAAGGCTTTCAGCTTATCCCAGAGCGTGATTACCTCTTGAGCAGGAAGCCCATGCTGGTGAATAATGACTGCCATATTATTTTATCCGCCTGCCAGGAGAGCATGAAAGATTATTTCTTCAAGAACGCCGATGCGGATGAGATGATCTTTGTACATGAAGGTGAAGGGGTATTGAAGACCATGTATGGGGAGATCTCGTTTGGGTACGGCGATTACCTGGTGATCCCAAGAGGTACGATCTACCAGGTTGAATTCAGGACGGAAGCCAACAGGCTTTTCATCGTAGAATCGTTCAGTCCCATACGGTTCCCAAAAAGATATCAAAGCAAGTTCGGCCAGTTGCTGGAGCATGCTCCTTTCTGTGAGCGCGACATCCGGCCACCAGTTAATCTGGTGACGCATGATAGCGCTGGAGATTACCTGATCCGGGTAAAAAAGAAAGGGGTGTTGTATGGACTTCATTATGGGCATCATCCTTTTGATGTAGTGGGATGGGACGGATGTTGCTACCCGTTTGCATTTTCTATACACGATTTTGAACCCATAACGGGGCGGGTGCATCAGCCGCCGCCGGTGCATCAGACTTTTGAAGCACACAATTTCGTGGTCTGTTCCTTTGTTCCACGTTTATACGATTATCATCCCGATGCCATACCGGCTCCATATAATCACAGTAACATTGACAGTGATGAGGTATTGTATTATGTGGACGGAGATTTTATGAGCAGGAAGAATGTGACCCGCGGCATGATCACCTTGCATCCGGCCGGCATACCGCACGGGCCGCATCCGGGAACAGTGGAGAAAAGCATTGGCAAGAAGGAAACAAAGGAGTTGGCCGTGATGGTAGACACCTTCCATCCACTGATGCTGACCAGGTATGCCCTTACGCTGGAGAACCATGATTATGTGATGAGCTGGGCTGAATAAGGCGGGGCATAGTTTTTAGGGTGAGATTGAAGTATTTCATATAACCCAAAATTGACTACTATGTTAAAGCTTAATGAAGTCAGGGAAGGCGACATTGTTCTCGCCGATTTTGAAGGCCAGAAAAGGGTGGGAGACGTGCTGGAGGTGAGCCGGGGCGATAAAAAAGCCCGGATCGCGCATGGGGAGAATGAGTTCTGGTATGATCTGCACCATATTTACGCAGTTCCCCTGGAGCACGAGATCCTGGCCGAACTGGGGTTTCAAAAAACTACGGCGGAAGACAATCTGGTCGTTTACGAGCGGGGTCCTTTCTCGATCCAGTTTGTCAGGGACCGGAACGAAAGCTTCAGTTTGCTGCATTACCGGGACGAGACCAGGCATGTCCATAACATGGATTTTCTGCACCAATTACAGCATCATTACCGGGCGATGACTAATTTTGAGCTGTCGTGGCCCTGAGGCGGGATGACTGCCACTGCTGCAAACACTAATGTAAAAGGTTGATTTATAGGGATTTGAGATATTTCTGGGACGATGGTGCCGGTATGTTTTAACACCCTATCAAATTAAAATCCAATTCGTTGGCAAACTATTTTGCCAGTGATTTGGATTTTGTTATCTTTGCGCACCCAAAAAGTATGGCCAAACAAGCACTGATCAAACAGGATGGAGTTATCGTAGAAGCGTTGAGTAATGCTATGTTCAAAGTCAAGCTTGAAAATGGGCATGAAATACTGGCAACCATATCCGGAAAGATGAGGATGAACTACATCCGTATTCTTCCTGGAGACAAGGTGGGAGTGGAAATGAGCTTGTATGACCTTACGCGGGGCCGGATCATATTCAGGTATAAATAATTCTGAAAAGCAATAAACATGAAAGTAAGAGCAGCAATTAAGAAGCGCAGCGTGGATTGCAAGATCGTGAGGAGGAAGGGAAGGCTTTATGTGATCAACAAAAAGAATCCCCGCTTCAAGCAGCGCCAGGGATAATCAAAAACGGATATGGCATGGTGCGGTGCATCTGTTATGTCCCATTAAACATTTAAACGACAAATTAGTATATGGCTCGTATTGCCGGTATCGACTTACCTAAGACTAAAAGGGGTGAAATTGGACTTACCTATATATATGGTATTGGTCCTTCTACAGCGAAGTATATCCTTGATAAGGCCAACATCGATGTAAACAAGAAAGTGAATGAGTGGAACGATGATGAGCTGACTGCCATCCGTAACATCATCACCAACGAGTTTAAGGTGGAAGGTCAGCTTCGTTCTGAGGTACAGATGAGTATCAAGCGTTTGCTGGACATCGCTTGCTACCGTGGTCTTCGCCACCGTAAGGGATTGCCGGTTCGTGGTCAGCGTACCCGTACCAATAGCCGTACAAGGAAAGGTAAGCGTAAGACTGTTGCCGGTAAGAAGAAAGCAACCAAGAAGTAATTAGCATCGAGGCTTTGTGAGAACAATGTCTCGATCTTTTTAATAGCACTCAACCACCTGTTCATTTCCGGATACCCATTAGTGCGGGAGGAGGAATGGCCGGGGCTCCGTCAGGAGTTATTTTTAATGATTACCTATTCAAGTTATTATGGCTAAAGCACAACAAAGCGCGAAAGCGGCTGCTAAGAAAAGAGTAGTAAAGGTAGACAGCTTCGGCGACGCGCACATCTCGGCTACATTCAACAACATCATCATCACACTTACCAACAAGCAGGGCCAGGTGATCTCCTGGAGCAGTGCGGGTAAAATGGGTTTCAAGGGTTCTAAGAAGAACACACCTTATGCGGCCCAAATGGCATCGTCTGACGCCGCCAAAGTAGCATTTGATGCTGGTTTGAAGCGCGTTGATGTATATGTGAAAGGTCCTGGTGCAGGAAGGGAAAGTGCCATTCGTGCGCTCTCCAATTCAGGCATCGAGGTGGTCATGATCAAGGACGTAACGCCCCTTCCCCACAATGGCTGCCGTCCTCCGAAGAAGCGTAGGGTATAATTCGATTGGCTGATTGGCTCATTCGCTGATTAGCCCATTAAGAAAAACAAAAGAATTAGCTAATTAGCCAATCAGCAAATTAGCCAATTATAAAAAGGTCCCGATTCAGTTTTATGATTTTTTAATAATCGAGGATCATTTGTAAAAAATCAGGAAATAACAATTATGGCACGTTACACTGGCCCCAAAACAAGGATCTGCAGGATTTTCGGTGAACCGATCCTGGGCAACAAGTTTGATTCAAAAAAGAGACCGAATCCTCCGGGTATGCATGGAGCAACACGTAAGCGTAAAAGCCCAAGTGAGTACTCTATCCAGCTCAAGGAGAAGCAAAAAGCAAAATACACGTATGGTTTGCTGGAACGTCAGTTCCGCAATACGTTTGAGCTTGCTGCAAGGATGAAGGGTGTTACAGGTGAGAATCTCCTGAAGATCCTGGAAGCACGTCTGGACAATACTGTGTATCGTTTAGGCATTGCCCCAAGCCGTCCTGCTGCCCGCCAGCTGGTTGCGCACAAGCACATTACGGTTAATGGTGAAGTAGTGAACATTCCCTCTTACAATCTCCAGCCTGGCGATGTGATCGGGTTGAAAGAAAAAACAGCAGGCAATGCTTCAGTTTTAGAGAAAATGAAGGGTAAGAACCCCAAGTTCAACTGGATCGAATGGAACGAAGCTGAAAAGACCGGTACATTCATTGCAATGCCCGAAAGAGAGAGCATCCCTGAGAATATCAAGGAGCAACTCATCGTGGAATTGTACTCTAAATAATAAACCATTTTTCAATTTCCCCTAATCCGGGATCACCAATTAAAATCTGAAATTTAAATATGGCCATTTTAAATTTCCAAAAACCTGACAAGATCATACTTCAGAAAGCAAATGATTTCGAAGCTCAGTTTGAGTTTCGTCCTCTTGAACCAGGTTATGGCGTAACGATCGGTAATGCCCTTCGCAGGGTACTTCTGAGTTCTTTGGAAGGATATGCAATTTCCGGCATCTTCATTGAAGGTGCAGACCATGAGTTCGCCACCATTAAGGGTGTTGTGGAAGACGTAACCGAAATGATCCTGAACCTGAAGCAGGTTCGTTTCAAGAAAGTGGTTGACCAGGACCTTAATAACGAAAAGATCACGTTGTCCATCAAAGGCAGGAGCGAGTTCACTGCGGGCATGATCGGAGAAGCTACAAATTCATTCCAGATCATGAATCCGAACCTGCTGATCTGCACTATGGACAGCACGGCCAAACTGAACATCGAGCTCACCATCACCAAAGGCCGCGGATATGTTCCGGCCGATGAGAACAAGGTGAAGGATGCCCCGTTTGGATATATTCCCATTGATGCCATTTACACTCCGATAAAGAATGTAAAATATGGTATCGAGAATACCCGAGTTGAGCAGCGCACAGACTATGAGAAACTGGTTATGGACGTTGCCACCGATGGCACCATACATCCTGAGGAAGCTGTAAAGCAGGCTTCACGGATTCTGATCCAGCACCTCATGATCATCACTGACGAGAACATCACTTTCGACAATAAGGAAGAAAAGAAAGAGGATCTGGTTGACGAGCAGACGCTTCAGCTTCGCAAGATCCTGAAGACCCCGCTGGAAGATCTGGACCTTTCCGTTCGCGCCTTCAATTGCCTGAAAGCAGCGAAGATCAACAGCCTCAGCGAGCTGGTTCAGTATGAGCAGGAAGACCTGATGAAGTTCCGCAATTTTGGTCAGAAATCTCTGGCTGAAATTGAGCAGGTGCTTCACGAGCGTGGCCTTCAGTTCGGTATGGACCTGAGCAAACTGGGCCTCGACAAAGACGAATTTTAATTGAATATTTCATCATGCCGTATTCCTGACCGGTACGGTATTTAAACAACAGTCAAATGAGACACGGAGACAAAATCAACAACCTTAGCCGGACGAAGTCGCACCGGAAGGCATTGTTGCAGAACCTGGCCTGCCAACTGATCCAGTACAAGCGTATCGTTACCACACTGGCAAAGGCAAGGGCGCTCAGGACCTACGTAGAGCCCCTGATCACTAAAACCAAGAAGACAGATTCAAAAGAGCAGATCATGCACCAGCATAGGGTAGTGTTCAGCTATTTGAACGATAAAGAGGCAGTGAAAGAACTTTTTACTGTTGTTGCTCCTAAAGTGGCAGCACGTCCTGGTGGTTATACCCGCATCATTAAGCTTGGCGCACGTTTGGGCGATAATGCTGAAAGGGCGATGATCGAACTGGTTGACTTCAACGAGATCTACGGTAAAGGTGTTGCTGAAGCAGCTGCTCCTGCCAAGAAGACTCGTCGTAGTGGTGGAGCCAAGAAGAAGGCATCACCTGCAGCTGATGCAACAGCAGAAGCAAAACCCGCAACTGAATCAACAGAAGAAAAAGCGGCAGAATAAGAAATGTTTAAAAATAGTTGATAGAAAGGCAAGTCATTTTGGACTTGCCTTTTTTATTTTGCACCGTTATTAAAAAATAAAGAATGCCCGAAGTATTACAAGCGTACAGGCCAGCAGTATTGGTTCTTGAAGATGGAACGGTTTATCATGGAAAGTCATTTGGCAAAGTAGGTACCACCTCCGGTGAACTTTGCTTCAATACCGGTATGACCGGTTACCAGGAAGTATTTACAGACCCCAGTTATTTTGGCCAGGTGTTGATCATGAACAGTGTACACGTGGGCAATTATGGTGTTATGCCGGACGATGTGGAGTCGGGCTCTGTGAAGATCAGGGGCCTGATCGGGAGGAATCTGGAAGAACGATACAGCAGGTTGAAGGCCACCAACTCTTTACATAAGTACCTTGAGGAGCAGAACATAGTGGCCATCGAAGATGTGGATACGAGGGCGTTGGTGACAGCGGTAAGGCAAAAAGGTGCTATGAACTGCATCATCTCTTCAGAGCATACGGATGTTGATTTCCTGAAGGCTGAGCTGGCTAAAGTGCCATCTATGGGCGGGCTTGAGCTGGCATCACAGGTTTCAACCACCGAAGTCTACCACCTTGGGGATCCCAATGCGCCGATCAGGGTCGCCGTGCTGGACTACGGCGTAAAGAAGAACATCCTCCAATGCCTGGCAGACAGGGGTACTTATGTGCGTGTGCATCCGGCAAAGACCACGCTGAAAGAGCTTGAAGCGTTTGAACCCCATGGATTCTTCATTTCCAATGGCCCTGGCGACCCTGCAGCCATGGACTATGCCATAGAAACGGTAAAGGATATTCTCAGTACCAATAAGCCCACATTCGGGATCTGCCTCGGACACCAATTACTGGCGCTCGCCAACGGCATTCCAACGTTCAAAATGCACCACGGGCACCGTGGCCTGAATCACCCGGTCAGGAATGTGATCACTGGCCTATGCGAGATCACTACGCAGAATCATGGCTTTGGCGTGGACCCTGAAGCCGTGAGGAGTTCACCCAATACGGAGATCACACACGTCAACCTGAACGACGAGTCGATAGAAGGGATCAGGATAAAAGGGAAGCCGGCATTTTCAGTGCAGTACCACCCTGAATCCACCCCCGGACCTTTTGATTCCAGGTATCTTTTTGATGATTTTGTAGCCCTGATGAAAGAGAATTAGGCCCTGTTACAACGAATATCTATCATTTATAATTAACGGTTATAAGTTAAATACGGTTCTGAAAAAAAACCATGGGGCTTTTGCTGGCGAGTATTATGTTTTTTTTACTATTTTACGCCCGATTGTTAAAAGCATGGTAAAGTGCATTTGGCACATGCTGAATCGATTTAAGTAAGGCAATACATCAATTACATAAACAAAAAAAGACAACTGCAAATGAAGAAAACTACCCAGAGAGTTTTTCTATCCCTCGTTTTTTCGTTCTGCTTAGTGGTTATGGCCATGGCGCAGGAGCGAAAATCCTTTTCGGGTGTAGTAAAAGACGATGCAGGTAATCCATTACAGGGGATTACTGTGCAGGTAAAAGGAACGAAGACCTATGCAACTACAGATGCGAATGGTGGATTTACCATTGCAACAACCAGTGCATCTCCCAAACTGGTGTTCACCGGCATCGCATTCACTCCAGTTGAATTGGATGGGTCTGAGTCGATGATGGTCGCTCTTCAGTCAAAGAAAAATGAATTGAATGAAGTGGTTGTTACCGGATTCGGTGCCAAGAAAAGTACCAGAAACCTCACTTACGCTATCCAGGAAGTGAAGGGAAGTGAAGTTGCACGCGCCGGTCAGGTGAATGTTGTCAACTCACTTCAGGGTAAAGTAGCTGGTGTGATGGTGAACCAGGGTGCTGGTGGTCCGTCTTCCAGTTCCAGGATCCGTATCCGTGGTAACGCATCACTGAGCGGAAACACCATGCCTTTGGTGGTTATTGATGGTGTGTTGATCCAGCCAGGTGCAACCGGTGCTGACAGCTGGGGTGATGCCCGTGACTTTGGTAACCAGATGAAGAACCTGAACCCTGATGATTATGAGAGCGTAACGGTGTTGAAAGGCTCTGCAGCCTCTGCACTTTATGGTTCTCAGGCCCTTAATGGCGTTCTCCTCATCACTACCAAGAAAGGTCGTGCACGTCCGGGACTCGGTGTAACGCTGAATCAAACCAATACCTGGGAACAGGTTTGGCGCTTACCTGCCTACCAGAACGAGTTTGGTGGAGGTATCAACCCTTATTTTGCAAAAGCAGCGGATGGTAGCGATTTGATACCAAACGATGCTAACGCGCCTTATCGCAGCTTCGGTCCAAGAATGGACGGAAGGATCGTCACCGATGCGGATGGTATCAAACGTCCCTATTCGCCTAATGATCCTTCTTCCCTGTTTAGGACAGGAACCATCAACAATACAAACGTTGCGGTAGAAGGTGGAAGCGATAAGACCACTTTCCGTTTCTCATATACCAATACATCAAATAAAGCGATCCAGCCTACCAATGATTTCTCCAGGAATAATTTTAACCTGCGGGCAACTCAAAAGATCGGCAAATTCGTGAACATGGATGCGTCGTTTGCGTATGCCATGTCCAATAGCCAGAATCCGTTGCAGCAGGGTGGTAACTCCAATCCGCTGTTCCGTTTCGGATTCTCTAACTCCAGGAACTTGCCGCTCGATTATGTGCTGAACAATTACCTGAGCCCCAATGGTGGATCAAATGTAGTTCCGCCCTATTTGAGGGGTGCCAACATGGGTCCTTTGTGGCAGATGTACCAGGTGAGGGTCAATCAGAAAGAGGATCAAATCCTGGCCAATGTGGATCTGACAGCGCAAATCACGCCATGGCTTACTGCTTTGGTGCGTACAAACCTGAACTCTTTGAACGTACAACGTGAGAATAAAACACCCGGCGACGGTGTCAACTTTGGTGTTGGACCGAACTTCCAGGGTAGCTACTCCCTGTTCCAGAGTAATTCAAAAGATGCCCGTATCCAGGGTTTGCTGACAGCAACCCGGAATATCGGTGAAGACTTCCAGTATAATGTAACCGTTGGTGGTGAAACGCAGCGCGGCCTTGGTGGTCGCCAGCAGAGTTCAAATACCAATGGTGGTCTGCGTATCCCTCGCGTGTATAATCTGGCCAACTCCATTAATGCAGCAACTACATCTGCAGGTGTTTTCCCACAGAGCAGGTTGGATGCCGTATATGGTTATGGTGATATCACCTGGAAGGACATGTTGACCATCAATGCGAGTCTGCGTAACGACTGGACCAGTACACTGACTTATCCTGATGGAAGTGGAGACTTTTCTTATCTCTATCCTTCAGTGGGTGTATCCTGGGTGTTCACAGAAATGCTCCAGAAGAAGAACAAGGCCAACTGGCTGACATTTGGTAAGCTTCGCGCCAGCCTTGGTTATACAGGTGCAGGGGCAGGCATTTTTGCTACCACCTTTGGCAACTATTCTCTTTTGGGTAACCCCCTTCTTCCAAACGGTACAGCTTTCCCCCAATACGGATGGCCCAACTATGGACTGGGTAACCTGACATTGCAACCACTTCGTACGCGTGAGTGGGAATTTGGTGCCGACTTGCGCATGTTTGATAACAGACTTCGCGTTGACGTAGCCTACTACAAGAAGAATACCTTCAACCAGGTCCTGAACCTGGGTGCCCCTGCAGAAAGTGGTATCTCAAGCCGCCAGATCAATGCTGGTAACATCCAGAACCAGGGTATTGAAGCTGTAGTAACGGGTGTTATCGTAAGGAAGAAAGACTTCGAATATTCTACTACGTTTAACTTTACGCTTAACCGCAATAAGATCATTGAACTTTATCCAGGGGTAAACCAGGTTGATCTCGATTATGCGTTTGGAGCAGACG
>JBBAJN010000038.1:0-22363 GCA_040404045.1 Chitinophagaceae bacterium
CTGTTCATAGAGTTGAAATAAAGTGGGAAATGTGGTGAACGAAGGCCTTTCTTCACCCTTCCTTTTTCACCACATTCACCACACAATAGATGTAATTTACCCCCGAACAGTTGCTTCCTCATTCCTGAAGACCACCACCCCGTCAAACACATCTACCGTAACCGGCGTTGATTTATCAATGTCGCCAGCCAGTATCCGTTTAGACAAAGCATTGATGATCTCTTTCTGTATCAGCCTTTTAAGCGGCCTTGCGCCAAACTGGGGATCAAAACCATTCTCAGCAAGGTAATCGAGCGTATAATCAGTAAACTCAAGTCTGATTCCCGCTTCGCCCACCAGTTTCCTGAGGTTGTTCAGCTGTATATTGATGATGTTGCGAATCTCTTTTTTCATTAATGGACGGAACATAATGATATCATCGACCCTGTTCAGGAATTCGGGCCTGATCGTTGACCTCAACAGATTCATCACGTCTGTCTTGGTCTTACTGGTCACTTCCTCTACATTATGTTCGTTCACGCCTTCAAAAGCATCCTGGATCAACAGGCTTCCGATATTAGAGGTCATAATAATGATGGTGTTCTTGAAGTTCACCACACGCCCCTTATTGTCCGTCAAACGACCATCGTCAAGGACCTGCAACATAACATTCCAAACATCGGGATGGGCCTTCTCGATCTCATCCAGCAATACCACACTATATGGCTTTCGCCTGACCGACTCCGTGAGCTGCCCCCCTTCATCATATCCCACATAACCGGGAGGCGCGCCAACCAGCCTGGAAACCGTGTGCTTTTCCTGATACTCACTCATGTCTATCCGGGTCATCATGCCTTCATCATCAAACAGGTACTCTGCCAAAGCTTTGGCCAGTTCGGTTTTACCAACACCCGTGGTACCCAGGAAAATGAATGATCCGATGGGCTTGCGTGGATCGTGAAGTCCGGCCCTGCTCCTTCTTACAGCATCGGCAACCGCTTCGATCGCTTCCTCCTGGCCAACCACACGCTGATGAAGATGCTCTTCCAGGTGCAGCAGTTTCTCACGTTCGCTCTGGATCATGCGGGTGACGGGAATGCCCGTTGCCTTTGCCACATTCTCAGCAATATCCTCTGCATCCACTTCCTCCTTCAATAAGCGCTTTTCACTTTGTTCATGCAGTTCTTTGGTCAGCTCAAGAATCATGGCTTCCTTTTCCTTTACCTTACCGTACCTGATCTCCGCCACCATCCCATAGTCTCCCTCCCGCTCCGCTCGTTCGGCCTGCATCTTGAACTGCTCAATGTCTGCCTTACCCTGCTGTACCTTTTCCACCAGTTCCTTCTCCTGCATCCATTTCGACTTCAGTGTATCCCTCTCTACAGAAAGGTTTGCTATGTCTGTGTTCAATTCCTTCAACTTCACTTCGTCATTTTCCCGTTTGATCGCTTCCCGCTCGATCTCCAACTGCCTGATCTGCCTTTCCAGTTTATCCAGTTCTTCAGGCATGGAGTTCATTTCAAGCCTCAGCTTCGCTGCGCTCTCGTCGATCAGGTCTATCGCCTTGTCTGGCAGAAAACGGTCTGTTATATATCGGTTCGACAACTCTACAGCAGCTATGATCGCATCGTCCTTGATCCGCACATGGTGATGCGTTTCATACCGGTCCTTCAAACCTCTGAGGATAGAAATCGCATCCTCCACAGACGGTTCATCAATCATCACTTTCTGGAAACGACGTTCCAGGGCTTTATCCTTCTCGAAAAATTTCTGGTATTCATTCAGCGTTGTGGCACCTACCGCGCGCAGTTCACCCCGGGCCAACGCAGGCTTGAGGATGTTGGCAGCGTCCATCGCCCCTTCGCCTCCACCTGCGCCTACCAAAGTGTGGATCTCATCAATGAACAGGATGATCTCGCCATCACTCTGGCTTACTTCCTTCACCACTCCCTTCAAGCGTTCTTCAAACTCGCCTTTATACTTTGCGCCGGCGATCAGTTGTCCCATATCCAGGGCATAGATCACTTTCCGCTGCAGGTTTTCCGGAACGTCCCCGTTCACAATCCGCATGGCAAGGCCTTCAGCAATGGCTGTTTTACCAACGCCGGGTTCACCCACCAGGATGGGATTATTCTTTGACCTCCGGGAAAGAATGTGCAGCGTGCGCCGTATCTCTTCGTCGCGCCCGATAACAGGATCAAGTTTCCCCTGCCTGGCCATCTCATTGAGGTTGCGGGCATATTTATTCAGTGCGTTATACTGGGTTTCCTGTGTCTGCGATTTCACGGTTTCCCCCTTCCTGAGGTCCTTAATCGCCGTGAGCAGTCCCTTCTCTGTAAGGCCCGCATCTTTTAACAGCTTAGCCGTACTGTCGTTCCCCTGCACCAAGGCAAGCAGGAGATGCTCCGGGGTGACAAATTCGTCCCCAAAACTCTTTAAATTAGAGCCGGCGCGAAGTATTGCACTATTGGCCTCACGGCTGATGGATTGGGCGGGTTCTGCGGATGTCGTCGGCAGTTTCGATATCAACTCTCCCAACTTGCTCTCGAGGAGGTTAACGGTCACGTTATTGCGCTTCAGGAGGTAGTCCGTGGGGGAATCCTGCTGGTCCAGCATGGCTTTAAGCAGGTGCTCAGTTTCAATGTTGGGGTTCTGTGAATTAAACGCTAATTGCTGAGCCTGCTGAACAACTTCTGCAGCCTTTATGGTAAAGTTCGCTAAATTCATAACTCTATTGTTTGTATTACTTATGCATCAAAACAAAAACCAAACCCGCCAACAAGATATTATGGCATACGGAAACCTTAAAAACTGCCTCAAAGTCAGTACAGTAGCAATTTTTCTGCTAATATTTCAGTCGGCCATGTCCCAGGATTTTACTGCGGCCGACCAGTTCCTGCAAAAAAACCAGAAAGCACTGGGCAACGAACTGGTGGTGCTCATTCATAGAGATGGAAAGCCGATCTACAAGAAAGAACTGGGCAAGGATTTCACCCTGAAGTCCACGGCATCGGCAGAAGAGATCTCCCAGTGGTTCACTGCGGCCGTCTTGTTGATGTTGCACGACGAAGGCAAGCTCCTGCTGGATGACCCAGCTGCCAAGTACATACCGAAGTTTGAACAGTACATGAAGGGTTATGTCACCATGCGCCATGCGCTTTCCCATACCACCGGTTTAGATGTTGGAAAAGAAGGTGGCGTAGGCAAGATCCTGAACAAATCAAATTTCGACAACCTCACCGACGAAGTGGATACGTATATCACTAAAAGGGACATTTTGGCCAATCCGGGCGAAGTCTTTGCGTATAACAGGATCGGTACAGCCATTGCGGCCAGGACGGCTGAAGCCGTCACTAAAAAAACATTTGACCGGCTTGCCCTGGAAAAGCTCTTCCGTACGGCCGGCATGAGACAAACCTTGTTCAATTCAGATAACGGTAAGGTTGACCCAACCGCTGGCGCACTAACCACGGGAACTGACTGTATGATGTTTCTGCAGATGCTTCTCAACAAAGGAACCATCAACAATAAAAAGATATTAAGCGAAGCCGCCGTCGCGGAACTTCGGAAAGCCCAGTTCACCGATGCCCGCATTGTATCCAAGCCTGATATGTACAAGGATTTTGATTACTGTCTGACTACCTGGGTTGAAGAAAAAGATGATGCCGGCAACGCACTGGTCTTACGGCAGGGCCTTTCAGGCACCCAGGCCGTCCTCGATTTTAAAAACAACACAGCCATACTGGTGCTGCTGAAAGATCCCGAAGGCGAGAAAAAGCGAAACATCGTTAACGAACTGATGAACCTGCTTAAAGCCCAATGAGGGATGCACCCCTGGAACACTCTGCCCTTGTAAAGTCCCTGGCCCTGCAGCTGGGCTTCTCTTACTGCGGCCTTGCAAAAGCAGTTAGGCTGGATGATGATGCGAGAAGACTGGAACACTGGCTTAACAATGGAATGCACGGGTCCATGAAGTATATGGAGAACCATTTTGAACTGAGGATAGATCCAACCAAACTTGTTCCTGGCGCGCGGTCGGTGATCACCCTTTTGTACAACTACTTCCCCACTGCCTCCCAGCCAACAGATACTTCGATTAAGGTTTCCCGTTATGCTTACGGAAATGATTACCACAAGGTGATACGTAAACAGTTAAAAGAATTCATCCGTTTGCTGGAAGAAAAGACGGGGCCCGTAAATGGACGGGGCTTTGTTGATTCCGCGCCTGTACTGGAACGATCCTGGGCGCTCAAGTCCGGGCTGGGATGGATCGGCAAGAATGGCAATATCATCAACAGGACTTCCGGCTCGTATTTCTTTATCGCCACGCTGATCACGGATCTCGAACTGCAATACGATGCACCCTATGCGAAGGACTATTGCGGAACGTGTACCAAATGCATAGATGCCTGCCCTACCCAGGCCATCAAACCCGGCAAGATAGTGGATGGAAGCAGCTGCATTTCGTATTTCACAATAGAACTGAAAGAAGCCATTATACCTGACAGCTTTAAAGGGAAGTTCAACAACTGGATGTTTGGCTGCGATATATGCCAGGAAGTATGCCCATGGAACAGGTTCGCAACACCTCACCAGCATGAGGCCCTGAAACCCGGCGCAGCCATCACCGGCTTTTCGGACAGGGATTGGGAAGAATTGACCGAAGAGAACTTCAAAAAGTATTTCTCGGATTCACCCCTCAAAAGAACTGGGTATAAGGGTCTGATGCGAAATATTCATTTTCTGAAAATGGACAGTGATGAAGCCCCTGGTGAATGAAAAAATGAAGCTCGAGAAATTTCCCGGCAAAGGGGGCTGGACCTATTGCCGGCTTCCGGGCGTAACTCCTGACCCGCATGCCCATTTTGGATGGGTAAAGGTAAGGGGGACGATAGATGATTTTGAGCTGAGGCAATACCACCTCATGCCCATGGGCAATGGGGAACTTTTCCTGCCCGTTCGCGCCGAGATCCGGAAGAAGCTGAAAAAAGGCGAAGGAGACATGGTCCATATTGTCCTGTACCACGATGAGGACGATGTATACATCCCGGAAGAAATGATGGAATGCCTGAACGACGACCCTGAAGCAAAGGCCGCCTTCTGTAAGCTGCCCCCGGAAAAACAAAGGGAGCTGGTAAAGTACATCTTTGCCCTTAAAGATGAACAAAACCGCGCCGAAAGGATCGCAGGCCTCATGAACAACAAATTCAAACTGCCTTAACAAAGATGCGGCTGATTTTGGAAGACTACGGTTTCCCAATCCATTTGGGTGCTACCTTTACTGCATGTCTTACCAGGATATTGACAGCAAATACATCTGGCATCCCTTTACACATCAGAAGCATGGAGATGAGAACATCTTCATTGATAAAGCAGCGGGCGCGTGGCTATACAATGATAAAGGAGATAAATACCTTGATGCCATCAGCAGCTGGTGGGTGAATATTCACGGGCATGCACACCCTAAGATCGCTGAGGCCATCGCCCAACAGGCCTCTACCCTTGAACATATCATCTTTGCCGGTTTCACCCACAAGCCCGCCATCGAGCTCGCTGAAAACCTGATCCCTCTGCTGCCGGGAGAATTTGAAAAGATATTCTACAGCGATAACGGTTCTACATCCACCGAAGTGGCACTTAAAATGTCTGTCCAGTATTGGTGGAACCTGAGTAATAAAAACAGTGCTTTAGCAAGAAGAAAGATCCTGGCCTTTCGTAACAGCTACCATGGAGACACGTTTGGAGCCATGAGCGTTTCAGACCGGGGCGTATTCACACTCGCGTTCCACGATCTGTTGTTTGAAGTGATCTACATGGATACGCCATCTGAGGAAAACATAAAGCAAACACTGGCCACTATCGAAGAGCACGGTGAACAGGTAGCCTGTTTCATTTATGAACCGTTGGTCCAGGGGGCCGGGGGCATGAAAATGTATCCCTCCATACTGCTTAACCAGATTTTGGAGAAGGCAAAACAGTTTGACATCATCTGCATAGCGGATGAAGTGATGACGGGATTTGGACGCACAGGAAAGATCTTTGCGAGCGAATATATGCAGCAGAAACCTGACATTATTTGCCTCAGCAAGGGGCTCACCGGGGGGGCCCTCCCGCTGGGCGTTACCGCGTGTGTCAGGAAGATCCACGACGCATTTGTACAGGATGATCGGATGATGACATTCTTTCACGGCCATTCCTTTACCGCCAATCCCATATCATGTGCAGCGGCAGCAGCCAGTCTGAAGCTGTTGAAAAACGAACAATGCCTGGCTTCCATCAACCGGATCGCTGCCGCCAACAGGAACTACGCCCTGGAACTGGAAGACCAGCAACTGCCCCTGGTGAATATCAGGTATACAGGTACCATACTGGCCTTTGAAGTTGACGAAGCACATCATGAATACCTGAATGTGACCGGACATGTCATTGGGCGTTCAGCTATGGAAAAAGGACTTTACATCAGACCACTGGGCAACACAGTTTACCTGATGCCACCCTACTGCATCACAGAAGAAGAATCTGCCTTTATGTTCAGCACGCTCACCGATACGCTGTACAGGTCGATCGGCAATTGGTAGGTCACCATTGGCATTGGGTACCTGCACATGAACAACGCCAAGGATGATCAGCGCTGATCAAGATAGGTCTTTAACCTGTCAAGACTCTCTTGCATCAGAGGGCCTTTCATGTCTGCCGCCATCATCCCGTAAAACTTCTCCCAGGGATACCACTTGAGCTCTTCGATGATATACCAGACCACCTGCACCGAATCTGAACTTCTCTTTTCGATACTGAAGCCAGAATCAAAATACCTGCCCTTGTTCAACGAGATCGAAGCGGAGACACCGTTCGGTTCAATGCCATGAATGCGGATCGTATTCTGGTGACCATTGGGCGAGGTCCAATTCAAGAGCGAGTCTTTCACCTCAATGCCGTTAGCGCCGGACAGCAGGCTGTTCCACTGATCCCATGTTCTCAGGTCTTTCACCACGCTGATCACCGAGTCTTTATCCTGTGAAACTTTCACCCATTTTGAAGTCATCACCTGATCCGGCAGGAGCAGGGAAAATCCAAGCATCACCACCACGAGTCCGGCTATTCCAATCAGCACCGGCTTAAAAAATCTATTCATTTATTCCCATTTAAATACCCTGATGGCAATGATATAAGCAACTGCGCCCCACAGCAACAGTACCCCCAGTTGGGGCGCGCAATCTGTAATGTGCGCGCCTTCAAAGGCAACATCCCTCATGGCCTGGTTCAGGTGTGTGAGTGGAAGTATATTGGATATGGGCTGAAGCCATTTTGGAAAATTCTCAACAGGGAAAAATGTACCAGCCAAGAGGAACTGCGGCAACGTGATCAGGTTTGAAAACGGTGGTATCGCTGCTTCATTCTTTGCAAGCCCGCTGACAATAAAACCGAAACCCATGAAAACGATGAGCCCGAGCAGGCTTAGAAACAAAAGTTCAAAAAATGTCAACCAGCCATTCACCAGGGTGAAATCAAACACAAAATACCCCAGGGTGAGGATCACTACAGCGGTCAGCATCTGGAAGATCACCCGGCTGAGTGCCTCTCCCATCAGAATATAGCCTTTTTGGATAGGCGATGCGAAAAACCTTTTCAATACCAACGATTGTCGAAGGTTGAAGAAAATAAATGCCACACCGAAAACCCCTGCGCTCAACAGGGAAAATCCCAATTGTCCGGGCAAAATGAAATCTATGGTCCTGTATTTTCGTCCTGGCTCCTTGTCATTCATCACCAGAGACGCCACGGTGGGCTGGTTGGGATAAATGATCTCATTAAAACGAAGGATAACGGTACTCACGATGGACCTGAGGATATTGATGTTTTGGGCATTCACAGCGCCGGACGACTTCAGGTCTACGATATAACGTGGATTTCCAGAAGGGTTGGGCGTCACCTTTACGATAGCGGTCATGCGACCCCGCTCCAGTTCCGCTTCCATATCTGCCAGCGGCTTATCGACAACCACCAGGCCAACGCTGTCACGCAGTACCTTAAACAACAAGGACGTGGTATCCGATCCGGGATGGAAACCAACTTTAAACGTCATCCTGCCGCCGCCGCCAATAAATCCGAACACTAAAATGAAGATCAGCGGGAACAGCACACTGAAAACGATCGCGGATGGACTTCTGAGCAGCGAAGTGAAACTGGCTTTAGTAATGGCCAGCATGGCCCTGACCTGGCTATACGATCTTTTCATACGTGAGGCCGCAAAGCTATTGCAAAAAAAGGATACCCTTTATTTCCAGCTCCAATCAAAAGGCAGCCTGGCCTGGATAGTTCCAAAACTTTCCTTAAGGCGTTTCACCTGCTTGAAGAGCTTCACGTTCTCGGGCCCACCCAGCTCTTTCTCCAGCACACTGGCAGATGCAGTGTTCACATAGGGACCAAAAAGGTCGTCGAACAAAGACTTGGGCTCGGGGTATTCCGACACATTGTACTCTTTCATGCCCGCCAGTTTTGAGGCGGATCTGATGGCATCATCAAGGCCTCCGATCCTGTCCACCAGGCCGATTTTCCCGGCCCTCATGCCTGTCCAGACCCTACCCTGGGCAATGCTGTCAACATATGCCGTATCGAGCTTTCTGCCCTCTGCCACACGGCCCTTGAAATCTGCGTAGATGATATCCACCTGGTTCTGTATGATACGCTTCTCCTGGGGATTGAGGGGTTTGGATATGGACATGGCGTCCGCATAAGCGCCCGTCTTCACCCGGTCGAAAGTAACACCCAACTTGTTTTTGAAGAAGCTTTCCATATTGGGGATCATAGCGAAGACGCCTATTGAGCCTGTTATGGTATTCGGCTGGGCAAAGATACTGTCGGCCATACAGGCAATGTAATAGCCGCCGCTGGCAGCTACGTCGCCCATCGATACAACTACGGGCTTCCCATCTTTCTTTGCCATCATCAATTCCCTCCAGATCACTTCGCTGGCCAAACTGCTTCCTCCCGGTGAATTGACCCGCAGGACGATGGCCTTTACATTATCGTTGTACCTCACCTTGCGGATCAGGTTGCGATAGGTATCTGAACCCACCTGACCCTCCTCACCTTTCCCATCCACGATCTCACCCTCGGCATAGATCACGGCAACCTTATCCTTTCCATACTCCCGAACACTGCGGGTATGCATGTAACTGCCAGGGGTAATAAAATTGATCTTATCATCCTTACCGATCTTGAGTTTCTTTTTGATCTCCTGTTTAACCTCATCATCATACCGAAGGCCATCGATCAGTTTGAAATCTACCGCCGCTTTCACCGTTTGGATCATGTAGGTGTCAGCATATTTGCGAAGGGCGGCTGTATCGAGGCTTCTTGAATAAGCCGTATTGGACAGGAACCTGTTGTACACATCACCGAGCCAAACGGTAGTCTGGATCCTGTTCTCCTCTGTCATCTTTTCCTCCCGGAATGGCTCAGTGGCACTCTTGAATTTGCCATCGTAGAAGATCTGGGGTTCAATCTCAAGGCGCTTCAACAAATTCTTGAAATAGACATATTCCACTGCAAAACCGGTCCAGTCGAACATGCCTTTCGGATTGATATAGACCCTGTCTGCCACATTTGCCACGTGGTAGGCCTGCTGGGTGATGTAATCACCGTATGCCAATACAAACTTGCCCGAATTCTTGAAGTCAATCAGCACGTTCCTCAGTTCCTCACTGCTGGCATACCCATTCCTGTTTATTTCAGATTTAAGATAAATTCCCTTGATGGAGGAATCGGTCTTGGCTTTACGAACCATCCTCACCAGTTCATAAAGAGAAGGCAGTTCATCCTCTATGTTACCCGTAAGTTCGAAGAGTGGGTTGATCAGCTTCTTATCGGGGTAACTTTTATTCAGGTCTATGAATAAAACGGACCTGGCCTCAATAGAAGCTTCTTCCTTGAACATCAGGCCACCGATCAAAACGGAGAAAAACAAAAAGATTACACCGCAGAAAACGATGAGCGCAAGCAACGCGGCAAAAAACATTTTAAAGAAACTCCTCACGTATAAACAGATTTATTCGGCTAAAAATAAAGTAATTTGACCACCCCCGAATGTTTCGTTCTATGAATTACGCATATTTACTGATAGGTGGCAATATTGGCGACAGAATTGAGAATCTCAGGAAAACCAGGGCTTTTATCGCCAGGTCCTGTGGCAGGATCCTGCGAGAATCGGCCATTTATGAAACCTCCGCATGGGGAAAAACGGACCAGGCAGACTTTCTGAACCAGGCTTTACGGGTGGAAACTGAACTGACGCCTACCCTGCTGCTCTGGAAAATACTGGAGATCGAACAGGAACTGGGTCGTTTCCGGGGAGAGAAATTCGGTCCCAGGATCATTGATATTGATATCATCCTCTATAACTCGGAGATCATTAACCTGCCGAGCCTGACGGTACCCCATCCCCACATGCAAAACAGGCGTTTCGTGATGGCCCCCATGGCCGAGATCGCACCATCCATCGTCCACCCGATCCTGGGGAAAACGATGGCGGAATTGCTCATGGTATGCCCCGACCAGCTTGCTGTTGATAAAAAAACATGATGACTTTGATGCCTCTCCTTAAGTTTGAGGGGTATTTATGAATTATCCTTTTATAGCCATCGAAGGGAACATTGGTGCCGGCAAAACCACCCTGTCCCACATTCTGTCTAAACACTACGGGGCCCGGCTGATCCTGGAGGAATTTGCAGACAACCCATTCCTGCCGAAGTTTTATGAAAACCCTAAACAGTTTGCATTCCCACTTGAGTTGTTTTTCATGGCTGAGCGGTTCAAGCAACAGAAGGACCTGATCATGCAGAAAGACCTTTTCCAAACGGTCACCATTTCTGATTACCTGTTCACCAAATGCCTGTTGTTTGCCAAGGTGAACCTGCCGGATGATGAATTCAGGCTCTACCAGCGATTATTCGACATCCTTTTCCAACAGCTCATTCAGCCGGACATCCTGATCTACCTGCATTCACCAGTGAATAAACTCCAGGAGAACATAAAAAAACGAAACCGTTCATATGAACAAATGATCCCGGATGACTACCTGTTTTCCATCCAGGAAACCTATACCCATTACATCAAGCAGCACAACTTTAAAACCCTGTTCATTGACGCTTCCAATGCGGATTTCCTTGGAAATTCAGCGCATGTTAAAACGGTCATTGATGCCCTCGACAAGGATTACGAACACGGACAGCATTACCTGGTACTCCCTTAACGAGAACCCATGAAGAATGCTTACCATGCACTGAGACACCGGGAATTCCGCCTGTACATCATTTCCAGGTTCTTCTTTATCCTGGTCCTCAATATGCAGGCAACCATGATCAGTTGGAAAGTGTATGATATCACGAAAGACCCGTTCAGCATTGGACTGATTGGACTGATCGAATTCATCCCTGCCTTCGCCATGGCCTTCTACGCCGGTCATATGATCGATCGGAACGACAAACGAAAGCTCATGCTGTTTTCGTTAGGAGGCAACCTGTTGCTCACTTTGGTGCTTACACTGACCACCCTGCCCACAACGATGCATGCCCTGGGGCAGGATATGACATTGCTCATCATCTACGGGGTGATCTTCTGTATCGGGATCATGCGCGCATTCAGCGGACCGACTTCTTTTGCCCTGGTCAGCCAGTTGGTACCCAAAGAAGACCTCCCCAATGCCATCACCTGGCATAGCGGTTCCTGGCAGATCGGTGCGGTCTCCGGCCCGGCACTCGCCGGGGTGCTTTATGGAATTGTAGGCATCAGTCCAACATTCTACGGGATGGTCATCGGATTGGCGATAGCACTCGCTGCTATTTTCCTGATCAGCGCAAAGCCTCCGTCCCCCCGGAAAGTCGGCGAATCCGTATTGGAAAGTATCCGCCAGGGGTTCAGGTTTGTAAGAGGGTCAAGGGAAATACTGGGCACCATGAGCCTCGATCTTTTTGCGGTGTTTTTTGGTGGGGCAACGGCTCTGCTACCCTATTTCGCCGATGTTGTCTTAAAAACAGGTCCGGAAGGTTTGGGGATGCTGAGGTCAGCCCCCGCTGTTGGCGCTCTTTTCATTCTCGCCCTCGTCACCATCAGACCCCTCAAAAAACAACAAGGCCGCCTGATGCTGTTCTGCGTGGCGGGTTTTGGCCTGATGATCATCTTATTCGGACTCTCAAAAATGTTCTGGCTATCGATGTTTGCCCTGTTTATGAGTGGCGTACTGGACGGGATCAGTGTCATTGTAAGGTCCACCATCCTGCAATTGAAAACACCTGATGAGATGCGGGGACGGGTCGCTTCTCTGAACAGTATTTTCATCATGTCTTCCAACGAACTCGGGGCCTTTGAAAGCGGACTGACATCAAGATTGTTCGGTGTGATACCCGCGGTAGTATTTGGCGGCGGCATGACCCTTGTGGTGGTTGTTCTCACCTGGTTCAAGGCACCAGGCCTCCGCAAGGTGGAGTATTAACATCCCAGTATTATATATTTGCAGCCATGGAAGAATCAGCGCGGGAACAACTGCTCATTTTGTGGACCACTCCTGTGTACGCCATTATCATTTTACTGGAGATAGCGCTCAGCAGCTATCATAACAGGGACTCTTATACCGTCAGGGACAGTACGAATAACTTTTTGCTGATGTTGCTGAACGGCGGGCTTGACCTCATTTTTCGTTCTGTTTATGTGGTAGTCCTCCTGGCCTGCTGGAACTATCGGATCACCGAGATCAGCCACCCCTGGATGTACTGGATCACCCTGCTGCTGGCTGAAGATTTTATTTTCTACTGGCTCCATCGGTTCGATCATCATATCCGCTTTTTCTGGGCCGTTCATGTCACCCATCATTCATCGAACAAAATGAATTTCACCGTAGGGTTCCGTTCTTCGGTTTTTCAGCCCCTGTACAGGTTCGTATACTTCATCCCGCTCGCATTCCTTGGATTCAAACCGATGGACATTGTGTTTATGTATTCCGCCACACAGATCTGGGGCATCCTTATCCATACTGAGTATATCAGGAAGATGGGCTGGCTCGAACATATTCTGGTCACCCCCTCGCATCACCGGGTGCACCATGCTTCCAATGCGCTGTACCTGGACAAAAACCTGGGTATGTTTCTGATCATATGGGACAAATGGTTCGGCACTTTTCAACGTGAACTGCCGGACGAACAATATCAGCCCCTGAGGTATGGCCTCACTACGCCGCTGAAAAAAGAAACACCGGATCATATCATCACCCATGAGTGGGTTGCCATCGCCCGGGACGTTTTGAGGAAAGACATCACCTGGTCGCAACGATTCCATTATCTTTTTGGCCCACCCGGCTGGAGCCACGATGGCAGCAGGAAAACCAGTAAACAGTTAAGGGACGAAGAGCATGCCAGCTAGCGGATAGCGATCAACCGTTCAAGCACGTAGTACACAATGGGGCAAAAACTGGAATTTTTAAGGGTCAGTGCCTGGCGCTTGAACAGCACATCTTCATCCGTATAGGGGAATCGGGCACAATCAGAGGGCCGGGATTCATAAATGGAACAGGCATTGTCGGCCCCCAGGAACGGGCAGGGTGAGGATTTCACCACATAATCCCCTTCGTTATCCAGATTCAGGTAGGTATCGATAAATTCACTTTCCCGCATCTTTAAAAGCCTGCTGATCCTTTTGATGTCAGGTGTCTTAAAACGGGGAGAATAAGTTTTACAGCAATTGGCACAAGACAGGCAGTCGATCTTTTCCATCGCTTCCTCATGCAAATCCTGCTGGTGCCGGAGCACGGTATTTTTATCAGCCTTGCCGAGATATCGTTTATAGTCCTTTTGCCGTGCATGGGATTTTTTCTCCCAGTTGTTTAACAGATCCACCCGGCAAAAATAAATCAATTAGCCAATTTGCTGATGAGCGAATTGGCTAATGAGCGAATTCCCTGTTTTTCTCCCCAAACACTTCACAAAAGAACAATTATCTCCCCCTTCCATCGTAAATTTGCATCGCTTTCAGAACCCGATTTAACCATTAATCTCATGAACATCGCTGAACAGGGACAGAACGAATTTCAACGCAGGCATATAGGACCGGACGAAAGGGAAACAGCACGGATGCTGAAAATGATAGGTGAGCCTTCCCTCGACTCCCTGATCGATAAAACCGTTCCCCCCGCGATCAGGATGCAGCAGCAGCTGAACATCCCCGGTGCCTTGACAGAGTTCGAATACCTGCAACATATTAAGGAGATCAGCCTGGGCAACAAGGTGTTCAAAAACTATATAGGGCAGGGCTACTACGATACCATCACGCCCAGCGTGATCCTCAGGAATATTTTTGAAAATCCAGGTTGGTACACCCAGTATACCCCCTACCAGGCAGAGATATCCCAGGGGCGTCTTGAAAGCCTGCTCAATTATCAGTCGATGGTGGCGGACCTTACCGGGCTTCCCATTGCCAACGCGTCTTTGCTCGATGAAGCAACCGCAGCCGCTGAAGCGATGACCATGTTCTTCAACAGCCATAACAAGCAGGAACACATCGACAAACCGAAATTCTTTGTTGACCAGCATGTATTCCCACAGACACTGGATGTCCTCTACACCCGTGCCATTCCCATCGGGATACAGATTGAAGTTGGCGATTACAAAACGGCAAACATCGATGGCCTTTATTTCGGAGCTTTGATTCAATATCCGAACGACAAAGGCGCCGTAGAAGATTACCGTTCCTTCATACAAAGCGTGCACGCGATCGGTGGGCACGTAGTGATGGCAACGGACCTGCTCGCTCTCACGCTGCTCACGCCGCCGGGGGAATTGGGCGCGGATGTTGCCTGTGGATCAGCCCAGCGATTTGGGGTGCCATTGGGATACGGTGGACCTCATGCCGCATTCTTTGCTACCCGGGAAGATTTCAAACGCTCGCTGCCTGGCAGGATCATTGGGGTAAGCATCGATGCAAAAGGGAATCGTGCGCTTCGCATGGCACTGCAGACTCGTGAACAACATATCAAGCGGGAGAAAGCCACGTCAAATATTTGTACCGCGCAAGCCCTGCTCGCTAATATGGCCGCCATGTACGCTGTCTACCACGGTGCACAAGGACTGTTCAATATTGCCCAGCGTATTGCGCTCTTTACCCAGACCGTTGCTGAGGCCATAGAAGAAAGGGGGTACAACCTGGTATCCCAAAGTTATTTTGACACCATTACGGTTGAATGCGACGATGTTGACCGCATCAGGCAAAAAGCCGTATCGCAGATGATCAACCTGCGGTATATCGACAGCAAACACATCGGTATCTCGCTCGATGAAACTACCACGGTCAGCGACTTGTACGACCTGATCAATTGTTTCGAAAATGATGTGGATCCGGTTGCATTCAGCATTGAAACGGAAGCAACGCTGGACCACATACCGGACGCGCTTACCCGAAGCTCTTCTTACCTCACACACCCCGTGTTTAACGCCCACCGGAGCGAAAGCCAGATGATGAGGTACATCAAAAGCCTCGAGAATAAAGACCTGTCATTGAATACGTCCATGATCTCACTGGGCAGTTGTACCATGAAGCTGAATGCTGCCAGTGAAATGATCCCTCTAAGCTGGGCCCACTGGAGTAAGATGCATCCTTTTGCCCCCGCTGACCAGGCTGAAGGATACAAATACATCGTTGACCAATTGTCGGCATACCTCTGCGAGATTACTGCCTTTGACGCCTGCAGCCTTCAACCCAACAGTGGCGCACAGGGCGAATATGCAGGGTTGCTCACCATCCGCGACTACCATATCAGCCGCGGTGATCACCACAGGAACGTAATGCTGATCCCGATCTCCGCGCACGGCACCAATCCCGCATCTGCCGTGATGGCAGGCATGAAAGTGGTTGTGGTGAAAGCTCTGGATAACGGATATATCGATGTGGAAGACTTGAAGGCAAAAGCAGAATTGTATAGCGACTCCCTGGCAGGCATCATGATCACCTATCCAAGCACCTATGGTGTATATGAAGAAACCGTGAAAGAGATCACGGCCATTATCCACGAACATGGTGGCCAGGTTTATATGGACGGGGCTAACATGAATGCACAGGTAGGACTTACCGCACCCGGACTCATTGGCGCTGACGTATGCCACCTCAATTTGCATAAGACCTTCGCCATACCCCATGGCGGTGGCGGACCCGGCATGGGCCCAATTTGTGTCAAATCCCATCTTGCCCCATTCCTTCCCGGCCACGTTTTTACCGACGAACCTAAAGCTTTTCACACGGCCGTGAGTGCTGCCCCTTACGGAAGCACATCGATATTACTGATCAGTTATGGATATATCAGGATGCTTGGATATAAAGGTGTGAAGAAAGCCACCGAATATGCGATACTGAATGCAAACTACATGCGGGCAAGGTTGCAGAACCAATTTGATATCCTTTACCTGGGTACCCATGGAACTTGCGCGCATGAGTTTATTGTTGACCTCAGGCCTTTCAAAAAATCGGCGGACATAGAAACAGAAGACGTGGCAAAACGCCTGATCGATTATGGTTTCCACGCTCCTACTATGAGTTTCCCGGTTCCTGGCACCATCATGATCGAGCCTACAGAAAGCGAACACAAAGGGGAACTCGATCGCTTCTGCGATGCCATGCTGTCTATCCGTGAAGAGATCAGGATGATAGAAGAAGGAAAGTCTGACAGAAAAGATAATGTCCTGAAAAATGCGCCCCATACGCAGTTCACTGCTTTGAGTGATAGCTGGCCACATCCCTATACAAGGGAAGAAGCCGTATTCCCACTAGATTATGTGAAGCTGAACAAATTCTGGCCCAGCGTATCAAGGGTGAACAATACGCATGGCGACAGGAACCTGATCTGCACGTGCGAGCCGGTAAGTGCCTATTTGGAAGAAGCAGTGAAGTAATCCCCTGAACAAACTGGTTACAGGTCAGCATCCTTTTGATGCTGACCTGTATAATCTCCAGGTAATATCGATTGATAAAACCTATACCAAATCCACTGGTATTGATCTTTACTCAGAACTCGACAACAAAGCCTATACTTGGCAAACGGGATCCACTGTCCTGCGGCAGTAAGACCCCGATAGCCTGCTGTCGGTTATTCGGCGCCGTTGGGTCACCGAAGACACCGGGATTATAAGGCGCTCCTGTGGTAGTGGCTATGGACTCATCGGGATTACGCTTTAATGTCCATGAATCAGGCGTGGGGTTCAGGCTGTTGTATACATTCTGGATATCGAGAAAAAGGTCGAGAGACCACTTTTGAAAATTGAACTTCTTATCTATCCTCAGGTCTGCCGCATGAAAGGCTTCCAGGCGCCTGGTGTTCAACTGTGAATAATTCAGCACAGGCTCGTTGGTGAATGGATAGTTTTCCAGTGAGAGGAAATTGTCCCAGGGTGTAAATGGAGCGCCGCCCTGGGCGCGGAACCTCAAACCAACTTCCCAGTTCTTTCCAAACTTATACCCGCCTGTAAAGGAGACGAGGTGCCTGTTATCCCAGGCGGAAGGACGCAACACCGCATCTACACCGGAAAACTTGCTATGGTAGAATGTATAGGCCATGATGCCATAGAAATGCCTGGTGAGCCTTTTCTGGAACAGCAATTCAAAACCATATGTTTCACCTTCACCAGTGCTGGTCACTTTCTCGTTGCCCAACACACCAAAGTCTCCACCGAGGTTGGCGAGTGAAATACCCAAGGCAGATGAGACGGGATAGTTATCGTATTTCTTATAAAAACCTTCTGCCGTGATCCTCAATGATCCGGAAGGCAGCCATTCAAGACCGGCCACGTAATGGTCTGAACGGATGTACTCAAGGTCCTCATTGGCGAACTTATTGTTCATGGAAAATCCGAGCGTCGTATATGGCGGGATCTTGTAGTATCTGCCAACGGACGCGTTCAGGTTGAGACCGCGTGCAATGGAATAGGCCATCGCCAATCTCGGCGATAAGGTCCTTCCGATTTCGTTCCCGGTTGTTGTAAAGCTGTTGCCGTCAACCCGCAGCCCGCCGGTGACGGATAGGCGGTTGGAGAAGAACTTCCGTCCAAGGCTGGAATGAGCACCATACCTCAGGAATCCGAGCTCGCTGTTATAGTCGATCACTCCCGTTGGCCGTCTCTGAAAAGTTGAATTGCTGTAATCTGCGTAGACCAGCACAGCGCCGGCATTGATCTGCCAACCATTTTTGCTGCTGTTGATCTCATAACGCAGCCGATTCTCGTCTTCAATGGACCTGTACTTCAGGATCAGCTTTGACTCATCATTGGTCTGGTTATTCTCGTATTTTTCGGCCAGATTGTTCAATGTGTTCTTGCTCGCCACCAGTTGCCAGTAACCATTTCGAATAGCATGTCTCCATGAAATCCCAATGGTGTTTGTCCTCTGTTTATTCAACGGGATCTGGTCTAGGATCGCCAACTGCTCGAGTGTGGCATTCTCCGGCTTGGCAAAAGTGAAGTTATCGATCGAAGCCAGACCGATGACATTGATCTCATTCTTCTTATCGATCTTGTGGGTGAGCTTATACTGAAAATCCCAGTAATCCGGAAGAAACGGCAGTTCTATGAGTTTGAAAATAAACTGCAGGTAAGATCGGCGTACCGAGGCCAAAAACGTGGTCTTGCCATTTTTCTTCCCAAGAGGTCCTTCCATGGTCAATGCTGCTTCGCTTGCGCTAAGCCTCACATTACCCTGTATTTTGTCGGGGTTCCCCTCCTTCAGCCGGAACTGGAGAACACCGGATAAGGGATTGTCGTATTTGGCAGGAAAGGCCGATGTATGCAAAGTGACCTTGTCGATAAAGGAAACGTTCAGCATACCCACTGGTCCACCGGCAGCTCCCTGTGTGGCAAAATGGTTGATCGTTGGGATCTCTACGCCATCGAGGAAATAACTGTTCTCATTGGGTGCGCCACCCCTGATGATAATGTCATTCCGGAATCCCACTGAACCCGATACGCCTGGCAGGGATTGCACCACTTTAGCCATGTCGAAATTCGCACCGGGGTAGCGCGCGATCTCGTTGATCCCTAAGGACTGCACGGAGTTCACCACACCTACGGGTTTGGCAAAATTGGCCTGGACCACTACGTTGGTCAGTTCCGTCACGCTGGTCTCTATTTCAAAACTTACTTCCGAAGCATTGCCTGAGGTCAGGATGATGTCAAATTTCTGAAGGGATTTGTATCCGGTTCCCGAAGCCTCCAGTGTGTAAGTTCGCGTGGGAAGGCCGGTGATACGAAAAAAACCTGTTGAATCAGTGACCGATCCCTTATCCGCTTCAATGGCCCGTACGCTGATGCCCCCCAACGGGACCAGGCTTCTGGCATCCCTTACATAGCCATTGATGGTTCCGGTGACTTGGGCCGAAATAGCACCCGGCGCCAGGCCAAACAGTATAAAGAAAAAAAATACGCGTAAAAGCCTGTTTTCCAATTTTTTAATCCACATAAATCCTGCCTTCAATTTTGTCGAGTTTTAATTGATGAATCATTAAACAAAATACAGATGCTTTTGTTTAATCTTAAATCGAAATTATGCCCGTACTCTTACACCTTATGCTTTGGGCCATGCTGAACAACCCTTTTGGGTTTTGGGACGGGAGCATTAAAGTAACCGTGACAGATGTAAACAATAAAGCTGGCGAGGTAATGCTTGCCCTGTTCTCTTCGCCGAAAGGATTCCCTTATGAAACTGGCTTTGCGGTGCAAAAACAAAAAGCTAAGGCTGTTAACGGAAGGGTTGAGATCACGTTCTCGGACATCCCTTCAGGCACCTATGCCATTGCCCTGTTCCATGACACCAATGCTGATGGAAAGCTGAATACCAATTTCATTGGAATTCCAAAAGAGGGGTATGGTGTTTCCAACAACTCGTATAACACTTTCAGTGCCCCTGATTATCAAACTTCTTCATTCCAACACCATACACAACTAACGGAACTCAGCATCCGTGTCAAATACTAAACAGCTTTCTATGCTTAAGAAAAAGATTGCCGTTATAGGAAGCGGTTTCGGCGGCCTGGCCGCAGCGATCCGCCTGGCCGCTAAGGGCCATGATGTTACCATCTACGAAAAAAGGGACCAGTTGGGTGGCCGTGCATACCAGTACAACATCAATGGCTTTAAGTTCGACGGTGGACCTACGGTGATCACTGCGCCACATATGTATGATGAGCTGTTTCACGCTGCAGGCAAGAAGCGGGAAGACTACATGAAGCTTGTTCCGATAGACCCGTTCTACCGCATATTCAATGAACACGGAGACCACTTCAACTACTGGAGGGATCAACAAAAGGCCGAAGCCGAGATCGCCAGGTTTTCCCCGGGTGATGTAGAGGGGTACAGAAAATTCATTCAGGGAGCTACTGACATTTTCAACTGGTTTCACCCATTCACGGAGAAAAGCTTCCCCAGTTTTGCCAGCTTTGCAAAAATATTCCCCCATGTGCTGACTTCGGGTACATGGAGAAGCATGCACGGGTATGCCGCGCAATTTGTGAAAGACGATTTCATTCGAAAGGTCTGTTCATTCCACCCCTTGCTGGTGGGGGGAAATCCTTTCGATACGCCGTCTATTTATGGGCTGATCATACAGTTTGAGAAAGAATGGGGCATCCACTATGCCATGGGCGGCACGGGTTCCATCGTTAATGCGCTGGGGCAGTTATTCAGGGATGCCGGCGGAAAAGTACAGTTGAATACCGAGATCAAGGAGATCATCATCAAGAACAAAAAAGCTTGTGGTGTTCGGCTCATGAATGGTTCAGCGGAATGGGCCGATGAAGTGATATGTAACGGTGACGTTGCATTCACATACAACAACCTCATACCCAAACAGGAAGTTCCTGCCGGCATGAAGCTATGGATGAAGAGCCTGGAATACAGTAACTCGCTGGTGGTGATCTATTTCGGCACCAGGAAAAGGTATCTGGATTCCAAATTATCGCACCATAACCTGATCCTTGGCACTTCCTATAAACACCTGATGCATGATATCTTCAACAAGAAAGTGATCAGCAAAGACCTGGGCCTTTACCTGCACATGCCAACCAGGACCGATCCTACCATTGCACCGCAAGGTTGCGAATCCTTCTATGTTCTATCATTGGTTCCAAACCTCGACGGAAAGATCGACTGGAATAAAACCCTTCCTGCCTACACGGAAAAGGTACTTGGTTACCTGGAACAAAACTACCTGCCTGACCTTAAGTCTAACATCATTGCCCAACATACCATTGACCCCATTCATTTCCGGGATCAACTGAACAGCCATAAAGGAGCTGCCTTTTCCATCAAACCATCCATGATGCAATCAGGCTACTTCAGGCCCCAGGTAAGGTCTAAATATTTCGATAACCTGTATTTTGTTGGAGCAGGAGTACACCCGGGAGCCGGGGTACCTGCTGTAATGGCGTCAGGAAAGATCGCCGCCAATGCTGTTGACCCTGTTACCGCGTTGTACGAAGAATCCCCCGTGGACGAACTAATCTCATACGCATCATGAAGCAACCCGACCAACCATATTTCTTTGAAAAGGGCATAGACACGAACCAACAGGAATACAGCCTGGCGGAAGTTCCTGTCACCGGGCAATTCCCGGATTGGCTGACGGGGAACTATGTGCGTAATGGTCCGGGTATGTATAACCTTCCCAACAGGAGGATGAACCATTGGTTCGATGCCATGGGCGCCCTTCATCGGTTTGGAATATCAAACGGCAAAGTAGATTATACCTGCCGGTATATCCGTTGCGGTTCGTATGACCATGTAAAGCAACATGGCGAATTGAAGTACTCAGAATTTGCCACTGACCCCTGTCGCTCGCTTTTCAAGAAAATACAGTCCCACGTATTCCCTACCCTTCCGAACATGACGGACAATCCGAAGGTCCATGTGGCGAAGATCAACGATAAATTCATGGCGCTTGGGGAAACACCCATGCAGGTTGAATTTGATATACACACCCTTAAAGCAGTAGGTGTTAGTGAAATTGTTCCTGGAGCATTTGCATATAAAACAACAGCCCACCCGCATTTTGACCAGAACGATGCCTTTAACCTGGTGGTAAAATTCGGGATGCAGAGTTATTACAAGATCTATAATATGGCAACGCCGGGTGATAAACCGATCGCTACCATTCCGGTGAAAAAACCGGCCTACCTCCATGGCTTCGGCATGAGCAGGAAATATTTCATCATCGCAGCAGGACCGTTGGTGGTAGTCCCGCTGGAGCTCCTGTTTTGGAAACGTCCTTATATTGAAAATCATAAATGGCTTCCCAAAGAGGGTGCGAGTATCTGGGTGATCGAAAAATCAACTGGAAAACTGGCAGCAAAGTTTGAAACAGAAGC
>JBBAJN010000039.1:0-21264 GCA_040404045.1 Chitinophagaceae bacterium
ACAGGCATAACAAAGATTTTCTTGCTTCCCATTTTACTCCTTTTAAATCCTGACCGTGCTCAAGTATTTCCTGATCATATTCCTTTCCCTTCCATTATTTACCGGGAAGGCTGCAAATGCTGATCTTTTCCTGCCAGACGATCTGGAGGCAGAAGTGTGGGCGGAATCTCCCATGTTCTACAATCCCACCAATATGGACGTGGATGTGAAGGGTAGGGTGTGGGTAACCGAAGCTGTGAACTACAGAAATTTCAACAATGATCCGGGGAAAGCACTCCATCACCAGGAAGGAGATCGTGTGATGATCCTCGAGGATACCGACCATGATGGAAAGGCAGACAAGTCAACTGTTTTTGTACAGGATAAAGACCTGGTGTCACCGGTTGGTATTGCCGTCATCGGGAACAAGGTCATTGTTTCATGTTCTCCCAATTTGATCGTGTATACGGATGAGAACGGTGACGATGTGCCGGACAAAAAAGAGATCCTGTTGAAAGGATTTGGCGGCCTCGACCACGATCATTCCCTGCATGCCGTGTACACGGGGCCCGATGGCCGTTGGTATTTCAATGCGGGCAATGCTGGTCCGCATGTGGTGACTGACAGGGCAGGATGGACCCTTCGTTCGGGCAGTATCTATACGGGCGGTTCCCCCCATAATAATTCCAACCAGGGTAATATGAAGTCGGACGACGGAAAGGTTTGGGTAGGCGGACTCGCATTAAGGATGGATAAAGCGGGTCGGGGGCTGAAAGTGATGGGTCATAATTTCAGGAACTCCTACGAAGTGATCCCGGATTCATATGGTCAATTATGGCAGAACGATAACGACGACCAGGTGGTTACTTGTCGTGCTACCTGGTTGATGGAAGGCGGGAATGCGGGCTTTTTCAGCACGGATGGAACGCGATACTGGCAGGCGGATCAACGACCTGGCCAGGATATTTTTCAGGCGCACTGGCACCAGGAAGATCCAGGGGTGATGCCGGCTGGCCACAACACGGGCTCAGGCGCGCCAACGGGTGTTACCGTTATTGAAACGGATGCCCTTGGACAAAAATATCTGGGCATGTTCCTGAGTGCCGATGCCGGTCGTAATACGGTTTTTGGATTTCTTCCAAAGGCCAGCCTCTCCGGATTTGACCTGGGCAAACGAATGAACATCGTAACGTCTTTGAAGGAAGACAATGAACGATATGTTTGGAACGACACATCATTCAATCGGAAGAAAGAAATGTGGTTCCGGCCCAGCGACGTTACGGTAGGAACAGACGGCGCCCTGTATGTGGCGGACTGGTACGATCCGGTAGTGGGCGGGCACCAGATGAAAGACAGTAAGGGCTATGGGCGGATCTACCGCATCACACCAAAGAACAGAAAATTGCAAAGACCCGTATATGATCTGAATAGCACGCCGGGCCAGATCGAAGCCTTGATGAGCCCCGCCATCAATGTCAGGAACCTGGGCTTTGAGTTGCTCCTGAAGAAAGGGGACGCTGTGACGCCTGCAGTCAGTGAATTGCTCCATAACGGCAACCATTATATCCGTGCGAGAGCGGTATGGTTACTGGCGCAGCTGGGTCAGGGCGGAGTGACGAAGGTGCGCAGTATCCTGAAGGATAAAGATGAGCAAATGAGGGCAGTGGCTTATAAGGCCCTGCTGGGTACAACAGATACCTTGGTGCTGGCAGCGGACTTGGTCAATGATCCTTCGCCTTTTGTAAGGCGGGAAGTGGCTGCTTCGCTGCGCGATGTTCCAAAGCAGGTTGCCATGCCCCTGCTGGTCCAATTGATGAAGGGGTACAAGGCAGGTGACCGCTGGAACCTTGAAACGCTGGGTGCGGCCATGGATAAGGATGCAGCAGCGTATTATGCAGAAGCAAAGAAAATATTTGGTGCTGGCCGCGGACCGCTGGAGTGGAGTAAGGAGATGGCTGAGCTCGCGTGGCGGCTTCATCCCTTGTCATCACTGGATGACCTGAAAGCCCGGGCAGCTTCCGCCAGGTTGGAGCCTGCCGATCGCCATGCTGCGTTAACGGCGATATCATTCATCAATCATCCAGATGCGGTCAGGGCCATGATCGAGCTGTCGAAGCAGCCCTTAAAAGATGTAGCGGAACAATCTTCTTACTGGCTTTCATTCAGGCAGGGGAACGATTGGTTCAAGCTGATGGATTGGTCTGCCGTGGACCTTAACACGGCCTACCAGCGAAAGCTGGCGAGAATGAAAGTGAATCGGGAGATCGTATTGGATGATCGGCAGAGCGCAGATGAGCGTAGGGGAAAGATCCGGGAGATGGCTGCTGATTCAATAGGCGGGCAAATGCTGATCTCGATGGCCGAAGAGAAACGCCTTACACCTGAGCTCAGCAACTATGCGGGTGAGAGGATATTCAACAACCCTGATGTAACGGTTAGGGTGCAGGCGGGAAAATATTTCAGGAAGCCGGGGAATGACGTGCAATATTCCATTGAGAAAATTTCCGCGTTGCGCGGGGATGCCAATAAAGGTAAAATGGTATTCTCCACATACTGTGGTTCCTGTCACAAGAAGGGTGATGAGGGCCGGGCTTTGGGTCCGGAGCTTACATCGATCAAGGGCAAGTTCGACAAAACAGCATTGTTGGATGCCATCATCAATCCTTCTGCTGCCATCGTTTTCGGTTATGAGCCCTGGCTGGTGACCATGAAAGGTGGTGAATCCTTTTATGGATTCATGATGTCACAAAATGACAATACCGTTGTGCTCAAGGATGTTGCTGGTACCAGTCATACCCTGGCCGTCAGTAAGATCGCAAAAAAAGAAAAACAACAAGGTAGCCTCATGCCGGATCCGGCTACCAATAAGATGACCGATCAACAACTGGCAGATGTCACAGCCTGGCTGTTGAAATAGCAGCGGGCAGGCGATTTTTTAGGGGGATAATAACTAACTTCTTGCATTTTTTCCATGCAACATATCAAACTGGATTCCTGGCAGACAGTGATGGTGGCCATCCTGGTACTTTTTTTGGGTCGCGAACTGAACCGAAGGTTTCGTTTTCTGAACCGGTATAATATACCCGAGCCGGTCTCTGCCGGTGTCATCGTGTCCAGTGTAATCACCCTCTATTTTCTGGTCACGGGGTCGATCATCAGTTTCGATCTTTTCTTGAGGGATGTATTGCTGGTTGTTTTTTTACCTGTGTGGGATTGTCGTCCAGTGTTGCCGAGTTGTTTAAAGGTGGCCGATCCCTCGTCATCCTGCTGGTATTGTCAACCGTACTGATCTTTTTACAGAACGGGATAGGGGTCACCCTTGCCAATATGTTGGGTATCGATTCCAGGATCGGACTGCTGGGAGGATCGATCTCCCTGGTAGGCGGACTTGGTACTTCCATCGCCTGGGGAAAAACATTGCAGACCGATTATGGAACCGTGAATGCCGTGGAGATTGGTGTGGCTTGCGCAACGATCGGGTTGGTTGCCGGAGGTTTTGTTGGTGGTCCTGTGTCGGCCTACCTGATCAGGAAGAACAAACTGGAACCGGAGGGGGACCAGAACTTTCGCGTGGAGGTGTCCCATGGTACAGAGAAGCCCATATCGGAAGATTCGTTTATGTACACCGTATTGATCATTGGGGTGGCCATTGCCATGGGTAGCTACCTGAACGGATTGTTGAAGGAGACCAGTTTTCGCTTACCCGCATACGTTACCTCTATGTTTTCCGGGATCCTGCTGAGTAATGTCATCCCTTATGTATGGCGCTCTTTGGATTGGCCCACGCGTCATGCCAGCCTGGGCTTTATTGAAGAGATCAGCCTTGCATTGTTCCTCGCTATGTCTCTCATGAGCCTGCAGTTATGGAATTTAGTTTCTATGGCTGCGCCGATCCTGGTGATCATGCTTGCCCAGGTGCTGGTGATCATCCTGTTTACCATCTTTGTTGTATTCAGGTCGCTGAAGAGCACCTATAATTCCGCGGTGATTTCGGCAGGGTTCATTGGCTTCACACTGGGTGCTACTCCCACTGCCATGGCCAACATGAGCGCGGTGACTGGAAAGTTTGGTCCTTCGCCTTATGCTTTTATCATTGTGCCGTTGGTGGGTGGTTTCCTGATCGATCTGATCAATGCCCTGGTCATTGAGTTGTTCTTAGTTTGGGGTGGGTAAGGACTTGTTTTTCGATCAGTTCAGTTTTCCCTTGATCTCGTTCAGCTTCATCATGGCTTCGATGGGTGTGAGCCTGTTGATGTCCGTATCTTCCAGCAGTTTCCGGATCTGGGCGAACGTATCGCTATGCGTATCAAAAATAGAAAGCTGGACTTTTGGCGCCACCAGCTGTTCGGCGGTTTTACTGATCTCGTCGCTGCCCCGGTTTTCTTCCAGTTTTTTCAACACCTCGTTGGCCCTGTCGATCAGGGAGGGAGGCATGCCTGCCATGCGCGCCACATGGATACCAAAGCTATGCGTGCTCCCGCCACGGGCGAGTTTTCTCAGGAAGATGATCTTGTTGCCGGATTCCTTGTTGGTGATATGGAAGTTCTTTACACCGGGGAGGATGTTTTCCAGTTCATTCAACTCGTGGTAATGGGTGGCAAAAAGGGTCAGTGGCTTTGACGGCGAATGTTGCAGGAATTCAACAATGCTCCATGCGATGGATATGCCATCGTATGTGGATGTGCCTCTGCCGATCTCGTCGAGCAGGATCAGGCTGCGGGGTGATATATTGTTGATGATGCTCGCGGTTTCATTCATTTCCACCATGAAGGTAGACTCACCACCGCTGAGGTTGTCGCTGGCGCCCACCCGGGTGAAGATCTTGTCGGTCAGCGGGATCATGGCCTGTTGTGCAGGTACAAAGCAACCCATATGCGCCATCAGGGTGATGAGGGCCGTTTGTCTGAGTACCGCACTCTTACCGCTCATGTTGGGCCCGGTGAGGATGATGATCTGCTGTGGGCCTTTGTTGAGCAGGATGTCGTTTGCGATATAGGCCTGGTCAGACGCCAGATTTCTTTCGATCACCGGATGCCTTGATTCGGTAAGTTCGAGTTCATCGCCCTCGTGCAGGTGCGGTCGACGATAATTGTAATGCACGGCGTCGTAGGCAAAACAGGCCAGGCAGTCGATTACTGCCAGGACGTGGCCATTGGTTTGCATGGGCTGGATATACTCGTGAAGATCTCGGATCAGGCCTTCAAAGATCTCCGCTTCTATCCTCACGATCTTCTCTTCTGCGCCGGTGATCTTCTCTTCATATTCCTTCAGTTCGGGCGTGATGTACCGTTCCGCATTGGTCAGTGTCTGTTTCCGGATCCAGTCCGCCGGCACTTTCTGTTTATGCGAATGGGTGACTTCCAGGTAATATCCAAAAACGTTGTTGTACCCGATCTTCAGCGACGAGATCCCGGTGCGTTCGATCTCCTTCTGTTGCAGCAGCAGCAGGTATTCCTTACCGGAAGTGGAGATATGCCTGAGGTCGTCCAGCTCGGCATGGATGCCGCCTGATATCAATCCGCCTTTCCCGGACAGTGCGGGCGGATTCTCTACAATGTAATGCTGTATTTTTTCCCGGATGAGCGGGCAAAAGTCCAGGGTAGCGGCCATTTTCTCGAGGTAGGGTTCTCCTGAGGAAGCGCAGATCTTTTTGATCTCTTCTATGTGGTGTAAACCCCTGGCCAGTTGTTTCATCTCCCTGGGGTTGATCTTTCCCGACGGGATCTTGCTGACCAGTCTTTCAATATCGCCGCATTGTTTGATGTGCTGCCATATGGTATCTTTTTCTTCAGGGCTCCTGATCAGGTGTTCCACCACATTCAGTCTTTCATTGATCCTGTCGATGTCTATGATGGGGAGCAGGATCCATCTTTTCAACAGCCTGCCGCCCATAGGGGAAACGGTATTGTCCAGCGTTTTGAGCAAGGATGTAGCTTCACGCTGGCCGTTGCCGAGCAGTTCGAGATTGCGGATGGTGAATTGATCCATCCAGAGGTAATCTTCCCTGGCCAGGCGCTGGATGCTGGTGATGTGGCGGAGGTTAGGGTGTTCCGTGTCTTTCAGGTAATGGAGAACTGCACCGGCAGCAGTGATCGCCGCATGCAGGTCTTCCACACCGAATCCTTTCAGGGAGTGGGTGCTGAATTGTTTCAATAGCTGTTCTTCCCCGTACGCTTCACTAAAGATCCAGCTTTCAAGAGGGTATGTATAAAAACGGGCGCCGAATGTTTCCTTGAAAAATTTCTGCTGGTTTTTCTGGTAGATCACTTCTGCAGGCTTCAGCGTTTGCAAAAGTTTATCAATGTATTCCGTATTGCCTTCGGCCACGAAGAATTCGCCAGTGGAAATATCAAGGAAAGCTATTCCGTGTTGTTCTTCTGAAAAATGTATGCCACAAAGGAAATTGTTGGAATTATGTTCCAGTAATTTATCGTTCGTCGCAACGCCTGGCGTGACCATTTCCGTCACCCCGCGTTTTACAATTCCCTTCGTCAGTTTAGGATCTTCCAGCTGGTCGCATATGGCTACACGGTAACCGGCTTTAACAAGTTTATGCAGGTAGGTGTCCAGCGAATGATGCGGAAAACCAGCTAATTCCAAGGATGAGGCCGATCCGTTATTCCTTTTGGTGAGGGTAATACCCAGAACGCCTGAAGCGATCACGGCATCTTCTCCAAAAGTTTCATAGAAGTCACCCACGCGGAACAACAGGATGGCGTCGGGATATCTTTGTTTGATCGCCCGGTGCTGCTGCATCAGTGGAGTGTCGGCCGTTTTTGACATGGTTATAACGCCGGCAAAAATAGGGATAGGTGTATTGGCATGGCCAGTGTTATCCTCATTGTGGAAAAGAAAATAGCTGCTTTCGGGCGATGGTGCCGCTTATCTTTGCATCATGCGAAAACTGTCCATGGAGGAACTTGGGCGTAAATCTGTCGCTGAATTCCATTTGGCCGACAAAGCGCCGTTGGTGGTGGTTTTGGATAATGTCAGGAGCATGCATAATGTGGGCTCAGTCTTCAGGTCCGCCGATGCTTTCCTGGTGGAATCCATTTACCTGTGCGGGTATACACCCTGCCCGCCGCACCGCGACATTCATAAAACGGCGCTCGGCGCTACGGAAACGGTGAGATGGTCCTATGAGACTGACATCATCAGGCTGATTGGTCAATTGAGAGCAGAGGGCTACCTGATCTGCGCCGTCGAGCAGGCTGAAGGCAGCATGGCGCTGCAGGCGTTTGACGTCTCCAACGACCGGAAAACGGCCCTGATCTTTGGAAACGAGGTGGAAGGCGTACAGGATAGCGTGATCGCCCTTTGCGATGCCTGTATCGAGATTCCGCAGGCAGGCATGAAGCATTCACTGAACATTTCCGTGGCTGCGGGGATCGTTCTCTGGGAGATGCACAAAAAAGGGCTGGGGGCTCCCGGGCAGCCAAAATAGTAGTTGGCTCTTCGTACCTTTGCCGGGCATGACAACCGTTAAGAATTACCTGTCGCTCATCAAATTTTCTCATACCATCTTTGCCCTGCCATTTGCACTCGTGGGGTTTTTCATCGGTTTGTTCCATAAACGGTACGGCGAGATCCCCTTCAGCGGAAGTCATAACGTGATCAGGGAAGAAGGCCCGTTGTCCGATGTTTTCTCTGGCGATATGTGGATTCTGCTGCTGCTCGTGTTGGGATGCATGGTCACCGCCAGAACGGCGGCGATGGCGTTTAACAGGTACCTTGACAGGCATTATGATGCAAAGAATCCCAGGACCTCGGTTCGTGAGATCCCCAGCGGCATCATTAAACCCGGCAATGCACTGGCGTTCACCATAGTCAACTGCCTGCTCTTTATCGGTTTCACCTGGTTTATCAACCCCCTCTGTTTTTTCCTCTCGCCTGTTGCCTTACTGGTGATCCTCGGCTACAGTTATACCAAGCGATTTACACCCTTATGCCATCTGATCCTGGGCCTGGGGCTATCGCTGGCCCCCATCGGTGCCTATCTCGCGGTCACCGCGCATTTTACGCTGCTGCCCATTTTTTTTTCGCTGGCTGTGATCTGCTGGGTCAGCGGATTTGATATCATCTACGCGCTCCAGGATGAGGAATTTGATAAGTCGCAGCAACTCTATTCCATCCCCGCTTCCGTAGGCAAAAGAAATGCATTGCGGGTGTCCAGGTTTTTGCATGTACTGTCTTCGCTTTTTGTAATCGCCGCTGGCTGGTATGGTGGTTTTGGTTATCTCTACTGGATGGGCGTGGTTGTTTTCTGCGGCATGCTGGTATACCAGCAAAGTATTGTGAAGCCAGCAGACCTGAGCCGCGTGAACCTGGCTTTCATGACGGCAAACGGTATTGCCAGTGTGGTATTTGCGATATTTGTGATCACCGATCTATTTACCTGACATGAGGATACTTGCCATTGATTACGGGCGGAAGCGAACGGGGATGGCCGTAACGGACCCCTTGCAGATCATTGCGCAGGGACTCACTACCGTGGAAACACATATGGCGCTGGTGTTTTTAAAAGACTATCTCGGGAAGGAAGCGGTGGAGACCATTGTGGTGGGAGATCCAAGGAACCTGGACGATTCTGCCACGGATATAACGGCTGCTGCAGCCGAGTTTGTGAAAAAGCTTAAAAGGCATTTCCCCGGGGTGAACATCGTGACCATTGATGAACGTTACAGTTCAAAGATGGCTTCCCGTGCCATGATTGACATGGGGATGAAGAAGAAGGATCGCCGCAACAAGGCGAATGTGGATGAGATCGCCGCAACCCTGCTCTTGCAGGAATACCTTGAAAGCAGGACACGGTAAAGCATACGCCCTTTCCATAGACGGTAATTTTCCCGTTGATTCATTAATTTTGCGCCATGATACTTCCAATTGTAGCTTATGGTCATCCTGTTCTCAGGGAAGTGGCGAAACCCATTACCCCTGAATATCCCCAGTTGGACAAACTGATCGAAGACATGTGGGAAACCATGTATGGATCCAATGGCGTTGGTTTGGCTGCACCCCAGATCAACCGGGCGATCAGGCTTTTTGTGATCGATTCCACGCAGATCTTCGAGAACATGGACGATGATGAAAAGGAGGATTATCCTGACGGCCCCGGTGTAAAACAGGTATTTATCAATGCGCGCATTGTGAGCCTTAACGGGAAGGAGTGGTTGTACAATGAGGGTTGCCTCAGCATACCAAAGGTCAGGGAAGATATTTCCCGCAATGAGGAAGTGGTGCTTGAGTACCAGGATGAAGAATTCAACACGTATACCAGGACCTTCAATGGCATTACGGCAAGGGTCATCCTGCATGAGTACGACCATATAGAAGGCAAGCTTTTCATCGACCGTATTTCCCTGCTGAAAAGAAAACTCATTAAAGGCAAGCTTGACGATATCTCCAGGGGTAAGGTACGCGTGGATTACCGCATGATGTTTCAAAAATAAGGATGCACGTAAAGCTTGGCCCCATATTGCTGCCGGTGATTTTACTGGTGCTGTGCAGCAGGGTGAAAGCCCAACAGAAAGATACCATTGACGGCCGCGTGATCACCCTCTCTGAAGTGATCATCCGGAACAATACGGACGTCAGGGGCTTTGTCAATAAGGTCAAGCTGGATACCAGTTTTTACAAGGCCTTCAAAAATCTTCGCATCCTGAATTTTGCGGCCCTGAACGATATCCGGATGATGGATAAGAATGGCAAAACAAAGGCAACGCTCAACAGCAGGACGCGCCAGTACGCCGATAACGGTTGCCGATACACGAAGAAAGAGGCTGAAGAAGCGACGGGTGATTTTTACAATAAGAAAGGCGGGTATGGTTATTACACGGCAGAGCTGTATGCATCGCTTTTTTTTGCCTTTGATACGGTCTGTGGTGAAACGAATATTGTGAAGGGTACGGACAGAACACTGAGGAATAAGTCCGGCATCGAGAAACATAAGGAACAGCTGAAGATGCTTTTTTTTAACCCGGGCATGAAGATCCCTGGTATTCCCCTGATGGGAGATAAAGCGGCGATGTTTGACGATGATATGTCTCGCTGGTATCATTTCGATATAGACATCCGGGAGAAGAACGGTAAGCCTTGCTATGTATTTAACGTGACCGGGAAAACAGAAGCCGAGGGTGGGGACCCGGACAAACTGGTGATCGATAAGATGAGCACCTGGTTCGATTATACCACATTTGACGTTATCTCCAGAACGTATTCCTTAAGCTACAGCGCGGGGGTATATGGGTTCCATGTGGACATGGAAGTTCAGCTAACCCGTTTCCAGGAGTTGCTCGTTCCTTCCCTGATCCGTTACAACGGGCAGTGGAATGTGATCACTAAAAAGCGGGAGCGTGGCGTGTTTACGGCTACGTTATTTGATTTTTCGCGGTAGTATACCTTCTCCATTTTTCGAGGACAGCCTGGATGTCTGCCGGTATCTCGCTGTTGAACACCATTCGTTTCCTGGTCCTGGGATGAGTGAATCCAAGCGTTTGCGCATGGAGGGCATGCCGGGGGCAGATATCAAAACAGTTCTCTACGAATTGTTTGTATTTGGTAAAGATGGTTCCTTTTACGATGCGGTCACCGCCATAGGTATCATCGTTAAATAGCGAATGACCTATATGCTGCATATGCACCCTGATCTGGTGTGTCCTTCCTGTTTCCAGGCGGCATTCTATCAGGGTGACGTAGTTGAATCTTTCCACTACTTTGTAATGGGTGGTGGCATCTTTACCGTGTTCGCCGTCGGGGAATACGTCCATGATCTTTCGAAACTTCAGATGCCGTCCTACATGCCCCGTAATGGTGCCTTCGTCTTCGTCGAAATTACCCCAGACCAGGGCCAGGTATTTTCGCTCCACGGTATGGTCAAAAAACTGGTTAGCCAGGTCAACAGCAGCCTTGTCTGATTTGGCCAGCAGCAAAAGGCCGCTGGTGTTTTTGTCGATCCTGTGCACCATGCCAAACCTGGGGAGGGCATTCTCGTCGAGGTCCGGTTGCTGTTGCCTGAGATACCATGCGATCCCGTTGAGAAGGGTGCCGCTGTAATTACCACTGCCGGGGTGAACCACGAGCCCTGCAGGTTTATTGATCACCATCACATCATCGTCCTCATAAACGATATTCAGCTGCATTTCCTCCGGCAAAACTTCAAAGGATTCAGGAACATTTTCAGAATAAGTGACAATCGAGTCGCCCGGCCTGATCTTGTAATTGGCCTTCACGGGCTTGTCATTCACCAGCACATGACCCTGTTCAATGGCCTTCTGGATCTTGTTCCGGGTTGCCTTTACGATCCGTTGTTGCAGGAATTTATCTATTCTCAGGGGCTCCTGACCCTTATCCACTACCATGGATAATCGTTCGTAAAGCTCCTCTGTTTCTTCCCCGCCGCCTTGTTCGAGTTCTGGATCGTCCTGAATATGCATCTGCGAAATTACTAATTAGGGTTAATTTTGACGGAATGGATATACTGTTCAGGGATCTGGGGGTCATTGGCTATCAGGAAGCCTGGGATCTGCAGGAAGAATTGTTGCGCGAGAATATAGGTATAAAGGCCGCTGCACGCGCTGCAGGAGAGGTGAAAGCCATGGATCTGCCCACGGTGAATCATTTGTTGTTCTGCGAGCACGAACACGTGTATACGCTTGGGAAAAGCGGTGATATGGCCCATGTGCTGATCAGCGAGGAGGACAGGGTAACGCGCGGAATTTCTTTTTTCCACACCAACAGGGGTGGCGATATAACCTACCATGGGCCCGGGCAGATCGTAGGCTATCCCATCATTGATCTCGAGAAATGTTATACGGATATCGGCCGGTACCTGAGAACCCTGGAGGAAGTGATCATTGAGACCCTTGCCGTTTATGGGGTAAAAGGTGAACGCAGTGCGGGGGAAACCGGGGTATGGATCGAACCAGACAAACCCGGAAAGGAGCGGAAGATCTGTGCCATGGGCGTTCGATGCAGCCGGTGGGTGACCATGCATGGCTTTGCTTTCAATGTCAATACAGATCTCAGTTATTTCAATCACATCATACCCTGCGGTATCGAAAACAAGAAAGTGACTTCGCTGGCCCGGGAGTTGGGTGATGACCTGCCTTTCGAGGATGTCAAGCATGAAGTGAGGAAAGCCTTTTTCAGGTTGTTCTGATCAAAAGTTTTCCCTGGGGATGAAGAACTTGTTTTTCTCTTTCAGTTGGTTGTTCTCGTAGAGTTCAAACTTGAACCAGCCGGCTTTGATGAAATTTGTTTTATCAATGGTGAGTTGGCTCTCCCTGATCTTATTCATGGTGAATAATGGCGTTCCATCGTCCTTGAAGAACTTCAGGGTGTACTGGCTTGTTTTTTCCGGAGGCAACGCAACCACCACATGACCCTGGTTATTTGTATGTACAAATACAGAGGGTACGCTGATCTCCTGGAGATCCGGCGCATTTACTTTGGCAGTGTCAATTCCCAACTGTCGGGTATTGGAAAGTTTTTTTCTGGCAGTTGAATTTTTCTCGATCTTTTTCGGAGAACCCGACTCTGTCAGGAACTCATCTTCACTGGCTAAGTCCATGGACGCATCGGTTTGCCTGGTGCCGGCCGGGGGAGTTGTGCCTTGCTTGGTTGACTGTTTTTCCCCAGGCCTGCCTTTAGCCACTGCGCGGGCCGTGTCCGGTACCGGCCTGTAGGAATTGGTAAAAAAGTATTTTCCGCCACTTTGTTGCACATAGAGCCTGTAGAACTGTTTGATGTCCGGGGGCTTGCTGTCCATGTACCCGTTAGTGACTGCAGAAGGATCCGCCACGCTCAGGATGGTCTTGAAATTTTTCAGGGAGTCGTACGAGCGCTGGATATTGATTTGTACAACATCATTAAAGGGGTTTTGCCATGAGAGAATGACTTTGCCGGACTTGCTTTTCACGGAAAGTTTTGGCAGGCTATCCTGGGCAACGACGGGACAGCTCAAAGAGGCAATAAGGAGGATAAGCACAAAACTTTTGACCATGATGTTGGGTAACGTATCCGGGAATTCAGTTATTACTGCTAATGCAAATATAACCGAGATGACTTCTTAAAATACCAGTACTCCTTTTTTTAGGGATTTATTACCCTGCAGTCCACCGCTGTGGATGGCCAGGATCCTGCTGCCGGGCGGAAAGTACTGTTTGTGAATCAGTTGAAGAATGGCAAACATCAGTTTGCCGGTATAGACAAAGTCGGTAGGTATACCCGTGCCTACATAGAAATCATTCATGAATTTGACCAGTTGTGGCGTTTTTTTTGCGTAACCGCCTTCATGAAATTCGTGTAATATGGTAATGTTGTTTTGAGGGGCCAGTTGCCGGATCTCTTCTCCGATAGCCTCATGCCTGAGGACGGGTATACCGATCACCCGGCAGTTAGGCGCAGCCTGGGCGAGGCCAGCCAGCATGGTTCCTGTGCCTATGGCACAAAGGATATGCGTGTAGTTGGCTGCTTTGACATGATTCAGCATATCGCCGGCGCCCCGGGTGCCGAGTTGGCCGTAACCACCTGCGGGAATGAAGTATTCTCCCGGAGAAGGGTTTTCACCGGACTGAAAATGGGTACGACTGACATACTCGAGTTCCATGCCCAGGGATTGGGCCTCTTGCAGGGTCCGGGAAAGTTCCAGGGGTTTTTCGCCCCGGATGATGCCTTTGGCCCGGAGTTGGCAGGAACGGGCCGCATAAGCGGTAGCCACAATATGGTTGGACCATGCGCCACCGGACGTGAGAATGGAGGTGTAGTTTTTTTGAATCGCATCGAGCATGTAGTATTTGAGTTTAAAGAACTTATTGCCGGAACAAACCGGATGCAACAGGTCGGCACGAAGAATGTCCCAACTTATATCCGTCCTATCATATAACGAATTCAAGATCGTTTCTGTCCTGATCTTTTCACTGACCATGGTGTCAAGCCATGCTAAAGCATCGAGAGCTCGTTTTGAATGCATTAATATGTAATTTTACCATCCAAAGTTGATAAATAAAGATGAAACCAACCCTTTTGATACTTGCTGCCGGAATGGCTTCCCGTTACGGTGGAATGAAACAGATAGAAGCATTTGGCCCTTCCGGTGAAACCATCATGGATTATTCTATTTATGACGCGATCCGAGCGGGGTTTGGCAAGGTGGTGTTCATTATCAGGGAAGAGTTCGCCGGGAACTTCAAGAACATCTTTGAGCCCAAACTAAAAGGACGGGCTGAAACAGATTATGTGTACCAGGAGTTGACGGCATTCACCGGGGGACGTGCCATACCGGCTGATCGCACAAAGCCCTGGGGTACGGCCCATGCTGTTCTTTGCGCCCGGGACGCTGTGAAGGAGCCTTTTGCGGTGATCAATGCAGATGATTTTTATGGAAGGGATGCTTTCGAAAAGGCGCATCATTTCCTTACAACCGCGTGTGATAATAGTACCTGGTCTATCATCGGGTATGAACTGATGAAGACGCTATCTGAGCACGGCACCGTCAACAGGGGCGTGTGCCAGGTGGATGAAAAAGGCAACCTGGCTTCCATTGCGGAGCGGATCAATATCAGCGAGCAGAACGGTAAGGTGATCTGTGATGACAACCTGGAGCCGAGGGAGATCTCAAGGGATTCGAAAGTGTCCATGAACTTCTGGTGTTTCTCACCCTACGTCTTTGATTTTTCAGAGTCACTTTTCAGCGAGTTTCTGGATAATCAGGTCAATGTGCCTAAATCTGAATTTTTCATACCTATTGTTGCAGATGAATTCATCAGCGACGGGAAGGGTGTCATTAAGGTGATACCTACCACATCTTCATGGTTTGGAGTTACCTATAAGCAGGATGCCCCTGCGGTAAAAGAAAGCATTTATGAACTGGTCAGCAGCGGGGAATATCCGGCAGGGCTGTGGGATTAGCTGATTGGCTAGTTAGCTAGTTAGCTAATTAGGGAATCCGTTAGGTCTGAATTGGCGGTAAAATCTTTAGTATAAGAAAAGAGGCGGTTATCCGCCTCTTTTCTTATTATCAGTTTAGGAGATGGTTACAGGACCACCTTCACCATATACACACAGTCTTCGATCTTTTTCACTTGTTGAACCCTTTCCATTCCGCGGATCGAAGATGTGGCGGGTACCTTGATATTGGCCGCGGTATCCGCATCTTTCAATTCCTGGATCGTTTTGAGGATATGTTTTGATTTGATCGCGAATACTACGTCTTCAGCGGTAGTCTGGCGGGCGTTCAGGATCCCTATCACCTCGCCATTACGGTTCAGCACGGGACCACCACTGTTTCCCGGGTTGGCGGATATCGTGATCTGGCTGGACATAGTATCGCCTTTCAGGCCCGTCATGGCGCTTAGGTAACCTTCTCCATATACGATCTCATCCTTGGGAAAACCCAGTGTGAACACAGGTTCTGCCAGGTCCGTAGATGATTTTTTGAATCCATAGGGGAGGCTCGTCAACGGACGGAAATCAGCGTCGTCTATTTTCAGGATCGCGAGATCCCTGTTTTTATCGGTATATACGATGGTAGCGCGGTAATCCTGTCCCTTTACATTCTGCACGAAGACCTGGGACGCGTTGGCGATCACGTGGGCAGATGTCAGCAAATAGCCCTTAGGGTCCACCAGGAAGCTTGTTCCTCCAAAAGTTACCGAGGCATTAGGATCGATCTTCTTCTTAACATCGTTCAGTTGTACGTCCTGGCTATTGGTTCTGACCTCAAGCTTGTTCACTTTCCTGCGCAGTTCCTCGATATCCCGTATTGGGGCCTTGGGCGAGAAGAAAAGGGTCAGACCACTGATCAGCAGGGCGGTCAAGCCTGCAATTGAGGCGGCCACCGCAACGGTCCTCCGGTATTTCTCCCAGAATTGTACCAGTTTACCCATTTCCGGGGCTTTCACGTCGCTGATATCCCCGGTTTCTTTCAGGGTATGGTGAACATCGTACAGGTTGGCCTTAAAACGTTTGACTGTGGCGTATCGGTTAAGTTCTTCGGTAAAAAAATGATGTTCCACAACGAATTGGTCAACTTCGGGATTTGTTTTGCGCAAATCTTCGAAACTGGCCTTTTCCTGGTCATTCATTTCACCCCTCAGATAGCGTTCGGTGGCATCCACTAAAAGGATCTGGTCCATTAATTACCATTTTTATATTGAGCAAAGAATAGCTTCTTAAGCCTCATCAGGCACTTGTATTTCTGGTTCTTGGCGTTATCAGCGTTCGTATACCCAAAAAATGAGGAAATGTCCTGCATATTCTTGTTATGGATGTAGAACGCTTCCAACAGGCTTTTACAGGGCTCCCCGATCTTCCCGAGGGCACTTTTCATGATCCCGTACTGCCTGTCGAGCTTCTCATGGACCGCCATATCGTCCTCCACATGTACCACCTCCTCAAAATTGTCTACCGGGGTCTCAAACCGTCTGCTGCTCTGTAAACGCTTGAGCCACAGGCGTCTGGATACAGAATAGAGGTAGGTTCGGATCTGGCAGTTCAGTTCAAAACTCTCCGATTTTGAGTTTTGATACAGAACGATGAGCGCTTCCTGGAATATATCCCTTGCGTCATCTTCGCTCCCATTGTTATTGATAATCAGTTGCTGGATCAGCTTGTAATTATCCTTATAAATGGACTCGATGGCCGCTTTTTCGTTCTTTGCCAGTCTTTTTAACAGCTCTGCTTCTTTGTAGTATTTGCTCACCTGCCGGATATTAATACTTTTTGGGGGCTTTTGTAACCCAAAACAACGAAAAAAAAATTTTAAAAAGGTAGGTTACCTTTTATAAGGCGGACGTATTAATGAACACAATCATTAATCACTACCAAAAAATTCAAACGAATGAAAAAGGTTTTCGCAATCCTGGCTATCGCAGCCCTCGCATCTTGCGGTGGATCCACTGAATCAACTGAAGCTGCTGTTGACACTGCCGTTGCTACAACTGTAGATACAGTTGCTGCTCCAGCTGTTGTTGACTCTGCTGCTGCTGTTGTTGATTCTGCTGCTGCTGCTGTAGTTGACACTTTGAAGAAGTAAGATTTTTATATGGCAAGCAATCGTTGAGGCCGTTCCGTTTCTACGGAATGGCTTTTTTTTATCTTGCCATTTGGAAAGCGGTCATGCATTGCGCATTACCGCTTTTTCTATTCAGGGCCTGGTTTGGCTGTTTTTAGGCTGGGAGTCAATGCGATTTATGTCCATTTATAGGGGTATTGATATGTTCGATTGAACTGTTTTCATTATTTCATTGATTTTTCGGCTATTTTGCTGTCTCAGTTTAACCCATTTAATTTGAATATCCCCTTAGCCAAATTGATCGAGGAGTCCCTGGGGAAATTATCTTCCCAGTCTGAGGTAACCTTTACAGACGACGAGATTAAATCCACGGTACTTCAGTTTCCGGCTTCTTTTTGCCTGGGGAACTGTGCGCCCTTTGTTTTTAATGTCAGCTCGGCGAAATTTCTTTATATGGGAAATAACTGTGAGCGCCTTACTGGTATATCCTCCATGGCGATGATGAAACTGACCATGGCCGAAAGCGCTCCCATGATCATCGATCCCGAACAGGGGCCGATCGTTTGTAAACTGAGCAGTGGAAGTTTCGAGACCCTGGTGAAAGAATATAAGGGACGTACAGACATTCAGATCAATATGGACTTTGGCATCATCCGCCTGGATGGACAGAGGCGGAGGTTGCTCATCCAGTTCCGGCCCATTAAATGGGACGGGAACGGGCATGTGGCCATTACCGGCGGTTATTTTGTGGATATTACACACATCAAGCGGCTGGGCCAACCATTGATCACGATTAACCACGACGGTGAGGTACTTCATTTATTTGAGTCTACCGATGATGAACTGGTGAAAGGGAAGCTGACGAGTTTTACCCTGCGGGAGCTTGAAATTCTCCGCCTGGTTGACAGCGGTTCCACTACCGGGGAAATTGCAGCGAAAACAGGGCTTACAAAGTCGACGATTTATGCGCATCGTCGGAACATTCTGGCCAAGAGTGAATTGCCTTCCATGTCCAAGCTCATCAGTTCGTTGAAGAAATCGGGTGTATTTTCCCTGGTAGGGTACTCATCCATTGCGCTGCTGGGTGAGCCATTGATAAAACAGATCTTCTCGGCAGCAGCCTGTATCTAATAAAAAAACCGACACGAATGCCGGTTTAAAAGTCGCCCCCCTTTCGGACAACTTTTTGTAACACCTATTTTTAAGGGTAATAGTCAGCCGGAAAATTAGGATAACCAGTCATTTGCTCCTTACCTAATTTTAGGTAATTAGGATTTTTTTTGATGAAGCATAAAAAAGCCCCGTGGTTCACGGAACTTTAAAGAAAGATGGTTTTCCGGATCTAACCGATCACATTGTATATAATGGCGGGGAGGGACTTGTTTTTTAATGGCACTTCCCCCAGATTCTCACAATTGAACCTGTCCTTCAACAATTGGCAGGTATGTTCATTGATGATGATCTGACCCGGCTTGGCAGTTGACTGCAGTCGCTGTGCCGTATTCACCACATCACCGATCACGGTATAGTCCAGTCGCTTGAGGCTGGCGGAACCAATATTTCCCGATATCAGGTCGCCGGTATTTAATCCGATGGATACTTTGGGCCTGTAGTTGATTTCATCAGATACTCCGAGTGCATCGATGGTTCTCCTGATGCCCAGGGCAGTCTGAACGGACCGGTTGAGGTGGTTATCGCCGCGGAATACAGCCATCACCGCGTCGCCCATGAATTTATCTACATGACCACCCTGCTCAATGATCTCTTTTACAATGACATCAAAATAGCGGTTTAGCATTTCAACTACGTCCTTAACGGGTTGTGTTTCTGCAATGGAGGTAAAGCCACAGATGTCTACAAACATGACCGTTGCGTCGATATGTTCGTTGCGGGTAACGGAGTTTTCAAAGCCGGGTGTATTCATGTAATCAAGTACTGCAACATCCACATACATTTTCAGGATATTGTTCTCCTTGATCGCTTTGAGGGTTTCCCTGATCTGTTTCACATGGGCCAGGGTTTTATCCATAGTGAGCTCCAGGTCTGCAAAATCAACCGGCTTTAGCAGGAAATCGTAGGCGCCACGATTCATGGCCGACCGTATGTTTTCCATGTCACCGTAGGCAGAAATGATCACAGCCTTGATCAGGGGACTGTTCTCGTGAAGTTTTGAGAGCAGTGTGAGCCCGTCCATTTCGGGCATATTGATATCGCTGAGCACGATATCAATATCCGGATGTTCTTCCAGCCGCTCCAATGCCTGCTTTCCATTCATCGCGAACACAAACTCGTACTGTTGGTCCCTGATCTGTTTCCTGAATTTCTGCATGATCAGAAATTCCAGATCCGCTTCATCGTCAGCAACTAATATTTTCGCCATTAGTTCAATTTAAGTTTTTCCTTGAGAATACTGAAATCCAGGGGTTTTGTCAGGAAATCATCGGCTCCAAGTTCCATGGCCTTATTATAGTTTTCCGCATCTCCATAGGCTGTGATCATCATCACGATGGGCGGCGGGTTTTCATAGCGTTCCTTGATATGGGAAAGCAGATCCAACCCACTCATGCCGGGCATATTGATGTCTGACAGGATAAGTACGGCTTCATGGTGATGCTGGCTGAGATAAGTGAGCGCATCTTCCCCTGAAAAAGCAAAAGCGAGCTGGATCAAACCATTTCGGAGTTCTTTCCTGAACCGCTGTTCAAAAAGCATCTGGATATCTTTTTCATCATCTACCACAAGTATTTTCATACGTTAACATTTAGTATTTTGAAAGATAAAGATCAAAAGATCAGAGGGGGAGTTTAATGATGAATTCGGTGTATTCATTTTCCCTGGAATGCATCCTGAGTTCCCCGCCGTGCCCCTTGCTGATAATATCGTAACTTAAAGATAAGCCCAGCCCGGTTCCTTTCCCTGTTGGTTTAGTGGTATAGAAGGGCTGAAAGATCTTGTCTTTGACTGAATCCGGAATACCGTTTCCGTTATCCCTGATGGAAATATAGACCCATTTCCTGCCTTTATCCACCAGTTTGGTATGCACGGTAAGAGTTGGGGAATAGCTTTCTATGCCTTCCTGTTTTTTCTCATTTACCGCGTAAAACGCATTGTTCAGGATATTGAGCAGGGCCCGGCCCAGATCCTGGGGAAGGGCCATGACTTTATCGATGGCGGGATCAAGGTGAATGTCGAGTGTGGCGTTAAATCCTTTGTCCTTTGCGCGTAGTCCATGGTAGCTCAGGCGAACGTATTCATCCACCAGGCTGTTGAGTTCTACGGGTTCCTTTATGCCGGTTCCTGTTCTGGAATGCTGCAGCATACCTTTCACGATGCTGTCGGCCCGTTTCCCATGGTAGTTGATCTTATCCTGGTTCTGCCTGATCATATTGACCATGGAGATCAGGTGTGTTTTATCTTCTGGCGTGATGTTCATTTTGTCTACATCTTCGTTCAGTTCAGCGGCCAGTTCCATATTCACTTCTGAGAAGTTGTTGACAAAATTGAGCGGATTTTGTATTTCGTGGGCGATCCCTGCCGTAAGTTCTCCCAGTGAGGCCATTTTTTCAGCATGGATCAGTTGGTCCTGCGTGGACTTTAGATCTTCAACGGCCTGCTGTAACTCTTCCTTCTGCTTGAGGAGCTCCCGGGTACGTTCTGCCACCAGCACTTCCAGTTCAGCTTTTTTCTCCTCTGCGATCTGTTTCATTTTTTCCTCGACTTCCCGCTTTGTTTCTTCTGCCCGGAGGGCCTTGTTTTGTTTATTTGCGATAAACAGCATGGCTACCATCCAGATGATCGCAAAGCCCTGCACCACGCTCATGTAATCGCTGATGGTATCTTCCCACGCGACCGGCAGGAGTGAGACCATATCGTTTGTGATCAGTACCAGCAGCAGCGGGATATACGCGTACATGTAATTTCGGAAACGCAGGTATTCTTCCCGGTTATAAACGATGTAGATGACCAACAATAGGCCTGCATTGATCACCCATTTGGCAAAGGAGCCAACAAAAGGGATCGTGTTCAGTACCAATAAGGCTATGGATACAAAGAGGCTTCTACGCAGGATTTCCTGCATTTCCGGACTTGCTTGTTCTTTTTTGAGGATCTGTCTGAGCTGTGCTACAATGACAATCAGTAAAATGGGTGCCGCGCTCATGGTTTTATAGCCGATTTAATTTTCACTTTTCAAACCCCTGATGATGATGTTACCTGTGCCGGTTGGATCACAAGGATAGCTGAAATCTTTTTTCATTTTAGCAGGGTCGTTGATG
>JBBAJN010000040.1:0-21072 GCA_040404045.1 Chitinophagaceae bacterium
ATCCTGATATTGAACGGCAGCTGACCCCGTTTGCGATAGCGCATATTGAACGTGGGTTCCGTTGAGCGCACCTCGGCAAGTTGGTAATCGATCAGTGAAAGACTGAGCTGCCTGCTCTTCCGGTACTCAAACCGTCCTGAGAACTGTTTCACCGTGGTGAAGTCGATACCCACCAATGGACCGAATTGTTCGTTGATCGAAATATTCGGAACGAGGAAGTAAGGAATGAAACTGCCGGATATAGTGTCAAGGAACGATGGGAATCCTAACATCAGAAAGTCGTCATACAACAAAGCAGAGTTGAAGCTATTCATGCTCAAGGTGCTATTGTATGCATGGGTAATGGAGAAATTGGTGAACACCTTGTCGAGGGGCTTGATCTTGGTCAGGCCGTTGAAGGTGAGTCGCCAGTTTGGCTTAGGAAGATAACCTGCAAAAGGATTTGCCTTTACATAGTTGCCGTTGCCGGACTTAAGCAAAGCAATTGAATTCGCGTCCGTATTTGTGTATGCAGCCAGGAACGATGGGATAAGCACGTCCTGCGCATACCTGCCGTATCCCTTGTAATATCCATCCGGCATCTTCACCTGGCTGTAAGGGTTTTGCAGGCCAAGGCGCTCAGAAACGATGATTCTGTTATTCTGAAACTGTTTAAATGTCTCGCTGATGTTATTGGGGTCAAATTTCCGGAACAGGGTCTGGAAGGAAATATAACTAACACTAAACCCTCCGGATGCATAGGGATTAAGGTTGGCGAAATCTCCAAAGCCCGAGGTGTCCTTGAACAGTGAATTATAAGTACGCGTGAATGTTTTCTCCATGTTCAGGTCTATGGTAAGATCCCTGAAAGGCTCTACACTGGCGCTGAGGTTAAAACGTTGATCATACGTCTGCCTGAACAGGTTGTTCAGTATGGGATCACGTGTGATCAACCCTTTACTGGCTTTCTTGTACAACCAGTTACTGTCCGGCTGGCCGCCAAAAATGAATCCGAAGCCGGGCTCCATGCTTCTCAGGTTCTGGCCCAATAACTGGGTGGAATCCATATAGCCCGGAAGGAAGGTACTTGCGCCTTCGTTGTAGGTGGCGCCTACCCTTTTGACCGAAGTCAACAACTGTGCGAAAACCCGTCCTGCTCCACGCAACTCAGGATTCGCCCGTGGCTTTCCTTTTTTGGTGGTATCGGATGGATCAGGCGGCGATTGACCCGGAGGTTCATTTAACTTTCGCAACAACCTGGACTTATTATACAACTGAAGCATATTGAACTCCAGCGTAGCTCCCTTGGCATTACTATTCTGAATGGTGTTACCCAAACTGATGGCCAGGCGGGAAGCGCCTATCCAACCATATGTGGTTCTGTAAGTAAGGTTCGCCGTTACCCAATCGAGGAACGGGAATAGTGCCGTGGGGAGATTGTACGTGAAGTCCATAGCCTGGTTATACAAGGTATTCCTGCCTCCGCTAAAGAAAGCGCGTCGCAAGCTGTCCTTCTCCGGCTTTGTATCTATGCGTCCAAACGGCTCATCGACCCTGCTATTATTAGTGGCTTTAAAATCAATGTTGAATGAACGCGTCAGGTCCCAGCGCATATTATAGATCCTGTCCATCACAAAATACTTATCGTAAGTCTCCGGAATTTTAAATGGTCCACCACCAACATTCCTTGGTCTGATCGCACCAAATTGGCGTCTGGCATCCCAACGGATCCCGATGAGGTTTGGATTATAATTGAGGTTAAAGCTCTTTACGAAATCCAGGTACTTAGTTTTCGATTTGGACTTCTTAAATGGTTCAAAAAATTTCGGTTGCCCGGTATAGGTATAACCCACGCCCCCTTGTTGTCTCCGCACGTCGTTTGACTCGATCAATGGGTTATGCTGGTAGGTCTGGGTGAATGAATAACTGAAATCAAAATTGGAAATGCTCCAGAGCCTGATCTTTCCGGTCGGGAGCTTCCTGATATTGGTAAAGTTCACCGTTCTGATACTGGTATAGTCTAAGGCATCATTCCTGATCGAGTCACGTTTATCCCTGAACACCTTGAGCTTATCTTTCAGCAGGATATCCTTATCGTAAGGATCATACTGTGGGGCGCTGATCATTTCAGAGTAGTTGGCGAAGAAAGGAATTTCAATGCCCCAGGTCTTGGGAAGAAGTTTACCAAGTTGAAGATTGGTAGAGAAATCCACTTGCCTGAAGTCATCACGTAATCTTTCATTGACCCTCTGCTCCAGTCCGCCAAATCCCTGGGTATGAATGTTTGCGGATACGGATACGGTACCCAGATCTGCCAACTGCATGTTCACCTGGCCAACAGCGGCCCACGCATCTGTTTCGTCGATACCGGACAAACGAAGCTCATTGATCCAGACCTCTGTACAGATCGGTCCGCCGGTTCCGTCCGGGTCCTTATTGTTCTCGAAGCCGGCGAGGATACCCCTTACCTCGCCGAGGTTTGGATTACCCACCAGCGAATAAATTTTTCCATTGACCACCTTGCGGTAAATGGCATTGGTATTGGCGTTCGCCAGATTTCTTTCAGCCTTCAGTTTAACCAACACGCCCATATCGAAGTCAACGCTGTTCTCCTGGGGCCATATCACCTCGGGATCTGAAGTCCCAAAAGGTGTAACCTTCAGCGGATATTTTATCTCATAGAAGTTATTGATGAAATCGTTTCCGATCCTGATGACTGCATTTACAGAGCCGTCCCTTAATGCGGGTTGGCCTTTGAGGCTCTCTGCGTGGATGAACATGGATAGTTTCTTATACTGCCGGAGGTCGAGGTTCAGGGTTTTAAAAACGCCCCTTGAATCGCCTTCCTGCAGGTTACACAACACAACGCTCATGGCCTGTTCATTCTGGAGGATATTGATACCGCCATTGCTCAATGCCTGTACCCTTTCAATGCCCGGCGGAACGCGATAAGGAATTGGATCCCGCTTGTCGTTCTCCTCAATATTCACGGCAGAAACATTAAATGTGGTAGCTCCGGAAAGATCGACCGGTTTATACTGGCCGGCAGTATCGATATCGAATGTGAACCGACGCCAGTTGTTTCTGACCAGTTCCAGTTTTGCGAAACGGAGTATGGTGGAGTCCTGAAAATCGGTCATGAACATCCTCATGAAACGAATGGATTTGAAATCGGGGATCTCGCCAACTTTCTGGTAGTACTGTGTGACTGGTATCCTGAACTGGTACCAGAGCTGGTTTTCCTTGTTGCCATTGGCCAGGCTCACGTTGACGATCTTCCGGTCAACAATAAAATTCTGACCAACCTGCATTTGAGCAGAATTAGAGGGCTTAAGGTCCACTTTATACTGAAAATACTCTTCTGTTTCATTCAGGGTATTGTCGCGGTTGAAATCTTCCGAATCGGGGTACAGCGTAAAGGCGGATGCAAACTGGCTGTTGTTCTCGGCGATTGGCGAATTGCCCTGTGGACTGTTGAAACTCTTATAACGGCCTAGGATACCCGTAGATTGCTGATCGTACAGCGGATCGCGGTAGTACCTGAAGTTATCGGCTGATGGGTCGGCGCTGGCCGATCTGTATGCGGGTGATCCCACACCCAAACGATTGCCCAGGTCAGTCAGGTAGGCCTGTCTTACCCTTTGCTCAGACGTATCGGTTAAACCGTCGAAACCAACGTCCTGGTAAGGCCTGTCTTCCGGCTGGTTGCTGAAGGCCTGGGTAACCTGTATGGGATTCAAAGGCGAGCGGCCCCATGTGGATGTAGTAGATGCTGACGGTATGGTGGGCGTGGGCAAGCCATTTTCATAAAAGCGTCGCGAATCTTTCAATACGTCTTCGGATACATTCCCCAGGTTAAAATAAAGGGTGCCACCTTGTGGATTTGTTGCCTTGATGAATGGATCAAGGACCCAGAACTCGATGAATTCGATATTGGCTGTTTCGAAATCAGTTTGATCGATACCACGCATGATACCGCCCCATCGCTTATTTGGATTGAGGAGTTTACCTGAAGGGTCAACATTGGTAGCATCGTAATTATATGGACCTCGTTCTTTAGGATAATAAGCCAGGTCAAATGTCACGAGTTGGTTCTGTCCGAAATCTGGCGTTCGTTGGGGGAAGATCTCCTGCTGTGAAACGGATCTTACACGAGGATCTGAAAGTTCTTCCAGGTCTTTGATAGGATTGTTGGGGTTCCTTCTTTCCTGCAGAACGGGCTCGATATTGTACCAGGCGATCTTGGCGCGATTCTTACCATAATCAAGGTTATCGAACAGGTCGGCCTCCGGGAAGAGGATATTACCACTGCGGTCTGTGGCGCCCTTTGGCGTTGAAGCGAGGTTCCAGCTGATCAGTGGGAAACGCAGGTCAATGCTCGCCTTCGTACCCTCAAAATCGTCTATATAGATCAAGCCTTCTGCTCCTCTCCCGATTTGCGGGGCATGGCCGGGTTTCAACTGGGCGGCTTCGGCGAAAGCAGTGATACTGGAATTTCCACTGGGCTTATAATTGGGCAACTTACTGAGCCATTTGGTCAGTCTTGGTAACTCACTCTGGTAGTTGATATCCACACCCATCATCGTGTTCCGGATAGGATCCATTCCGTACTCCATCTTGGTGAAGAAGGGCCGTTCACTTAGCCTGACCATGGTACCGCCGACGGAAAGTTTCTTACTGATGAGATAATCCCAGCGTAAGCCGAGGTAGGTCCGTTGTTGCACCCCAAAGGTGGCATTGTTCTCGTAATCGACTTTGATCGGAACACCTGAGTTCTTGATCGCTTCATTGATGATCCGGATATTTCCCGAAACATAATCGATGATATAATCCACATTTTCCTGCAGGAGCTGGCCGCCGGCGGTCACCTGCACTGAGCCTTGAGGTACGTTGAAAGCATTCAGATTGATATCGCCGCCACCACCGCCGGATGAGCGGGCCGTACCCTTGAATATATACCGGTTGAGGTTCGCATAGGTCTGAGCAATGGCTTTAATGGTATCATACAGTGGATAGAAGAGGTATTTTTGCCTTAGTGACGGATCCGTCTGAAATGCGTACTCCAGATCCCGACCGAAAGGTTCGAGTAATGGGAAAATGATCCGGCTTTGCGGCGAGATCACGGTATACCCTTCCACATAGTCGAAGACGCCGTCAGGTTGGGGATCGTTTTGATTATTCAGTCTGTCGAGGTTAACGAGGGTGAGGATGGGAACGCCCGCCTGATCACCTTCAGGAAGATACCGTTTCTCTCCACCGCCGGGTTCTTCATACAGGATATTGAACTGGAAATCTGAACGTTCAAGCTGGCCATATCCTACCGGATAAATATTCTTCATCATCAGTTGCCAGATGGGAAGTTTTGTTCTTGGAGATGTTGCTTTCAGCAACTTCAGGAAGAGTATTTTTTGTACGCCGGAAGAAGAATCAACGGGCACGTCTTGCGAGAACTCACCTACCTGGTAAACCTTACCGTTCACGGTATACTGGAATGCAACAGCCAAAACTTCATCAGGCTGTAAGGTAATGTTGAGTGAGATGAAACCGAGCTGCCTGTGGAAGGTATACTGTGTTGAATCCAGCTTTCGTGCAAAGGTCTTCTCGAAATCCTGTGTTGGCAGTAGTCCAATGCCGGTTAGTTTATTGACTACAAAAGCAGGGTCCCTGCTGCTGGGATCGGAGACGATCTTTGAATAAAGGTCATTCGAAGCGTTATTTGGGAAGGTGCCGCCAAGGGGGTTGATCACCGGAGGCTGTCTGAAAGGCTCATTTTCACCAATATCCATCAAGCCAACGATATCCCTGGTTTCTGTAGTTGCGCCCGTCCTGTTGGTCACCCAAACTTCCATGCGCATGATCTGTACCTGCGAGTTGATCACCGGCAAGTTCTTCATGGCCGTGTTGTAATTCTTGCGGAAGTACTGCGCCACGAGGAAGTGGCGGTTCTCTTCGTAGGCATCAGCCTTGAGAGCGAATTGCTGGTTATTGTTCCCGCCCTGGAGCGCAAGGGACTGACGTTGTGAACGCTGGCTTGCGAAAATGGTGGATACCCAGAATTTGCCGAACTGCATCTGGGTTTTGACGCCAAACAACTGCTGGGCGCCGGGGATCAGGGTTCCCTTTGTAGCAAATGAGGTGTTACCTACTTCAATCTTCTTGAAGATCTCATCGGATGTACCGGTATAGTCCAGCTTAAGCTGGTTCTCGAAATCAAAATTAGATAAGGTGTTGTAAGAGATTGGCATTTTCAGCTTGTCGCCGATATTACCCATGACGTTGATGTTAGCGTTCATATCAAAATCAAATCCCCCATTCCGCCTGGCCCTTTCCGGCAAGGTTGGGTTTTTGATGTTCTGGCCCTGGTAGCCACCCAGGATATTGACTTCCCCTTGCGGCTTGATGTCAATTTTTCCCTTTCCGAAGAGTCGGTTAAACAGGCCGTCATGCGCCTTCAGGTCAGGCTTTTGCAATCTCCTGTTCAGCAGTGATGTGGTGTTCGCCCGGTCCTTGAAATAGGATCTTTCCGACTGCCTGGCCTGCAGACGGTAATATTCTTCGAAACTCAGGCGACCAGGTTTACGGAAATAGCTGTTCCCGATCTTTTCGTAGATGATATAAGAATTGGTAGCGGGGTCGTAAACCGAGGAATCTTTCACGTTTGCTGGATCATTGAGGTCGAAACTGTTCCTGTTCGGGTAAAGCATGGGATCCCCGCGACGATCTGTGATAGGAAAACGCAGGGAGTCGGTCCCGGTCACTAAGGTGTCTGAAGAAGTCAGCCTAACCCTGTCCTTCGCCAGACGGCCAGAATCTATAATGGCGCGCCTGCTGGTATCCGGAGTTTGGGCAAAAGCTGTTAAGCCCAGAAACGAACCGGTTATCAGAAAGATTAAGGATAATAAAACAGGTACTGACCTATTCGGCAATGTACACGATGTTGGTAGGGTAGAAGTCTAACTCAAATTGATTGTAGGGCTTTTTTGATCAGTAGTTCTAAGTTATAGTTTTCGTTGCCGTTCAGTACTTTTTTGAGAGCGCTTTCTGCCTGCTGTCTGGAAATACCAAGGGCCTGCAATGCAATTAACGCATCTTGCTCTAAAGTATTGTGTATGAGCGCCGAATTGGGGTTTGACAGCTCGTTTTTCCCCAGTTTATCCTTCAATTCAAGCACAATCCTTTCAGCCGTCTTCTTACCGATCCCTTTTATCCCCTCCAGCACCCTGGTTTCTCCCTGGATGATGGCCCTGGTGATATCGTCAGGCTTGAGAGAAGACAACATGACCCGGGCTGTTGCTGCACCTACCCCGCTGATGCTGATCAGCTTCACAAACATAGCCTTTTCGGCCTGATCTGAAAAACCATAGAGCGTGTGGCCATCTTCCTTTATCTGAAGATAGGTGTACAATGTCCCCTTTTCCTGCTTTTCTATGTGGGCGTACGTGGAAAGGGTGATATTCACTTCATACCCTACCCCATTGACGTCAACATATATCACAGTTGGTGACTTAAAAGAAAAATTACCACTCAGGTATGCGATCATTATGCCGTTTTCGGGATCAAAAATAGTTACTAATCTCCATTAAATCAGGCATTAAAGGCAGTCGCTGACCATCAATTTCAAAATTATTAGCTTTGCTTGCGAAATAATTCACATGAGGACAAAAATAACGGCAGCAATCACCGCGATTGGGGCATATGTACCTGAGGACAGATTAACGAACGCGGATTTGGAAAAGATGGTGGATACGAACGATGAATGGATCCAGAGCAGGACGGGCATAAAGGAAAGAAGGATTTTAAAAGGCGAAGGCCTGGCCACGTCCGATATGGTTGTTCCGGCAGTGAAGCAGGTATGCGAGAAAAGAGGGATCAGTCCTGAAGATATTGATTGTGTGATAGTTGCGACGGTTACGCCAGACATGATGTTTCCTTCCACGGCAAACCTTGTTTGCCATAAAGTGGGTGCAAAACATGCTTTTGGGTTTGACCTGTTGGCAGCCTGTTCAGGCTTCCTGTACGCCCTGACCACGGGAGCTTCACTGATCGAAAGCGGTCGTTACCGCCGGGTTGTGGTTTGCGGGGCAGATAAAATGAGTTCCATCATTGACTATACGGACCGCACAACCTGCATTTTGTTTGGCGACGGTGCAGGCGCCGTATTGCTGGAGCCGAATATAGAAGGTTACGGTGTACTTGACAGCATCTTAAGAAGCGATGGCAGTGGCGGCAAATACCTGAACATGAAAGCGGGCGGGTCCCTTCATCCTGCTTCCATTGAAACGGTGACCAATAAAGAGCATTTCGCTTACCAGGAAGGCCAGGCTGTATTCAAGTTTGCGGTGGTAGGAATGGCCGATGTCTCCTACGAACTGATGCAAAGGAACAACCTGACTGCAGACGATATCGCCTGGCTTGTTCCTCACCAGGCAAATAAGCGCATCATTGATGCCACAGCCAGGCGCATGGGTCTGGACGATAGCAAGGTTATGATGAACATCGAAAAATATGGTAACACTACCGCTGCTACGATCCCTCTTTGCCTCTGGGATTACCGGAAAGAGATCAATAAAGGTGATAACCTGATACTGGCTGCTTTTGGTGGCGGCTTTACCTGGGGAGCGACGCTGGTGAAGTGGGCGATGTAGAGAGAAATTTTGAGAAGGTGGTGGAATGCGGAGAATGATCAGGGTGCAGGAGAACTATCCTTGGCATTCTTCCATAGATTGTAGGCGATCATGCACCAGACCACTTCATCAAAAGAGAGCTCGTCGTGGATCTTGCTATACTCCTCTTCCGGCCAATCTTCCAGGTGTGGCAGAATGTCTGATTTCCTGTATCGGATGGGCAGTTTAAGTGCTTTGGGTTTAATCAAACATGGTACGGATGGCTGTTTGGGATCCAGTATGTATACCTCAGGAATCTGAGCACTCGTATACCCTGTATAGTTGCCATGAAAAAGATAGTATAAAGGCGCATGCCCCTTCACAATTCTCTGCAGGAAAACATCCTCTTTCTTGATCCCCAATGAACCCTGCATTTCCACGTCTGCGAATGACACAAAATGAACCATGAGGCTATCGTTGATGGGCGAAAAACCATAGCCCTTCAATTCCCTGGGCTTGAAATTGGTCTTCTTCCCGGCGCTGTCCTGAAACCTGGCCTGGATATAGAATTGCAAATGGCCAACCTTTCCCAATTCCTTTCGCATCAGAATCTGGCCATGTATGGTGTCACCAAAAAGATTGATAATGTAGCCTGGCTTGGCAATATCTGTTGCTTGTGCTGAAAGGGCGATAAAAAACGCCAAGACCGCTGATAATACGAACTTATTCATGTGGCAGGTTCAGGCCTGTGAAGGTACCCCCGCTTCAACTCGGAAACTATGAGAAAAGTCAGTGACACTTCTCACACTTCTCACACTCCCCTCATTCATTGCATACTATCTGCCCTTCCTGCTCCAAACAATAAAATCGGTGGGCGGGATCTTGGTCTGACCCAGGGCATGCATCATGGTCACGAGTTGTCCGCGATGATATGTTCCATGGTTAAACACATGCAGCACCACTTCATTCAAAGGTTGGCGAAAGATCTCCTTGTGGGAATTCTTATACTCGAATACATGCAGCAACTTTAACTCTGATGCCGTTTCAACAAAATCTGACCATAAGGCCGACTGGCTGATGAGCCCGTTGACAGCCTCCTTCATATTGGGATTGAAAGTCTGACTCGGGATCAACAGTTTCTCATGCAACTTCATGCGCTGCCACCAGATGCTTTCAGCGTCCCAGATATGCAGAACAGTGGCATACAGGTTAGTGAAACTATTGGGCACGTGCTGCTGATGTGTAGCCTCATCCATTTGCAGGATGGTGTCTGTAATTCTTTTATTTGCCCAATAGTTATAGGCTGCGTACTGTTGCAGGAGTTCCTTCATGAATTTTGGTTTAAATTTGAACTTGCCCACCTAAAATAAAAAGGGTTGATGAATATGGCAGATAAAAATTTCCCCATTTCCGGCTTCAGTTCTTTAGCTATCCATGGTGGGCACATACAGGATCCCAATTACGCGCATCTTACCCCTATTTATGCCTCTTCCACCTATGTGTTTGATGAGGCGGAGCAGGGCATGCGCCGGTTCAGCGGCCAGGAGAAAGGGTATATTTATTCAAGATGGGGCAATCCAACCATGGCAGAAGCGGAAGAGAAGATCGCAGCCATGGAAGCATTCGGCATCACGAATGAGCAGGGCGAACCCCTCGAGTTGAAGGGTATTCTGCACGCATCAGGCATGGCAGCCATCTCTACCCTCCTGCTTGCCAATCTGAAACAGGGCGATAAGATCCTTACCCATTTTTCACTATACGGCGGAACGGAAGAAATCATACAAAGGCTTTTACCAACGCTGGGGATGGGCGTGGTCATTGAAGACCTCCGGAATGTTCAGAAAGCCGAGGATATACTTAAAGAAGACCCATCGATCCGGATGATCTATTTAGAGACGCCTGCCAATCCTACCATCCAATGCGTGGATATTGAGGAACTGTCGGCCCTTGGAAAGAAATACGGGAAGATCGTGGCCTGTGACAATACATTTGCGACCCCGTTTCTGCAACAACCCTTCAGGTATGATGTGGATTTTGTGATCCACAGCACCACCAAGTTTTTGAATGGTCACGGTACTGCCATTGGCGGTGTGCTTGTTGGAAAGGATCTGGCGTTCATGAATTCGCATGCCACCAAGATCCACAGGTTGTTGGGAGGAAATTCCAACGCGTTCGATGCTTTCCTGCTGATCAACGGAATGAAAACACTTGAGGTGAGGATGGAGCGTCATTGTTCCAATGCGATTGCCGTTGCTGCTTTTCTTCAGGACCATAAGCAGGTGGCCAAGGTCAATTTCAATGGCCTTCCCTCCCACCCTGACTATGAAACAGCAAAAAAACAAATGAAGTACCCGGGTGCTATGCTAAGCTTCGAGCATGCGGATGGATTGGACGGGGGCATTCGATTCATGAACAAATTGAAACTTTGCACACGCACCGTTTCATTGGGAACCTGTGACACACTGCTCTGCCATCCTGCTTCTATGACCCACTATGGGGTGAAGCGAGAAGACAGGATCAAATATGGCATTACGGACGGCCTGATCAGGATGAGTGTAGGTATGGAGAATGTGCAGGACATCCTGGCGGACCTGGAACAGGCGTTGGTATAATTTTCGCGGTAAGCTCACAAATAAACCACAAGCCCATCACTACTACAATCATATTTTGGCTGAAGATCCTTGTATATGTCTTTGCTGCATATACCATCTTCACCATGGTCAGAGATATCACCAGAAGGAAATACATCGTACCCAAACAAAAAAAAGAATGGACAGGGCTGGCCAGCGATATTGTCTTTTTGGGTCTTACGGTTTTCCTGCTCAGCACCATTGAGAACAATTACGAAAAGCCGATGGAGGCCGTGATGCAGTTTAAGGGCAAGGAGCTTCCTGCATTCAGGTATTTCAATATCAATTCAGGAAAGGAAGAAGTACTGGCGGACCAGAAGAAAAAACTGATCATTTTGAACATATGGGCCACATGGTGTCCTCCCTGCAGGAAGGAAATGCCCGACCTTGATCAACTGCAAAGATCATTCGGGAGTAAGGGCGTTGCAGTATTGGCCCTGTCTGATGAGGATTTCCAGACTATCAACAGCTATCTGTCTAAAAACAAGTTCAGTTTTCAGGCGGGCTATTTCAGCAAATCGAACGAACTCATCAACAGCATCAATACCAGACCGGTCTCCATCCTTCTGGTGAACGGAAAAGTAGAAGACATAGTCATTGGAGCAAGAGGTTTTAGTTTTTTCCGCGATTGGATCAAAGAATTTATCGATCGATCGAACAGTTGATCCAGCCTGCGTCAAACCGGGCGTTGTATTTTTTGTAGAAATTGATAGCGGGTTCGTTCCAGTCGAGCACCTGCCAAACCATGCCTGAAAACTTCTTCTCCTCAACTTCCTGGATCAAACGGTCAAATAGTAATGTTCCCAGACCCTTGCCGCGCATTTTTTCCGTTACCAGGATATCTTCCAGGTACATGCGCTGTCCTTTCCAGGTGCTGTATCTGATGTAGTAAAGAGCAAAACCTTCCACCCGGCCATCCACTTCCGCCACAAAGGACCACCATACCGGTTTCTCACCAAATCCGCTATCTGTGAAATGCTCAAGGGTCACCGTTACTTCTTCCGGTGCCTTTTCGTAGACCGCCAGCTCGTTGACGAGTTCCAGTAGTCTTGGACAGTCGGCCTTAACAGCCGAACGAATATCGATATTCATGTTAATCGAATTGGATCAGTTGGCACCATTAACCTCCATGGTCTTGTTAATTTTCAACACCAGGCCCTGCAACACTTTACCCGGTCCCACTTCCGTGAATTTGGTAGCGCCATCAGCGATCATGGCGTTGATCAGCTGGGTCCACTTTACGGGCCCAGTCAGCTGGTCGATCAGGTTCTGTTTAATGTCATCCGGCCTGGTCACAGCCTTGGCTACAATGTTCTGATAGATCGGGCAAACAGGGGTATGGAATTTAACCGACTCAATGGCGGCAGCGAGTTCTTCTTTTGCCGGGAGCATCAACGGGGAGTGGAATGCGCCTCCAACGGGCAGCAACATGGCCCTCTTTGCGCCCGCCTCTTTCAATCGCTCGCAGGCAACCTGTACGGCGTTATTAGAGCCTGAGATCACCAATTGGCCTGGGCAATTATAATTGGCGGGTACTACTACATCGTTCAGCTCCTGCTGGATGGCATGACAAATCTCCTCCACTTTTGCATCTTCCAGTCCCAGCACCGCTGCCATGGTGGAAGGATTTTGGTTGCAGGCCTTCTGCATGGCTTCGGCCCTGATGCTGACCAGTTTCAACCCATCCTCAAACGACAATGTGCCATTGGCTACCAGCGCTGTGAATTCTCCCAGGGAATGACCGGCAACCATTTGCGGCGTTATGCCTTCAAGGCTTCGGTATGCGATCAGGGAATGTAGAAAAATGGCAGGTTGTGTTACACGGGTCTGCTTAAGGTCTTCTTCGGAACCGGTGAACATGATGTCCGATAGCCTGAAGCCAAGGATCGCATTCGCCTGTTCAAACAGTTTACGGGAAAATGCACTGTTGTCGTAAAAATCTTTACCCATGCCCGGAAACTGGGAACCCTGGCCGGGGAAAATATAAGCATGCTTCATGAATCTGAGGTTGGCCCGCGAAATTACGCTTTCTTAGCAAAAACACCCTGTTAATTGCTGACCATATCGGTCTAGTGTAGCTTTGAGCCGATCAGGCGAATGAACTCGCTTCTGGATTCGTTTCTTTCAAATTCTCCCCAGAAAGCTGACGTGGTAGTTACAGAGTTTTGTTTCTGAACGCCCCTCATCATCATGCAAAGATGTGAGGCTTCAATAACAACAGCAACTCCCAGCGGATTAAGTGTGTCCTTGATGGCATCCAGTATCTGGGTGGTCAGCCTTTCCTGCACCTGAAGCCTCCGTGAATAAACATCGCAAACCCTTGCGATCTTGCTCAATCCTGTGATCCACCCGTTAGGGATATACGCAACGTGGGCCTTACCATAGAAAGGAAGCATATGATGTTCACAGAGAGAGTAAATTTCAATGTCCTTAACGATGACCATTTCACTGACTTCCTCGTGGAACTTGGCAGAGTTGAGGATCGCTTTAGCGTCCATATGATACCCCTGGGTAAGGTACTGCATCGCTTTGGCTACACGTTCAGGGGTTTTGAGGAGGCCTTCGCGATCCGGATCCTCTCCAAGGAGCCCGAGGGACTCGCGGTAGTTATCAGTTAACGACGACGTGATCTTGTCTCCGTATTGTTCAACTTTCTTATAAGCCATGGTGCTGCTTGTTATTTTTGCTCCCTATGCAGGATATTCAACAAAATTTCTGGGCGTTTCATAGAGGGTTACCTTGAGGTCAAACCGGCTGTCTATCTCTTTTCTCAGGAGATCATAGATCACCACAACGATGTTTTCGGCTGTTGGATTAAGGTCCCTGAACTCAACCGTATCCAGGTTTAAATTACGATGATCGAAGCGGTCCACTACTTCAGCTTTGATGATATCTGAAAGCACTTTCATATCCATCACATAACCAGTTTGCGGATCAGGAACACCGGTCACTTTCACGATCAACTCATAATTATGGCCGTGATAATGGGGAAGATTGCACTTGCCGAAGACTTTTTGATTCATCTCATCGCTCCACGCCGGATTATGCAGCCGGTGTGCAGCGTTAAAATGTTCCTTCCGGAAGACCGCCACTTTTCTATCCATAACTAAAAAGAATAACGATTCTTTGCTAAAAAGGTTTGGCAGGGTTTAAAAAACCTACCCAAAATATTCCACAAAGATACGGGGAGTTTCCACCAGCTTGATGCAGTGCAGCCTGACGGCAGGCGGCATTAGTGGTTCAAGTTCGTTCCATATGCCAATGACCAGGTTCTCAATGGAGCACATTTTACCTTTCATAAAGTCAACATCGAGGTTGAGATTACGATGGTCGAGTTTCTCGATCACATGGTCTTTAATGATCTTACTGAGCAGTTTAGCGTCTACAATGAAGCCTGTATCAGGGTCCGGGGTGCCTTTCACGGTCACAAAAAGCTCAAAATTGTGGCCATGCCAATTCTCATTCGCGCATCGTCCAAAGACCTCGTCGTTCTTCTCCCTGCTCCAGTTGGGATTAAAGAGCTTGTGAGCCGCATTGAAATGTTCAACCCTTGTTAGAAATACCATGATAGATAAGAGGCGCAAAGTTAACACTTAAGGGATTATTTCAGAAATTTGGGCCATGAACATCGTTTTGGTTGCTGCCACCAGAAAGGAAATTGAACCCGTCACCCAGTATCTGTCTGAAAGGATCTATCTGCGTAAACACCAGAAGGTGGAGATCATCACTACGGGAGTGGGCATGATGAATACCGCTTATTGCCTGGCCAAACATTTCTCCCAATACAAGCCCACGCTGGCTATTCAGGCTGGGGTGGCAGGCACTTTTCATCCCATTTTCTCACCGGGGATGGTGGTCACGGTGAAAGAGGACATGATTGGCGATCTGGGAGTTATGCAGGATAACCGGTGGCTGGACCTGTATGACCTCGGGTTGGCCCAGGCAAATACGCCGCCCTGGCAGGATAAAAAGCTGGCGAACCCCCACCGGAGTCTTTTATCGAAAGTCCAGCTGGAATGCGTGAGGGGCATTACGGTGAACCGTATCTCCACGGAGCCGGAATACATCCAGGTTATCAGGGAGAAGTATATGCCGGTGGTAGAGAGTATGGAAGGCGCTGCATTTCATTATGCCTGCCTGAATGAAAACATCCCTTTCATCCAGTTCCGGGGCATCTCAAATATGGTGGGGGAAAGGGACAAGGAAAAATGGAAACTGGGCGAATCCATTCGATCGTTGAATGCTGAGATCATTAAATTCCTGAATCAAATCACCGACCGATACTAACCGATATGACATATACAATAGGCTTCTCTCCTTGTCCTAACGACACCTTCATTTTCGATGCGCTGGTGAATCGAAAGATCGATACGGGCAAATTCAAGTTTGAGGTGGTCATGGACGATGTTGAAACATTGAATCGGATGGCCCTGGCTGAAAAACTGGACATAACCAAGATCAGTTACGGGGTGTTGTCAAAGATACTTCCCATGTACAAGGTACTGAATGCGGGTGGAGCTTTGGGAATGGGCGTTGGACCCCTGCTGGTTACCTCCAGGCCTGTTGAACCCGGCGAGGTGACCGGGATGATAGTAGCCATACCGGGCATGAACACTACGGCCCATATGCTTTTCTCGATCGCTTTCCCTGAGGCGGTAAAGAAGAAGTTCATGGTTTTCTCCTCCATTGAAGATGCTGTTTTGCGGGGCGAGGTGGACGCCGGAGTGATCATTCACGAAAACCGGTTCACCTACGAGCAAAAGGGACTTCACAAAGTGATGGACCTGGGTGATTATTGGGAGCAGCACACCGGGGCTCCTATTCCATTGGGCGGCATTGTCATGAACAGGAAATACGACAACCACACCATGAAGGAAGTGAACAGGCTGGTCATGGAAAGTCTTTTGTATGCACGAAAAAATTACCCGGAGTTGTCTGATTTTGTGAAAAGCAATGCCCAGGAGATGCAGGAAGATGTTATGCGCAGGCACATCGACCTGTATGTAAATGACTACTCCCTCGATCTTGGGCAGAAAGGCAAGGCTGCCATATGGCAGATGCTTGAAGTAGCAGAACAGATCTTCCCGCAGCCTGTCAGTGGTTCTTTCGAAGTATTCCTATAGTCCGGGCTGAAGCGCCTTTGAATAGGTTTCAAGGCATCTTTTCCTTGCAAAATCATGATCTACTATGGGTTTTGGGTAGTTGAACTCCTGAAACTCAGGCACCCATTTTCGTATATAGGCCAGGTCTTTATCGAATTTTTCCGTTTGCAGCCTGGGATTGAATATCCTGAAATATGGGGCTGCATCGCATCCACTTCCGGCGGCCCATTGCCATCCGCCATTATTTGAGGCCATGTCGAAATCAAGAAGCTTCTGAGCGAAATATGCTTCACCCCAACGCCAGTCGATAAGAAGGTGTTTGCAAAGGAAAGACGCAACCACCATCCTGATGCGGTTATGCATGAAGCCTGTTGTATTCAATTCCCGCATACCCGCATCCACAATGGGGTAGCCAGTTTGGCCTGCGCACCACTTTTCAAAGGCAACTTCATCATTTCTCCACTCGATCAGGTCGTAGGCGGGTTTAAATGCCTTCCCTTCTCCCACCCCTGGAAAGTTCCAAAGTATCATCTGGTAGAACTCCCGCCAGATCAGTTCATTCAGGAATGACTCGCTGAGGTGCATCACCTGTTTGGTAAGTTGCCTGATGCTGATCGTACCAAAACGAAGATGGACGCTCAGTCTGGATGTGCCATGAAGAGCGGGGAAGTCGCGCTGCTCCTTGTATTTTTTTACGATCTCTTCCTGGACATTGCTGTCTGGAAAATCCAGGTCCATGTTATAGAAGCCCATCTGTTCCAGGGTTGGGACGGGGTGAGGCGCCTGTTTGTGTAAATTCTCTTTAAGCGATCCAGTTGGATACGGATCAAGGTGCCCTGGCTGGAGCTTTGCTTTCCACTTTCTGCTGTAGGGGGTAAATACAGTGTAAGGGGTTCCATCATCCTTCATCACTTCATCCTTCTCAAAGACCACCTGGTCCTTGAAGCTCAGGAAGGAAACAGCATTTGTTTTCAGGAAACCAGCAATCGCTTTGTCTCGTTGTTTGGCATAGGGTTCATAGTCGTGGTTGGTGAATACCGTGTTGATCTCGTAATCCCGGACCAGTTTCTCAAATACCTCAGCGGGTTTGCCGTAGAACACCAGGAGGCTACTTCCCATGGCCTCCATTTGTTCCTGGAGTGCCTGTAAGGCCCGGTGGATGAACACCACTCGCCTATCGTGCTTCTCGTCGAGTTTGTCCAGGATATCCCTGTCGAAGATAAAGATGGGGATAACAGGAAGTCCTCTTTCCAGGGCATGGAAGAGGCCGGCATTATCATTGAACCGAAGGTCTCTCCGGAACCAGAAAACATTGACGGTATTGGGCATATGATACCCAATAAACACAGGTTGTAAAAATTGGTTGAGGGATCAGGAAAATAAGGGCGCGATATGGTCGTGGTGCATGATGGACGCCATTTTGTTCGATTTAAGGGGCGTATCACCCACGAAAGACACCCACTGGATACCTCGTACGGCGTTGCTGAGAAACACCTCGTCAGCCTGATGGAGGTCCTGGATGGTCAGCGGTTGTTCATGGATCAGCGTCTGTTCAAGGAGATATCGCCGCATGACCCCTTGAATAGGCGCTTCGCTAAGGGGCGGAGTAAAGATGCGATGGTCCTTTACCCAGTATACATTTGCGATAGTGGAATCTGCCACCCGATTCTCCGAGTTGAGCACGAGGGCATCGTTCCATTTCTGTTCACGGGCTTCAAGGGCGGCCTGAACATAGACGAGAAAATTGTTTGATTTAATGTTGGCAAAAGGATCGATGGCCTTTCTGCCGTCTTCAAAAATTCCGATCCTCAGTCCGTTGATATTAAAGTCCAGTGCCCCTTTGTCTATGGGCCAGGTTTGTATGACGAATCCCGGGGCAGTATTGGTTTTATCTGTCAAGCCGCCATCGCCGCGGTAGAAGGTGATCCGAATCCGCGCATCGGCAAGTTGGTTCTTTCTGGTGAGTGACATGACCTGCTCATGCAGGTACTCCGGGGTGAGCAATTTTGGTAAACTGAACTTCAGCCTGTGAAGTGCATTGAAAAGTCTTTGCTGGTGGTAGTTCCAAAGTGGCATCAGGTTGTTGTGCAGACGAATGGTTTCGAATACGCCATCACCATACCTGAAGGATCTGTTATCCGGGGAGATGACGGTATCATTCTCCTGGTGGAATTTACCATTATGAATAAAGAGGCCGGGCATATCACTTCTCGATGATGCCGCTTTTTACGGCAAACATAACGAGGCCTGCCATTGATTTCGCGCCGGTCTTTGTTTTCAGTTTATCCCTGATGGCTTCAACGGTTCGGGGGCTGAGATCCACCATATCGGCGATCTCCTTGGTACTTTTCTCTTCGCACATGAGTTTGAGGATGGTCACTTCCTTATCCGTGAGTTTGGTATCTACGGGAAGCCCGGCTTCAGCCTGGCGTTTCATCCGGAGGCCGTCGATCAGGGCTTTATTAGTGAGCGCGTTGAAATAATACTCGGTAGCGTGGACCGTTTTCACCGCTTCGTAGATCACGTCGGAATCGGAGTTCTTGGTGAGGTAAGCATTAGCACCGAGCTCCATGAGTTTGGAGATCATGGAATGGTCGTTATGCATGGTGAGCATCACCACTTTCACTTCGGGATATAGTTTCTTTATTTCTGGCAGTGTGGTGATCCCGTCCATGATAGGCATTTGAATATCAAGGAGTATCACATCGGGCTGAATATGTTTAAGGAGGGTGAGCAACTGCATACCATTATCCGCTTCTGCCACCATTTTGATGTCCTTTTTCATGGAAAGGGCCGTTTTTACGCCGGTCCTGAAAAGGACATGGTCATCTGCAATAGCCACTTTAATTTGATCGCCCGTTTCTTCCTTTTTCATTGGATCAGGTTTTATGCCAAGGGTTTTGGATGTAAATATACCAGTGCAATGTTAGGGATTTATCGGGCAAAGGCCAGCGTAAAACTACCCGAATTAGGGGTTGCTAAAAACCCCATCACCGCCAAAACACCACCGTTTTCTGGTGTTTTTCCTTGATTTTCTGTTGATTTTCACCTTGCGCAATGCCGCGGGCTTGTTTAGATTTGGGGAATGGATGCATTAATTACAACCCTATACCTGTTATTTATATTAATTGAACTAGTTTATATAGCTAGTTGCATAATCACTATTCAAAGAGTGTTAAAATACAAGAAGGTAACAGGTCAAAATCGAATACTTGCAAATTCGACAATCATCTTTCTATCAAGTTGTATTCTTGGAAGCATCGTGCATAATATCCATGTTAAGATGGTGGAAAAGCTAGCAATGCCTTTCTTCATCCTATTCTTAGTCGTCGAAATTATTTACCTTCTAATAATTACTCAAATTGTCCTCAATAATAATAGAATCAAAATATTACTTAGCACCCTCCTATTATCAAGTTTACTATTCATTCCATATCTGGCCACGAAACAATGGACCGGAGTTTCTTATGATCCATTGTTTGCTTATGAGTCTCTCATTGCAACGTCAATCTCATTCGCATACTTCTTACAACTAGGCGATGATATAAAATTAAAAAATGTGCTCGAAGACCCCATTACAATAATAATGCTTGGGTTATTTTTTTGCTACAGCTTACCGTTTGCATACAACACAGTAATGGCAGCCATAAATTTTATAGACGGGGATTTTTACAAAAGGATTAGAAGCTCCAAATATGATATAGCCCTACTAGGACTGGTTTCACGCGTGGGGACTATTTGCTATATAATATTCAACTTCTTTATTTACAAAGCTTTTAAATGCAAAACACAAACACAAGTTGGTATATAATCGTTACGATCATAACACTTACCACTTTTATTATTTCATTCTACGGCTACCTAATATACCGTACCATTCAAAACTATAATGCAAAATCACTAGCGCTGCAAATGAAATTGGAGGAACTTAAATTCAAACAGGAAAAACTTATCCTTCAGACAGAAATAGAAATCCAGGAGCAAACATTTCAGTTTATTTCAATGGAAGTTCATGATAATATCACGCAGGTTCTGAGCCTTGCTAAACTCCATTTAAACTGCTTAGAACTGAATAAGGATCCAGAAAACCTATCAAGGCTGCAAAACTCAAAAGAACTGATATCGAAATCCCTGATTGACCTTAGCAGCTTATCAAAAAGCCTTGATTCGGATATTATAGAAAGTCATGGACTCATTCATGCTTTGCAGTTTGAAATTGAAAGGTGGAAGAAGTTTTCAAAAAACTCCTTTGAATTAAATGTCTCAACAACTGTTAAATTCATGGACAAGCAAAAAGAGCTTTTGATTTTCAGAATCATTCAGGAAGCGCTTAACAACACTGTAAAATATTCAGATGCCAATTCAGTAAAAGTAATCATGCAAAAAGAAGATGATAATTTGGTGATCTCGATTTTAGACAATGGTAAAGGTTTCGATCTACAGACCGTGTATGAAAACAAGAAAGCCGGTCAGATGGCAGGATTGAAGAACATGAGACAAAGGGCCGAATCACTTAATGGACAATTAGAAATTTTATCAACCCCAGGGAAAGGGTGCAAGATAATTGCTAGAATTCCAATCAGTTCAAACTCAAACTCAGATGATAAAAATCGCGTTAGCAGACGATCACAAATTATTGCGTAATGCACTCGCAGCCTTAATTAATTCATATGGCGACTGCGAAGTTATATTCGAGGCAAATACTGGAAGGGAATTTTGCGATATGGTTAGGAAAAAGCAGCCAGATATTGCAATACT
>JBBAJN010000041.1:0-21040 GCA_040404045.1 Chitinophagaceae bacterium
CAACCCCAGTCGGTGACCCTGCAGAGTCACTGGCGTTATGCAATGTTTATCCGTTTTCCCCCACCCCCGAGACAAGAGGGTATGTCTGCCAAAGTTTCATCACCCCACAGTGTGTGTTGAACTTGCGGCTGCAATATTAAAGGATTTAGGGTTTTTATTACGATAATATCAATAAAAATTTTTAAAAATCAGAATTTATTCAATATATTAGCCAATTAAGTAGATAATATTAAAAAACGATTGACAAATGGCCGTCAAATTCAATTTAGACAAACTGGATCTTCAGATCATTCACGCCATGATGGAGGATGCCGGTATTTCGTACGCTGATCTTGGTAAACAGCTTTTTGTTTCCGGTGGTACTATCCATGTCAGGATAAAGAAACTGCAGGAACTGGGCGTGGTCAAAGGTACAAAACTGAATGTTGATCTCAAGCAGCTGGGCTATGATATTACAGCATTTGTAGGGATCTACCTTGAGAAAAGCTCTTTGTACGATGTTGTGGCGGAGGAATTGAAGAAGGTGCCCGAGATCATCAGGCTCAACTATACCACCGGTAATTACAGCATGTTCCTGGAAGTGGTGTGTAAAGACATCAACCAGCTCAGATTCATTCTTCACGATACCCTGCAGCACATCAAGGGCATTGAACGTACCGAAACTTTTATCTCCCTGGATGAAAGCTTTAACCGGAACGTACAGGTGACCCGATTACTCCAGCCATGAAGCTGATCCAACATGTAAAGCCTTTTTTCAGTTCCCTCTTACTGCTGGTGGTCCTCAACCTGATCATCAAACCCTTCTGGGTGTTTGGGATCGACAGGCAGGTGCAGAATGTTACCGGCCTGGACGCCTACGGCAGTTATTTTGCCCTCCTGAATCTCTGCATGATGATGCAGTTCCTGTTGGATCTGGGCATCACGCCGTATTTCAACCGTAAATTTTCCGCGGAACCCGATAACGTGAAAGTCCTTGCAGGGCAGGCTTTTACCATTAAACTTGTGCTGGGTCTCCTGTATACCATGGCAGTATTGCTGATGGCTTTTTTCACGGGAGTGGCCAACTGGTCCCTATTGTTCATGCTCATGATCCTTCAGGTGCTGACCACCTTCCTGCTCCTGTTTCGGGCCTATCTCTCCGGTGCCCAGCAGTTCCGGCAGGATGCCTGGCTTTCTGTGACCGATAAGATCTTTGTGATCGCAGCCACTGGCTGGCTATTGCTCTGGCCGGGGATCAGCGGCGGTGTTACCATCAGTCGTTTTGTCTTGATCCAGATCGGGGGCATGCTGCTGGCATTATTACTCGCTGTTTTTTTTCTGTACCAGCATAAGAAAGAGATACTCATCATTCGCCTCCATATCAACAATGCTTCCGTATTGAAGGCCAGCCTGCCCTTTGCGCTGAATATTTTTTTTATGACGGCCCTGTTCCGGGCCGATGGTTTCATGCTGGAAAGAATGGTTGACAATGGCGATTATCAGGCTGGCGTATATGCCTCGGCATTCCGACTCACAGACGCAGTCAATATGATGGGCTTCCTGGTAGCAGGATTTCTGCTGCCGTATTTGTCCAGGAATTGGCAGAATCCTGCAACATCCCAATTGGTACTCAGGGTGTGCCTGTACTTCCTGATCGTTCCGGCAATCGTCATCGCCATCGGCGGTTGGTTTTTGTCTGATGAGATCAACCAACTGCTCTACCACAACAGGGCGCCTGAGGCATCCGGCGTGATCCGCATCCTGCTGCAATGCCTGCCGGCGATGGCGCTGATCCAGGTGTATGGCACCCACCTCACGGCAACAGGTCACATCCAAGTTTTTCTCCGTGTCAGCGCATTTTTTGCGCTCCTCAATATTGGTCTGAACACATTCGTCATCCCGGAGTTTGGTGTAAGAGGTGCCGCTTGGACCGCCGTGGCCACCCAATCCGTTTTCGCCGTGGCGGTTACCTATCTTGCGGTCAGGAAAACCGGGCTTAGGTTTGCTGCAGCCGATGCAGCCTTATATCTTGTGCTTGCCCTGGTAACCGTTCTGGTATTTAAATGGCTAATTTTATAAAAACAAAGCATGGCGGATCATTTTATCCGGGACATTAAGAAAAGAACAGGGACCATTCTTGTCTTTACAGGAGCAGCCAGTGTATTGGCGCTGGTCCTGAGCCTGCTGATGCCACCTGAGTATCTCTCTGAAGCTTCACTGCTGCCATCGAACTCAAAACTCATGGACAAACAGCGGTTGTTTGGAAATAATATCCAGGAATTATACTCTTCCTACGGTAACGCGGAAGACCTAGACAGGTTGTTCGCCACCATGCAGTCTTCAGCTGTGATCAACCATGTGGCCGATAGTCTCAAACTGGTCAGCCACTACCAACTCGAACACCGCAAGAACGGGCTGGCAGTGGCCCGCAAGAAACTCGAGAAGCAGATCAAGATCCAGCGATCGGAATATGGTGAGCTGCGTTTACGCGTGTGGGATAAGGATCCCGCCAAGGCAGCCGCTATCGCCAACGCGCTCATCGGCAAAACACAGCAGGTATTTGATGACATGTTCAGGTTGTACTACGACCGATCCATCAGCAGCCTTACCCAGGAATTGCGGGCCCGTGAGGAACTGGTGAAGCAGGACAGCACACTGGCGATACGCGCGGAGAATGCCGTGATCAAGAGCAGGATCTCCGAATACCAGGTCACGCGGCTGAATCCACCTGCAGCCTTTTTTGTGATGGAAAAGCCGGAGCGCTCTTCCATCCCGGACCGGCCTGTCATCTGGCTGAACGTGGTCGCCACATTCTTCGTTTCCCTGTTCACCATCCTGGCCTGGATCGCTGCCCGTAAAACTGATGTTGCCTAGTTTTATAATATGTTCAGATGATAAAGGGCGCTGTTAACAAGACCACCCTGTTTTTCTTGTTTTTCCTGCTCGTATCGGCGTTGGCCATATGGAGCGGGAAGCTATTGATCCTTCTCGTGCCCCTTATCGTGTTAGTGGCGATGCTTGGTTTTGAGAATCCGAAGGCCTTCTATTTTTTCTTACTGTTCACCATACCCCTTTCCACAGAGTATCAATTCACGTCAACGTTGGGCACCGATCTGCCGGATGAGCAGTTGATGTGGTTCCTCACGCCCCTGATTCTGTTCATGGTGGTCAGGCATCCCTACTCCCTCCGTGTACTTTGGCGCCAACCCATCCTGAAAATATTGTTGCTCTCCCTGTGCTGGACACTGGTAACTGTGGTACTGTCAGAAGCACCCATCGTATCAGTCAAATATTTTATTGCCAAGATCTGGTACGTTGTTCCATTTGTGATCGGTACGGCATTGTTTTTGAAGACCAGGGCCGATCTCAGAAAAGCCGCCGTTGTCTTACTCGTACCGATGGTCTTCGCCGTTCTGGCGATCCTGTTTCGCCATGCATTGGAAGGATTCAGTTTTGACAGGGTGAATGAAGTAACGCGGCCCTTCTTCAGGAACCATGTGAACTACGGGGCCTTATTGGTTTGTATCATCCCTGTGTGGTTTGCCTTGTGGAGATATTCAGGCAGGAACTGGCTGGTGACCTTTTTACCGATTTTAATGGCAGGCCTCGTCTTTTCCTATTCGCGGGGAGCCTGGCTGGCATTGGCTGCATCGGCCCTGGTAGTGTATGTCATGCGAAAAGGCAGGCTGAAGTGGTTGGTCATTCTGTCTTCCCTTGTTTTGATCACTGCCAGCGCATGGCTGCTTAACGATAATCGCTACCTGAATTTCAGGCCCGTCTATGAACGAACGATCTATCACGGATCCTTTGATGAACATATGGAGGCTACCTATAACATGCGGGACTTGTCCACCGTGGAAAGATTTTACCGTTGGATCGCCGGGGTCAACATGGTCAGGGAGAATTGGCTGACGGGATCGGGGCCTAACAGTTTTTATCCCCTGTATAAGCGTTATACCGTCAATGCATACACCACCTACGTGAGCAATAACCCGGAGAAGTCAACGGTGCACAATTATTTTCTGCTCCTGCTTGTAGAGCAGGGACTGCCAGGCATGTTGCTGTTCATTGTATTGTACATCACCATGCTGCTCAGTGCGCAGCGAATGTATCAGCGTAGTGAAGATGTGTTTATTAAAGGACTCATGTTGTTGATCGGCGCCCTGCTGGCCATGATCGGCGTACTGATCTTTTTGAGTGACCTGATCGAAACCGATAAGATCGGGTCAGTATTTTATATCTGTGCCGGGCTGCTGGTGGCAGCCGGATCAGGCTCTTACATCGAGGGCATCGCGAAGCCCGTTCCCAAGGAGGTTGAAGGATAGTACGAGGATCATAATCGCCAGTCCGGGTACGATCGCCAGCATGGGATTATTCGTAATGATGAAATTGTAGTTTTCCTTGATCATCAGGCCCCAGCTGGGTTGCGGAGGTTGAACGCCCACACCGAGGAAGCTGAGTCCTGCTTCGATCACGATCGCCGTAGCGAAGTTTGACGCGCCCATCACCAGAACCGGTCCCATCACATTGGGTAAGATATGTTTGAAGATGATCCGAGTATCGGAATAACCCAATGCCCTGGTGGCTTCAATGTATTCCAGCTCGCGGATGCTGAACACCTGACCCCTGATCATGCGGGCCACACTGACCCAGAGGGTGAAACCAACGGCCATGAATACCTGCCAAAATCCTTTTCCCAGCACCAGCGTGATGGCAAACACCAGCAGCAGGGTTGGTATGCTCCAAACCACATTGATGAACCACATGATCAGGTCATCCGCACGGCCGCGGTAGTAGCCTGCCAGCGCACCCAGCAAGATGCCGAGGGTGAGTGAAATGAGTACGGCAATGCTGCCCACACTGAGGCTTACGCGTGTGCCAACGATCAGCCTGCTGAGGATATCGCGGCCGTATTTGTCCGTGCCCAGCCAGTGCGTTTTTTTCTCAACAGGGATCTCTGGTGTTGTTGACACAGCAGGCAGGGCGATGGCCAGCCTTTCCGTGATCCCTTCGTCCACATATTTCTGTACGATAACACTGTCATCCTGCTGTGTAAATGCCATTATCGGGATCCATGTATGTTGATCCGGTGCACCCGACCATGTTCTTTCGATGATGCCGGTTTTTTTGATCCCCTTTTTTGGGATTTTCAGGTAACTCATGGTAAATCCCGGGGGCTGACCGCTGATCTCCAGGATCATCCGATTGGCATTGGGAGAGTGGTCCGGCGCGATCCAGTAGGCAAAGAGGGCGACAAAAGCACTGGTGATGATGCAGCAAAGCCCGAACAGCGCCGCTTTGTTGCGCTTGAGTTTTTTATATGCAGTATATAGCAGGGCGTTTGATTGCACCACCCAATATAGCATCATTTTACTTTTCGCCCCTTCCATTCTACCGGACCGGCCTGCCCAAATGTACCTGATAAAACCGTGTAGGCTACATGAAAGGGTTGTGCAAATGGAAACAGGGGCAGCAGTTTTTGAAGTCCAAAGAAACTGAGTGTGCTGGCAACAAATCTCCATTCCACGATCGTTTTCAATGCAAATGCCACAAGGCATATGAGGAAGTTGAGTGGGGAGACGAAAGCCATCACCAGCAGCAGCAACAGGGAAAGATTGAGCAGGTAAACCAGCAACAGGATATAGAATATTTTTTTATCGCGGTACCTCGTGGCCTTGCTGGCCCAGCGGATCCTTTGTTTCAGGAATGCACTCCAACCCGGCTCGGGGTTTGTGTCAACAATGGCTTTTGAGCTGAAGGCATAGGCAATGCGATCGGGATATTTCGCGCTGAATTTTTGCATCAGCAGCATGTCATCGCCCGTGGCGATATCATCTATACCGTTGAATCCACCCAGTTCCTCAAAAGCTGATTTGAGGTAGCCGAGGTTGGCGCCGCTCGACATATCATGGAAACCGGCCTGGACCGAGGCAGCGGTGATGCCCTGCAGGATAGCGAAATCCAGCGACTGGAACTTCGACAGAAAAGATGACCCGGGCAGCATGCGTACGGGTCCTGCTACCATTACGGCCCCTGTTTCTGCCAGCCTGGCTGCCATGATCCGGATCCACTGGGGCGGTGCGAGGCAATCCGCATCCGTGGTCAGGATCATTTCACCTTCGGCAAAGCGGATACCGGTAGCCAGCGCGTGTTTTTTGTGGGCGATGGTTTCCCGCGAGGGCTGCTCCTGCATGCGGATCACGCGCGCGTGATGGGCTGCAGCAAGTTGGGCGGTAGGGTCTGAAGAGTGATCGTCTATGACAATGATCTCATGTGGCTTGTATGATTGATGATGGACTGCTACGAGGCAGGACTCTATGTTATGGGCTTCGTTGCGCGCGGGGATAACCACGGAGGTTTTGATGTTCGGGTTTTCCGCCGGTTCAAATTCAACCAGCCTGGAGAAATGACGGTGGTACCTCCCTAACAATATAGCATAACCGAAAAGTAGGATGGTGAATAAGGCGGATATGATGGCCAGCAACGTCAATATGGATGGTTAAATGCTTCTGCAATGTATTGCGCATTCCTGATATGCAGGATCTGATGTCCGGTTTCCAGGACTTCCATTTTTTTTCTGGTCTTCAGGCCGTGGAAGAATTTTTCCCCCGGGGTTTGCGGTATGATGGTATCGTACCTGCCATAGATAAGATATACTGGGATATTGTGCCTATTGATCTGTCCGGTAACCTTGTTGAGGTTGGGCTTGAATTTCCGAAAGGCGGTCCACACGCAGTAGACCTGTTTTCTGACCTCTTCATCTTCCAGGTAGCGGTCTACGAATTTCATCACTCCTTTGTTCAGGAGCCTGAATGAGGCGGCTTTTTGTAAAACGCGAACGAATGGTTTCGGCTGTTCCATCACTGTTTTGAAAAAACGGTTGCCCAGGGTAGTTTGGGTAGCGAACCAGTACCAGGGGTTGAGGTGGAGTCCATCGGGCGCGAGGAGGACGAGGTTATTGATCTTGTCCGGGATCATTTGGAGCAACTGCAGGCAGATCCTGCCACCCATGCTGTAGCCCATCAGGGAAAATCGTGATGTTCGTATATGGGGGCAGCGCGCGATGATCTCGAGCATATCTTCCGGCAGGAAAGTATCCCCATTCTTCCAGGTGGTTTCGCCGTGGAAGGGCAGGTCAAAAGCGATGAAGATGTGGGCCGGCACATGTTCTGCCAGCCAGTCGAACGTTCTCGCGAAAGTGCCAAAACCGTGAAAGCAGAGTACTGCGTTGGGTCCGCTGCCGGAGTATCGGTAGTGGATGATCGAATCTTTATAAGGGATGAAATTTGAATGCATGGGGGAGATGAAGCCGCAAAATAATCAAAGCTTGATGAAGCTGCGTTTGGGCGGAAGTTTTACGGGCATTTCAAGATTATGTTAAAGCCGCGTTGAAATGACCACGGATCCAGAAAAAATTGTCCAAAAGTAAAAAGATTTTGTACTTTCGAATTAGTTGCATAACTAACAATATGCCAAACAACCAATTTAAGAGGGGGGAGTTATACAGCTTTATCACGGGAAAGGCCTCAACAGCCATTGCCCGTCGGCTGCAGAAGAATTTTAAGCAAAACGGGGTTGAGATCACCATCGAGCAGTGGAGTGTGTTGTACCATTTATGGAAGCAGGATGGCCTCAACCAGCAGGAGTTGTGCAACGCTACTTTCAGGGACAAGCCCAGCATCACCAGGCTGGTGGACAACCTGGAGAAGCTGAAACTGGTGAAGCGCATCTCTTCAAAAGAGGACCGGAGACGAAACCTGATCTACCTGACGGAAACGGCACGGAAACTGCAGGATCAGTCCATGGAGCTGGCCAACCAGACCCTGAATGAGGCCCTGGAAGGTGTGGATCCTGAAGATATCGAACTGTGTAAGTCGGTCCTCCAAAAAGTGTACGATAACCTGGTATAATTTATCATATTAAACAAAAGCACTATGGCTACGGAGATTCAAGCTCAACATGCATTGAAAGGCGCTGAATGGGTGATCAAAGAAAGTTCTCCTGACAACACCTTTACGCCGGAAGATTTTTCCGAAGAACAAAAAATGGTCATGGATATGTGCCTGTCTTTCCTCGACAGTGAAGTGTATCCTTTGCTGGACAGGATCGATAACCTGGAGCCCGGGCTGATGCCTTCGCTGATGGATAAGGCTGGCGAGCAGGGCTTATTGGGCACATCGGTCCCGGAGGATTTAGGAGGCTTGGGTAAGGATTTCATCACCGGAACCATCGTCAACGAAGGTCTTGGTGGCGGCCATTCTTTCTCTGTAGCCATAGCGGCCCACACGGGGATCGGCACATTGCCCATTCTCTATTTCGGTACGCCTGAACAAAAAGCGAAATATGTGGTGAAGCTTGGGTCAGGCGAATGGAAGGGTGCATACGGTTTAACAGAACCTAACTCAGGGTCTGACGCGCTGAGTGCGAAAACAACAGCAAAGTTGAGCGAAGATGGAAAGCATTATATCCTCAACGGCCAGAAATGCTGGATCACCAATGGCGGATTTGCAGATGTTTATACGGTCTTTGCCAAAGTAGATGGCGACAAGTTCACCGCTTTTATAGTAGAAAGAGGATTTGAAGGCTTCACCCAGGGGCCTGAAGAACATAAAATGGGCATCAAGGGCTCGTCCACTGTGCAGTTGTATTTCCAGGACTGCAAAGTGCCGGTGGAGAATGTACTCGGTGAGATCGGCAAGGGCCATGTGATCGCGTTCAACATCCTAAATATTGGCAGGCTGAAGCTCTGCGCGGCAACATTAGGCGGCGCAAAAAGAGCCCTTGACGTAACGGTCCAGTACGCCAATACCCGCGAGCAGTTCAAACAACCGATCGCGAATTTTGGGGCCATCAAGCACAAACTGGCGGAAAGCGCCATACGGGTATGGATATCCGAAACTGCATTGTATCGTACCGCAAACTGGGTAGAAGCGAAGGAGCAGGAGTTGCTTAGCAGTGGCCAGTCTGACGCGGAAGCCTTACTGGGCGCAGCGGAAGAATATGCGATCGAGTGCGCCATCCTGAAGGTATTCGGAAGCGAGTTGCTGGATTACGTGGTGGATGAAGGTGTGCAGGTGCACGGTGGAAACGGATTCAGCGCAGAGTATAATATTTCACGTGCTTACCGCGACAGCCGGATCAATCGCATCTATGAAGGCACCAATGAGATCAACCGATTGCTGACAGTTGACATGGTATTGAAGCGTGCCATGAAAGGCCGTTTAGATATGATGGGCCCCGCTATGGCCATCCAGAAGGAACTGATGAGTATCCCGGATTTTGGTGATGTGGATGATGCACCGTTTGCATCAGAAAGAAAACTGATCCGGAACCTGAAGAAAACCATCTTGCTGGTTGCCGGCGCAGCGGCCCAGAAGCTGATGATGCAGCTTGAGTCCGAGCAGGAGATCCTCATGAATATTGCGGATATGTCCATTGAAGTTTTCCATGCGGAAAGCGGATTGCTGAGGGCCATGAAAGCGGCGGCCAAAGGTGATCCCCGGGCCTCCGTGTTTGCAGATATGGCAAAGACCTACCTGTATGATGCAGCGGACAAGATCAATAAATCGGGCAAAGATGCCATCAACGCATTTGCATCGGGTGATGAACAAAGGATGATGTTGCTGGGCGTGAAGCGTTTCAGTAAGGCAGAGCCGTTCAACAGTAAAGATGCGAGGCGCAGGATCGCTGAGGTGCTGATCAGTGCCAACAAATACCCATTCTAATTCTGTACAGTAAGCTGGAACATGAGAGAGACGGCGTCCCAATGGGATGCCGTTTTTTATTACAGGTACTGAAAAGCATTGGGGTCTTCCTTCCTGCTTTTCGGTTCGGTGATCCCGGACTTGGACCTCTTGCTGCCCATGAGCAGCGAGATGCCAATGATCAGGGTGAGGCACCAGATGATGAAGGTGACGTAGTATATGGTGTAAATGTCTTTGATATGTGGTGATTTCATGATGTAGAAGATCACGTAGATGAACAGGAAGCACAGGTACGTGAATACGAGGCCACCAGCGATGAATCCGAGGCCTACATCTTTTTTATGGAAGGAGGATTTTCTCATCAGGTCCACAAAAAAGTAGCATGAAAATGCGGTGACAATGAACAGGCCGGGTCCAATGATCAGGGTCAGTGACTGGTTGTTCATACCCAGGGCAACCCAGATCAGCAGTTGATAGGCAATGAAAGAAGCAATGGTGATTTTGATCAGTTTTATCGCCTTATCCGTTTTGGCAAAATACATCAGGAAGATCAGCATCAGCGGTGCGTCCAGCAGGTTGTTAAGGACGCCGATGTAGTAGGTTGTCCTGCCTCCCGGTTGGAGAACCTTGAGGCTGAATAGGTTGATCAGGATGATCTGTATCAGATAGAATGCCAGAGCGGCAAAAGAATATCTTCCTTCTTTGAAGTTCAGTATCAGCATGGAGGCCGACAGAACCAGCAGAAAGATACTGATGACTCCAACAATTTGTTCAGCATGCATATCGGATCAGGTTCACAGGGTTTGGATAAAAACGGTTCACCAAATTAAAACGTCAATATTGTGCCTGAATTACTATCATTTAAGAGATGGGACGAAATTCAGGGAAAGTGCATGGCCGCTCACGTAAAATTACCAATCCGGTCTGCGTAGTTTTTTCCATAATTTGCCGCCATGAAATTATTGTTCGTTGCTATAGGCCTCTTACTGAGTGGTTTATCTGTGGGACAGGGACTTCCCGCCAAATTGTTCAGGACCACAGGGGCGTTGGTGTATATGGAATATGGATTGGGGGACGACAGGTTGGGCGGGGCCAAGATGGGTTACCTGGATTCTAATGTGCTTATCAGCGTGAAGGACAGCGTAAATGGGGATTATAAGGTTCAATTGTCGCGCAATCATGAAGCCTATATTCCCAAGAGCAACCTGCGCCGCGTGCAGGACGTATTTCCGCGGAGCTATTACCTAAGTTCAAACTTCCGGGTATTCGGAGATTCCGCTGCGGATTATGTGAGCATATCGCTGGATGAGAAGCTGCCGTACCGGAGCCAGCAAACCATCGGTCAGGCCGGGATCATCGTGGATATTTTCGGGGTCACCTCCAATACCAACTGGATCACCCAACTGGGCAGCAGCAGAGAGATCCAGAATACCTGGTACGAGCAGATCGAAGACGACGTGATGCGTGTGCATATCCGGTTGAAGGATAACCTGCACTGGGGACATTCCATCTATTACGATTCGCTGCAGAGCCGGTTGTTCATCAAGGTGAAGAGGCCACCTGCAGGAGATTTGAAGAAGTGGAAGATCGCCATCGATGCCGGGCATGGCGGCACCAACCTGGGCGCTGCAGGTTCCACAACGGGCGTGTTGGAGAAGGATTATACATTGAAAATGGCGCGGGAACTCGAAGCTGCCTTTAAGAAAGCGGGGGTGAAGAACATATATATGACCCGGAGGATCGATACCACGCTGAGTATGGAAGAAAGGATCGTGGCGCTGAGAAAGGAGAATCCCGATCTGCTGATCAGTATTCACCTGAATTCGTCGGGCGTGGACAGCATCAAAGGGACGAGTACATTTTACAGGTATGTGGGTTTCAGGCCTTTATCGCAGGACATTCTGAAAAGGATGCTCGAGTTGGGACTGAAGGAATATGGGAATGTGGGAAGCTTTAATTTCGCGCTAAGCGGTCCTGTTGAATACCCGAACTGCCTCGTGGAAGTGGCATTTTTGAGTAACCGGGAAGATGAAAGGAAGATCATCGATCCCAAATTCCATAAAGCGGTGGCAAAGAAGATCGTAGACGGCGTGAAAGATTTCAGCAAGCGAAAGTGACGGCTTAATCGGTTGTGCAGCATAAAAACGTTCATTACAAAACCTATAGTTATATGGCAAAAAGCATGTTTGTTCATCATGTGTACTTCTGGCTCAACAATCCGGAAAGCAAGGAAGATCTGGCGAAACTGGTAGCCGGACTGGAGAAATTAAGTGCTGTAGAGCACCTGGATATGTTCCACATCGGCCAACCGGCTGATACGGACCGGGGCGTCATAGACCGCTCCTATGCTGTATCCTGGCTGAATGTGTTCAAGGACCAGGCGGCCCATGATGCCTACCAGGTTGATCCTATGCACCTTCAGTTTATCGAGGAATGTAAGTCACTTTGGAGCAAAGTAGTGGTATATGACTCCATAGATGTTTGATGGGCTTGTTTCTTTAATTAATTGTGAAAGCGCAGATTAAACTTGCAGTACCGGATATTATGATTATCTTTGACCTGTTATAGTTCTGACCTATTTGCTTCTGTAAGTCGTTCGCAATGTTCTTGCCCTCCGTCTTATCGTTCTCTTAGTCAGTTCCTTTTTAGTCTATTTAAATTTTAGAAATGAACATTTTCGTGTCCAATCTCAGCTTCCAAGTCCAGGATCAGGATTTGCTGGAGATCTTTGCAGAGTATGGAGAAGTATCTTCTGCAAAAGTAATTACTGACAAATTTTCGGGCCGTAGCCGTGGCTTCGGTTTCGTTGAAATGCCATCTGATGAAGATGCCAAGAAAGCGATTGCCGAATTAGACCAGGCAGAAGTTGATGGTCGTACCATCTCCGTAGCAGAAGCAAAACCTCGCGAACAGCGTCCTGAAAGGAAATCTTTCGGCGGCGGCGGCGGCGGCGGAAGCCGTAGCGGTGGCGGTGGTTATGGCGGCGGCAAAAGCGGCGGCGGCGGATTCAACAAGCGCTATTAATTGTCACAGTTACAAATAATGTCAAGGCTCCTGCAAAGGAGCCTTTTTTTGTACCCATAACCCTACATTTGGGAAAACATGTAGACCTATGGGCCAGAACTTTGAATCTTCAGAATCACAGGGTGTCCACGCGCAGCTCGGTAAGCTGGCCGGGGAATGGGAAGGCCTTGCTTCTGTTTGGTTTGAGCCCGGCGATCCGGTAGATCAGTCGCCCGTGCACGCTACCATGAAGCCGGTCCTCAATGGCCGATTCATCTTACATGAGTACGCGGGCAGTTTTGGTGGTAAGCCCCTTGAGGGGATGGCGTTGATCGGCTATCATCTCGAAGCGGGAAAATACCAGATGGCCTGGATCGACAGTTTTCATACCGGCACGGCCATGATGTTTTCAGAAAGCAGCAGGCATGCAAACCGGTTGAATGTAATGGGCAGTTACGAATATGTCACACCCGAGGTGGATCAGCGATGGGGCTGGCGCACGGAGATCGAGATGTTGAGTGATGATGAACTGGTGTTGACGGCATATAATGTAAGTCCTGATGGTGAAGAGGCGAAGGCCACACAAACCCGGTACACAAGAGTAAAGCGCTGAGCAGCATTTCCACCGAACAGCACAATAACAAAACATCAGCATGCGATCATTGACCTTCTTTGTCCTCCTGCTGGCACTGGCGCCCGCCTATGGCCAGAAAAAACAGACTTGCGTCATCAATACCGAGCTGGGCAGCATCACCGTGGATCTGTATCCGCGCAAGGCGCCGTTGACCGTAGCGAATTTTTTGAAGTATGTGGACGGGCGTTTGTATGATGGCAGCAGTTTCTTCAGGTCGGTGACCTTGAACAACCAGCCGAAGGATTCGGTGAAGATCGAAGTGATCCAGGGTGGCAATGTAGATTCGCTGAAGGATTTCCCGCCGATCCTGCTGGAGACCACCTCACAGACCGGGCTGCTACACCGGGATGGCGCCCTCTCCATGGCCCGCGGCGCGCCTCATTCGGCCACGTCCAGTTTCTTCATCTGCATCAACGATCAGCCATCACTGGATTACGGTGGCAAGCGCAATAAGGATGGCCAGGGCTTTGCGGCTTTCGGCAAGGTGCGGAAGGGGATGGATGTGGTGCGGAAGATCCAGCAGCTTCATCCCGACCAGGGCCAGTATTTCCAGCCGCCGGTAAGGATCACGTCCGTGGTCCGCAAGTAAGGCGCGGCGGAACCCGCAGCACACTGCTTCGGTGGAAGCCTTCATTCCCAACGCTTGGCGGCACCAGCAGAATAAAAACCAATCGTGTTGGGGAATTCTGAATAATTTAGGGCATGAGTCTGTTCCAGAAAAGGCCTGCTGCCCTGGGGTTTATCTTCGTCACGGTACTTATTGATGTCATTGGATTTGGAATCATTATTCCGGTGGTACCCGAGCTGATCCGTTCGCTGATCAACGGCACGTTGAGTGAAGCCGCTAAGTACGGCGGCTGGCTGATGTTTGCCTATGCCATCATGCAATTTGTTTTCTCACCGGTGATGGGCAACCTCAGCGATCGTTACGGCCGGAGGCCTATCTTACTGATATCATTGTTTGGCTTTGGGTTAGACTATCTGTTCACTGCGTTTGCGCCCACGATCTTCTGGTTGTTTGTAGGAAGACTGGTCGCCGGCATTACGGGCGCGAGTTTTTCAACGGCTACTGCTTATATCGCCGATATCAGTACGCCCGACAAGCGGGCGCAGAATTTCGGCATGATCGGTGCGGCTTTCGGATTGGGATTCATCATTGGTCCCGCGCTGGGCGGACTGCTGGCGCAATTCGGACTCAGGGCTCCATTCATTGCAGCTGCCGTGCTCACTTTCATCAACTGGCTCTATGGATATTTCATCTTACCCGAATCATTAGCGCCCGAGAACCGGAGGCCTTTTGATTGGAAGCGCGCGAACCCGGTAGGTTCGCTGATGAAGCTGCGCAGTTATCCGGCGGTATCAGGACTGATCCTGTCTTTCTTCCTGTTGTATATAGCATCGCATGCAGTACAGAGTACCTGGACTTACTACAACATGTACAAGTTCAACTGGTCGGAAGCGCAGGTGGGTGTATCGCTGGCGGTGGTGGGTGTGATGTTGGCTTTTGTGCAGGGCGTGCTGATCCGGCGCGTGATCCCCTGGCTGGGGCAGACCAAGAGTGTGCTGATCGGTTTCCTGATCTATTCAGTGGGCATGATGCTCTATGCGTTTGCCTGGGAGGGCTGGATGATGTATGCCTTCACGGTGGTTTATTGTTTAGGCGGTATTGCGGGACCGGCCCTGCAGGGATATATCTCCTCGCATATTCCGCCAACGGAGCAGGGCGAATTACAGGGTGCGTTGACCAGTCTGATCAGTGTAACCACCATCATCGGTCCCCTTTTCATGACCAATTTATTTGCCTGGTTCACGGCGTCGGAGCATATACAACTGCCAGGTGCGCCCTTCATCATGGGCGCGATTCTGCTGATCATCAGTGCGGTGTTGGCCTTCAGAACGATGAGCAAGGAGCACGCGATACATATCTAAGGACGACAGAAGACCTCCATTATTGTCGCTGTCCATGGTTGAGGAAATAGCGTTTTAGCATTAGGGCTGAGGAAAAAACGAATTAACTCGCGTGAAAACACCAAAAAGTGCTCTGGCTGATAAAGTATTTTAGGTTTTTTAACCGTCAGGGAGATTCCGTTTGACGAAACCAAAATACTTGTATGGGTGTCTCGACAAAACTAATAGCCATATTTCTGCTATCGGTATTTAGCCTCAAAGGAAAGGCGCAAGCGGGGACTTCTGATACGATTCCAAGGCATAGTTATGACAACTTCAAAAACAAATCCGGTTACGCTATTGGAAAACCCGCTGTCGGGCTCCCGGAATTGATTTTATATTTGTTGAGGCTGTTAAGCTATAAAACAAATAACGATGGGAAAACTTACAGAAGAATTCAACGATTACCGGGAGCGGATGAACGAGCTGATCCTCAGCAAGGATAACCTGGTGATGAAGAGGCTTTGGAATCTCGACACGAATACATATGCTGAAGGGGCGCTGGACACCCGAACCAAGGAGATGCTAGGCCTGGTTGCATCGATGGTGCTCCGGTGCGACGACTGCATCAAATACCACCTCGGTAAATGCCACGAGTTAGGCGTCACTACGGAGCAGATGTACGAGATCTTCGCCGTTGCCAATATTGTTGGCGGAACTATAGTTATCCCGCATACGAGGAGAGCCGCGGAGTATTGGGAACAATTGGCGGATTAGCGAATTGGCGGAATGGCTGATTCTAACCGTTAAATCCCAAAGCAGTTCAGCGCTAATACAGATAGCCGATCATTGGGATAGTATCCGAATGCTGAACATGTTTATCGTGATTGCCATTCCGGCATAGAGAGGGGCGAGAGGAAGACTTCCTGTCCACGATCGTTTTACCCGCACAAACGACAGCTTTTATTCGCAATCCTATTTGGGGTTTTCACTTTGGTCATATTGATTCCTTGTATCATTTTCGGGGATGAAATTGAGTTTGATCAATGTGCAGGGCGAAGACAGGATCAGGATAGAAGGCGAAGGGAGCTTTTATACTGCTGTTGAGAAAGTAGACGGGATAAGAAAAGATGGATGGGGTATTCACATTCCATGTAGCCGTGACGCAGTTTTGGCTCTGAAGAACGCCGTTGGAACGATGGTTGACATTCAGGCATTAAAGCAGCAGCTGATGCTACGGCGGCACCAGTTGCCCATCCGGTCTTCAACAGACCTGGTGGAAAAGTTGAATCCGCTAAACCTGGATGCTTTGAACCGTTTTTTGAAGACGCTGGAGTTGAAGGCCTACAGTCCATCCACCATTAAGCTTTACCGGATAGAATTTGTTCACCTTCTGCTGTTATTGAAAGACAGGAGGGTAGATGTGTTGGAGACTGATCAGTTGAAGAGTTATTTCCTGTGGCTGTTAAAGGAGCAGGGTTATGGAGAGTCGCAGTTGAACACGGCCATCAATGCTGTGAAATTTTACTTTGAAAAGGTCCTGTTGCAGCCGCGTCGGGTATTTGACTTGCCGAGGCCAAAGAAGCCTTTGCTGATGCCTCAGGTACTTGGGAAGCGGAGCATCAGTGGGATCATTGGTTCCACTGCCAATCTGAAGCATCGTTGCATGCTGATGCTGGCTTACTCTGCCGGCCTGCGGGTTAGTGAGATCGTGGCGTTGAAGATTCGCGATGTGGATTCTGACCGGATGTGTTTGAACATCTGCCGGGCCAAGGGCAAGAAGGACAGGGTTGTACCTTTATCGCCGGTGCTATTGCAGGAGCTGCGGGCATATTATAAGGAGTTCAGGCCAAAGGAGTATTTATTTGAAGGGGCAGATGGCGGGATGTATTCCATCAGGAGTGTGCAGCAGGTTTTCAAGAAAGCCAAGGACAAGGCGGGTATTATGCAGGCGGGAGGCATACACTCCCTGAGACACAGCTACGCCACCCATCTCCTCGAGTCAGGCACTGACATTCGCTTCATCCAGGAACTGTTGGGGCACAACAGCATTCTAACCACTCACCGATATACCCACGTCAGTCTTCGCAAAATCACCCAGATCCGAAGTCCCTTGGATGACCTGGATCTTTGATGTGATTGTTTATAAGGGCCACCCGCTCCTATGGCATTTTTGCCATATTCTTTCGGATTTCATGATGCTTGGATGAATTCATATCGATCACGCATCTGTATTTACAGTATTTACTTTCTATATCCGTAAACATAAACACGCAGGTTGTGTATTAGCATGATACCATTTCCGCTACTTGCATTCGGTGGTTTTGTGACGTATATTTAAGCGTTGGCCTGCAATTCGTCGGGCTATCCAGAATGACACATCTTTTTTTAAAATGTCTTTATATGTTACTTGAAATATTTAAGAGCAGAATTATTTCATTATTTCAATATTGGACACGTTTGAGCTATGTCAAATATGTTTTGTTCTCGATAATCCTTACATTATTATTGACAATTCCTTTTGCAGTTCTGTTTGAACTTATGGAAATAAATGATCAAGAAGTTGGTGGACCAAAAATGGACAAATTCGGCATTTGGGGAGCCGTTATTGTTGCAATAATATTAGCACCAATTATTGAAACACTAATTGGACAAATGATACTAATTAAGATTATTCAGAAATATGTAAAATGGAATACCAATAAGGTAGCCGTCATTGTTTCATCTTTATTGTTTGCTTTAGGACACATTTCGTATAGTTTTTGGTACTTCCTAATAACCCTTCCTATAGGATTTGTACTTGCAGTTACATTCATTATTTTTCAAACAAGGACGCAATCAAGTTTTTGGACAACAGCTATTATTCATGCTGGAAGGAATTCCATAGCTGTAATATTTGCCTTTGGAGATTTATTAAAATGACATCGCTTTTAAAATTTCAGTATTCAAGATATCAGATTATTATGTGCCAAATTGATCTATGTGAACTGCAGCCAACATCAGCTTTATTCAAGCCGGGCTGAGGAAGAAGGCTATGGGCATTTGTAATTCTGACCGAGCTTTTGTAATTTGACCTTAGCGACTTTAAACTAAAATCACCAAAGCGGTGCCCGGCCAACCCGGCGACAGTGCATGAATGCCCGTCCTGCATAAAGCCCCCACCGTTAGGCGCAATCGTAAAAATTAAAACTAAGATAAAATGGACATTGAACCTCTTGTAAATAGGCTTGAAGAATTGAGCAAAATCGAAGATGTTGACCAGTATCTATTTATGAGGGATACGGAGGACCAATACTATTTAATATATGCAAATGACGATAGTGATGAATATGAAACAATAGAATATCAACTGAAAAACTTACTTATTGAAGAAATAAAAAGTCGTTCTTTACCCATCTTTCAGAATGTTGATTTTAGGCATTTTGATTTGCAACAAGTCGAACAACAATTGAGAAACTTAAGTCAAACCCATTGGCAGTCAAGAAATGAGATAGAAAAAAGAAGGGACAAATTATTAAACCGGCAGCATCATTCGTATGATTACTATTACAAACGAGTTGATACTTTCATTCAATTGCAGAATATTGACAAAGAGAGAAATTCTTATCAACTAAAGTTGAAGAGTGAACTGACAACGCAGTTCTCAAACACTTTCATTCAAAATTTATTAGCAAATAAACTACAAGACCAACTAAGAAGCCTGCAAGGATACTTTAATGAATTTATAAGAGAAAGTGCAAAAGCAATATACGAGGATAGAAATGAGGAGATAAAGGAAAGGGATAGTTACGCCTATCTTGATTTACTATGTTATGAAAGTTGCTTAGAAAGTGGGCTTAAGCAAGCAATTGATAACCTACAATCTTCTTCTAAAGAGGAAACTGTAGATCAATACTTAAATTTTATGAGGGAGAAAATAGCAATGAATAATTCTGATGATGATGAATATTGAGGGGATGTTGATATTGACCTATATGAATATGCTTACGATCTTTTTAAGAATAGGACAAGTAATAAAATAGATGACGACAACATCAAATTGATTGACTTAGAAACGTACCTTAAGTGGAGATATCCTGCAATCAAAACTTTAGAAAGTGAATTTCCTTCTTTATTTTTTGAAGATGACTTTGAAGATTATGACGATTATAATGACCCACAGAAAGACCGTTCAAGGCACGAGAAGTACGGAGGATATAATGGCTACGACGATGACACCATCGACAACGCTTTTGAAGGAGACCCATCGAATACTTGGAATGTAGACTAGCAGACTGCACCCAACAGGGGGATTTATGCAACCTGAACCCTTTGGAATACACAATTTGCTTTAGTTCCGAAGCTGCCTGCTAAGGCCCAGGCTGCATAAATCCCAGATTGTTGGCTGCTATATTAACAAAAACCCGTTTTACATGAGATACTTTCTATTTGCTTCACTTTTTCTTATCCAATTTTCTACCTCTGCTCAAAAAACAGCTCTGATTGCAAAAAGCTTAATTGATGGAACGGGAAAAGTAATTTCAAACCCAGTAGTAATCATTGACAGCAATAAAATTCTTTTAATTACTACAAAAGAAAATATCCCTAAAGATGCTAAAATCATCGACCTAGGTAATTACACATTATTGCCTGGTTTAATTGACATGCATGTACACCCCAATCTTACAACCGGTGACTATCAGGTTGACTTTTTGAAAGGTTCATCAGCTGCAAAGGCATTAATGGGGCTAAGGAATGTACAGGATTTACTTGCTGCAGGATGGACAACATTAAGAGTAGCAGGAGATGGTGATGTAGGTTACGCAAATATGGAAATTCGAAATGCTATCGATAAAGGATTATTTGCGGGGCCTCATATTTATGGAGCAGCACATTATATTTCAGCAACAGGTGGCGGAGGGGATATTAATTTTTTCTCTTACGAACAAAAGGTGATTCCCGATGGATTGATAGTTGATGGCCCAGAAGAAATGCGTAAAGCTGTTCGTACCGAAATAAAATATGGTAGTGACTGGATAAAGTTATTGGTGACTGGTGCTATGATGACTACAGGTGATAATCCAAATAATGTACATTTTAGCATTGAAGAAATAAAAGCAGCGGTAGACGAAGCTTCACGAAGAGATGTGTCGGTTATGGCACATGCACATGCTGCCGATGGAATAAAATTAGCTGTAAAGGCAGGAGTTCGGACGATAGAACATGGTTCCTTCATAGATGAGGAAGGGATGGACTTAATGATACAACATGGTACATATTTGATTCCGACAATGATGGTACATGTATATTTTGGACAGCCAACAAATGACAATATGGTATTGACAAAAGCTGTGGAAATAGCAAAAAGAACAAATCAACAAGTCTATCAAAATATTAAATTAGCATTTAAAAAAGGGGTGAAGTTTGGTATGGGCACTGATGACGTTGGTTGGCCAGCCGTATATTCTGCAAAAGAGTTTGAGGAGTATGTGAAAATTGGAATGACTCCAATGCAAGCGATTTTGTGTGCTACTAAAGTGAATGCAGAAATTTTAAAAAAGGAAAACATAATTGGCAGCATTGAGGCAGGAAAACTTGCAGACATTATTGCAGTAAAGGGCGACCCTTTAAAAGACATCTCAGAATTACAAAGAGTAAAATTTGTAATGATTGGAGGGAAAGTAGTAAAGAATGAGCAGTAAATCGAGGCAATCAATAATTTCAAAAACAGCAGCCAACAAGGGTTTGGCAAAAGTGGCGGTTCAGTGCTCCGCAGACACATTTGTGGTTAATCAAACATTGGTTCTCCGCATCAACATTTGTGGTGAAAATCGCCACCTTCGCCAAGCCCGAA
>JBBAJN010000042.1:0-17522 GCA_040404045.1 Chitinophagaceae bacterium
AAGAATTTTGCCATTACAGCAGGGCCCCAATTCGACTTCCTGACCGGGTTGAAGGATAAAAATAATAACAATACTAAAAGCGATCTGACCAGCACAAGCATTGCAGGTAATATTGGATTTGAACTATTTCCCCATGGCCGCGTGGTGCCATTTGCGAGGTATATACATGGCTTCACACAAATGGACAATACCAATAATCCTAATACCGTAGGTAAATATTATAACACGAACATACAGGCTGGCTTGAAACTTCGACTCTTCGGCAAACATGTTCTTGCCGATTCAGATGGCGATGGCATACTTGACAAAGACGACAAATGTCCTGCAGTGGTGGGTCTCGCCCGCTACCAGGGTTGCCCCATCCCCGATACTGATAGCGATGGGATCAATGATGAAGAAGACAAATGCCCGACTGTAGCAGGACTTGCCAAGTATCAGGGCTGTCCAATACCTGACAGGGATAAAGACGGTATCAATGATGAGCAAGACAAATGCCCGGACGTTCCAGGTTTGTCTAAATATGCAGGATGTCCCATACCCGATACCGATAAAGATGGCATCAACGATGAGGAAGATAAGTGTCCCCAGGTCCCCGGTCTGGCTAAATACCAGGGTTGCCCCATCCCCGATACCGATGGAGATGGCATCAACGATGAAGAAGACAAATGTCCAACCATTGCAGGCGTTGCGGAAAATGGCGGTTGCCCGCAGATAAACTTCAAAGCCGGTAACGTACAATTCGTCTCTGGTAGCGCTACGCTCACTTCAGGCGCGAAAACTGAACTTAATAAGCTGGCTCAGATTCTTAACGTGGATTACCCGGATATCAAGATGACCATCGCTGGTCACACGGATAATACGGGTAAGCCAGAAAAGAATCAGACGCTTTCTGTTAGCCGTGCCGAATCAGTTGCGAAATACCTGACCAGCAAAGGCGTGAACGAAAGCAGGCTGACCGCAACTGGTTTTGGCCAGGATCAGCCGATCGCAGATAATGCCACTCCTGCAGGTAAATCAAAAAACAGGCGTGTTGAATTTAAGGTAAGCCAGTAATTAACTCACCCATAAAACAAACAAATGAAATTATTAATCTTCGTCGTCGGCATGTTCCTGACCATTTCTTTGGAAGCCCAAGTGGTCAATATTCCCCAAAAATCCAAAGATCATTTTGCAAAAAAGTATCCTGACGCCAAGGAAGTGGATTGGCATAATAATCTTGCCGACTACCAGGTAAAGTTCCGTAATAAAAATGGTGTGCAACGGGCATATTATCACATGGATGGCCATTGGGACTTCACCGAGTTATACATTGACAAAACCAAAATCCCTGCTGCTGTAAACAGCAGCCTGACCAAAAGCAGGTTCGCAGAATGGTCGTTGGAATCATCTGCCCTGGTCGAGAATAATAAAGGCCAGAAACTCTACAGGCTCGAAATGAAAAAAGGGATAGAAAAGAAATATGTATTCTACGATAAATCAGGAAAAGAGGTAAAAACAGCCGTTACCACCTGACCTAAAGTGATCGTTTTGGTAAAAAACAGAAAAAGGTAAGGGAGAGGGTCAAAATCCTCCCTTACCTTTTTTCGTTTTCAACTATATGCAATTAGCAAGCAGGCGCTTTGACCGGACACAGTACCCGGGATCATCGACGCGGCATCTTGGCAGCCCCAATGCCGACCCATTGGGGCAATGTTCTTCTGCTTTTTTTATTCAAGTAATCTATCTACCTTATCACCTACATCAAAACTCAACTTTATGACACGTCAACTCCTCGCCGGAATGCTGCTTTTGGCGGCTTCCTGTAATGCCCCCGAAACAGAATCTACTGCCCTCTCTGATACCACCAGCCAGGTAAACGTGACGGCACACGACTACGGTGTAACAGCATCCTACTCTACTGACTTTGCAGTTGGTGATCATAAACACGGAGACCTGATCGTCAAATTGTGGAAAGACTTTGACGCCAATACCTTTGAGAATGGCAGCGCATACTTCGCCGATTCTGTTATGGCAATATTCCCGGGTTATCGTGCACTGCTCAGCCGCGACAGCATGATCGCAATGGCAAAACTTGAACGCGGCCGTATGGATTCTGTACGTACTTCCATTGACGCCATCGTTCCGCTCAAAGCCAGCAATAAGAATGAGACCGTAGTGGCGATATGGGGCGAGGAGCATGCCTACATCAAAGGCAAGAAACAACGACGCGACCTCCACGAAGTATGGGGCGTCAATGAAAACGGAAAGGTGACCTGGATGAAACAATACACCCACGATGTTGCTGAATAGACGGAAAATCTTATCACGACGCCCGGTTTAAGCCGGGCGTCGTGATTTATACAGGATCCGTATCGCCGGGAAAATCGCCCGGTATGATCCGGGCACAGGCAGGCGAAACCACAAAAAACCCTTGTACGGATAATAAGTCAACTACTTTAAGACCCGGCAAGGGTTTAATAAAAAAGCCATTTTAACAGATGGCTTTTTTTATGCCCCACTGCCCGAATAATTTATATCCAGCCACCCCTCCTTAATCAGGATTTATCCTATCTTCGGGAACAGTTGTTTAACTAACTAATTTAACGGCTTTACATATGAAAAGGACAATCAGGAAAGTTGCGGTACTTGGATCAGGCGTTATGGGATCAAGGATAGCCTGCCATTTTGCCGGCATAGGTTTACAGGTGCTCCTGCTGGACATCGTACCCAATGATGCCAAGGAGTCGAAAGACCTGAAGGCCAGGAACAAACTGGTCAACGATGCCCTCCAGGCGGCTCTTAAAAGCAACCCATCCCCTGTTTATACCAAAGACGTAGTAAAGCGTATCACCACGGGGAATTTTGATGATAACATGAAAGAGATCTCGGGGTACGACTGGGTGATTGAGGTAGTAGTTGAACGCCTGGATATCAAGAAGCTTGTTTTTGACCAGGTAGAAAAATACCGTAAACCCGGAACCCTGATCACTTCCAACACTTCCGGCATCCCCATCCATATGATGGCCGAGGGCCGTTCTGAAGACTTTAAAAAACATTTCTGCGGTACGCATTTTTTCAACCCCCCGCGATACCTGCGGCTGTTAGAGATCATCCCAACACCTTATACGGACCCGGCCATCATAGACTTCCTCATGCATTATGGCGACCTCTACCTGGGTAAAACAACTGTGCTATGTAAAGACACACCAGCCTTTATCGCCAACAGGATAGGCGTGTACGGCATCATGGCGATTTTTGGACTGGTGGACAAGATGGGCCTCACCATTGACGAAGTGGATGCACTTACGGGACCAGTCATCGGTCGTCCTAAATCTGCCACATTCCGTACGGCGGATGTTGTTGGTATTGACACGATGGTTAAAGTTGCCAAGGGCGTTTATGATAACTGCCCCGATGACGAAGCGAGGGCTGCCTTTGTGATCCCCGGATGGCTGCAAAAAATGGTCGATAATAACTGGCTGGGCGATAAAACAGGACAGGGATTCTTCAAAAAAGTCAAATCGGGAGGCCAAAGTGAGATCCTGACGCTGGACCTCAAGACCATGGAATATGGGCCCCGCAACAAACCGAAATTCGCCACCCTCGAAGCGGCTAAACCTATCGATGATCTCAAACAAAGATTAAAGGCACTGTGCAGTGGCGGGGATAAGGCCGGGGAATTCTACCGTCACTTCCATTACGGCCTGTTTTCGTATATATGTAACCGTTACCCTGAAATCTCAGACGAATTGTATCGCGTAGATGATGCCATGATGGCTGGATTCGGATGGGAGATCGGAGCCTATGAAAGCTGGGACGTGCTGGGTGTAGTGAAAACTGCAGAGAACATGAAAAAAGCCGGTTATGCAGTGGCCCCCTGGGTGGACGAAATGATCGCAAAAGGAAACACATCTTTCTATAAGATCGAAAATGGTACCCGTGTATGCTATTCCCCTGCTACGGGAACCTATGTTTCCACTACGGCGAAAGGACAGGAATCGGCATTCATTGTCATGAAGAATTTTGCCGGCCAGTCGGTCTGGAAAAACAGCGCCTGCAACACCTACCACCTGGGCGATGATGTAATCGGCCTTGAATGGAACACAAAAATGGGAAGCATCGGCGGCGAAGTACTTGAAGGCATTCAACGATCCATCTCCCTGGCTGAAGAAAAATACAAAGGCCTTGTCATCGCAAACGATACCCAGAACTTTTCCGCCGGTGCCAACGTAGGCATGATCTTCATGTTGGCCATCGAACAGGAATTTGACGAACTGGATATGGCCATCAGAATGTTCCAGAACACCATGACCAGGGCTAGGTTCTCTTCCGTACCCGTGGTTGTCGCACCCCATGCCTTAGCCCTGGGCGGCGCATGTGAATTGAGCCTGCACGCGGATAAAGTCTGCGCTGCAGCGGAAACCTATATCGGTTTGGTGGAAATGGGCGTGGGTCTTATCCCCGGCGGTGGCGGCACGAAGGAATTTGTGCTCCGCGCAGCTGATGAAATGCATGAAGATGAACCCGAAACCATCACGCTGAAGAACCGCTTCCTTACCATTGCCACGGCCAAAGTTGCCACATCTGCGAGGGAAGGATATGAACTGGGCATACTTCGCAAGGGACTTGACGAGGTGATCATGAACCAGGGCCGAAGGGTAGCCGAAGCAAAGAAGTCTGTGATCGAAATTTACGAAAGCGGATACGTAGCCCCTGTGCCAAGAAAAGACATCAAAGTGCTGGGACGCACTGCACTGGGTGCCCTGTATGCCGGCATCAACGGTATGTGGCGCGGTGGTTATGCCACAGATCACGATTCCCTGGTTGGACGCAAACTCGCTTATGTGATGTGCGGTGGGGACCTCAGTGAACCTACCTTGGTTTCAGAACAATACCTGCTGGATCTCGAGCGTGAAGCATTTCTCTCGCTTTGCGGTGAACGCAAAACCCTTGAGCGCATCCAGAGTGTACTGAAGGGTGGCAAACCTGTCAGGAACTAATTCCATACTTCCTTCGCAGAAGGATCCCTGCCACTGGTCATCCCCTTGCGGACAATGTCCTTTTTTTCATTATTTTCCAAACATGAAACAAAGGCTTCTGATCCTCGCAATGGTGATCCTCCATGCACATGGTTACACCCAGGAAATCAAACTCAGTTCTGCTGTCCGAAAAACGATGAATGCCATGGATACCATGGCCATCAGGTCGCACATCGCCTACCTGGCGGATGATAAACTCAAAGGCAGGGCTCCGGGCACACCAGGTTACCAAATGGCTGTCGATTATGTGATCGGCGAATTCAATAAACTCGGCCTTAAACCTGCTGGTGACCACGGCACATTCACCCAAACGTTCAACCTGCGCAGATCATCCCTGGAACCCGGTTCATTAAGGATGATGATGACCGACGGGGAAGGAAATACTGACTCTTTCTTTGTTAGAAATGACATCTCACTCTCAGCCCATCCCGTGAAACCGGAAGTGAACATCCAACAGGCCCCGCTGGTGTTTGCTGGTTTTGGAGTAGACATCCCCGGGCTGCATAATGATTACAAGAACATAGACGTCAGGGGGAAGATCGTGGTTGTCCTGAAGATCTCGCCACTGGGACTTTCGTCTGACTATCAATCCTATTTCTCCAGCGTGGGTTATAAAATGGCCGTTGCGAAATCCAAAGGCGCCATTGGTACCATTGTGGTCTACGAGAGGCCCACTGCCCCTCCTCAACCCGTTTTGCAGAACGCACTGAATCCTGAAAAAACTGAAGCTTACGGAAGCGGTTACATCGGCAATGTGGATGTGTTCATGACGGCCACCAATAATTTCCTTTCTGCCATACTGCTCAATTCGGGAAAAAGTTTTGCGCAGGTCATGTCAACACTGAAACCAGGAAGCGCCCAGTCTTTCGAGATCGGTAAAAAACTGAGTATCCGTTACCGAAGCAGGCATACCGATATTGAAACCTATAATGTGATTGGCATGATACCCGGGGCAGACCCTGTGTTGAAACAGGAATATGTAGTGCATACCGCCCACCTCGACCATATCGGGATCGGAAAGCCGGTTAACGGAGATTCCATCTACAACGGTGCCCATGATAATGCTTCCGGCGTGGCCTCCTTACTTGAGATCGCCAAACTCTACAAAAAAACAGGTGTTAAACCAAAACGCTCCATCCTCATCACCATGGTATCCGCAGAAGAATCCGGCCTGCTGGGATCTGCTTATTTCGCATCGCATCCCTCCATTCCTAAATCTTCCATTGTGGCCAACGTCAACACAGACATGCCCACCCTGATCGCCCCGATGTTATCAGTAGTTCCACTAGGGGCCACCCACTCTTCATTGCTGAAAAATGTACAGTACGCATCGAAGGTGCTTAACCTGGATATCCAGCCGGATCCGGAACCCGAACAGTCTTTTTTCACAAGGAGCGATCAATACAGTTTCGTTCGAGAGCATATTCCGGCTGTCCATTGCAAAAATGGCAGGAAGACTGACCAGCCGGATTTCGATCTTGATGCATATATCAAACGCTGGAGGGCAAAATACTATCATCAACCGGCCGACCAAATAGACGGCTGGTTCCGGTTCTCCGCGGCAAAGACTTATATTCAGCTAAACTTCCTGATCAGCTATTCCATAGCCATGGAGAAACAAAGGCCCTCATGGAATAAAGATTCCTATTTCTAAAATTCTTGCATGAAAAAATATTCACTGATCGCGTATCTGCTGCTGCTCACAATGTCTGCTTTTTCGCAGGGACCTGATCTTAGCCCTGCGATTCGTAAAGCCATAGATGCCGTTGACACTTCGGCGTTGAAAGCGCATATTGCTTATCTCGCAGATGACATTTTGCGGGGCCGCAAGCCCGGAACGCCTGGCTACCAGATGGCCGTGGATTACGTTATTGCCGAATACAAAAAATTGGGCTTAAAGCCTGCAGGTGAAAATGGAACCTATATCCAAAAATTCATTTTAAGAAAAGCAGATCTGGTTCCTTCATCGGTGAGGGTGAATCTGGTAGATGATGCAGGCAACATTGACTCACTTGTTTTCAGGAACGAAGCCGCTGTTTTCGCCAACCCTGTTAAACCATCGGTCGACCTCGCAAAAGCTCCCCTGGTGTTCGCCGGATTCGGGATGGATATACCAGGCAGATACTCCGACTATCAGAACATTGATGTAAAAGGGAAAATTGTGGTGGTACTCAGGCGAACTCCCGATGGATTCTCGTCAACATACGAAACCCTTTTCTCCAGCCTCGACTACAAGTCCTCTGTGGCTTTTTCGAAAGGTGCCGTAGGACTGATCTCTGCTTCCATTACACCAGGCCCCTTGGGAGTCCCGCCGGTGGCGCCCCCCGTGACCGCAAGCCTGAACCCGGAAAAAACAAAAGCTTACAGCACCAGATTCACCGGCAACGTAGATGCCTATATCAATGTATCGCTGAACGTGCTGCGCTCGCTATTCCTGAACTCCGGGAAAAACCTGGACGAAGTATTGGCAGCGCTCAAAAAAGGGCAGCCCCAATCGTTTGACCTGGGAAAAAAATTAAGTGTTCGTTTCAACTCAACCTATACTGATGTTGAAACCTACAACGTAATAGGCCTGCTGCCCGGGACGGACAGGAACCTGAAAAATGAATACATTGTTCATAGCGCGCATCTTGATCATGTTGGTGTTGGTGTCCCCGTGAACGGAGATTCAATTTACAATGGGGCACATGATAACGCATCGGGCGTGTCCAGTTCCCTGGGTATTGCTGAAATATACCAGGCGGCAAAGGTCAAACCCAGGAGATCTGTTCTGTTTATCATGGTATCCGCAGAGGAATTGGGGCTCACCGGGGCAGGTTATTTCGCTTCCCACCCCACGGTTCCGGCAACATCTATTGTTGCCAATATCAATACCGATATGCCCACTCCAATAGCACCCCTCCTGTCCATTGCACCCCTGGGCTCTCAATATTCTTCCATTCTGAAACATATAGAGTATGCAACCAGTATTCTCAAGATCGATATTGAAGAGGACCCAGAGCCCGAGCAGGGATTCTTCATGAGAAGTGACCAGTACAATTTTGTAAAAAAAGGAATCCCTGCTGTTTATTTCGTGAACGGCAGGAAGACGAATGTACCTGGATTTGATTTTGATGCCCACCTGAAACAGTGGCGCGCTAAGTATTACCACAAACCGGCGGATCAGATCGACGGCATATTTGATTTCGGCGCGCTTAAAACCTTTGTACAACTAAATTTCCTCGTCAGCTATTCACTGGCGAGTGACAAGGAAAAGCCGAAATGGAACAAAGGTGAATTGTTTTAACCGTTCATAATATAAAGGGACAAAATCAACAGTCACCCCTTATCTTTCCAACAAATAGGAAACGTGTCTATTCTGAAGATTCAACACATTGAAAAATCATATGGGAAAATAAAGGCACTGAAAGGTGTTTCTTTTGACGTTCCCGAAGGCTCGGTGTTTGGCATCCTGGGGCCCAATGGTTCCGGCAAAACAACTTTGTTGAGTATCATCCTTGATGTGTTGAAAGCAGACAAAGGTGACTATCTCTGGTTTGGCAAACCGGGCTCGCCAGAGATCCGTAAACAAATTGGATCATTGCTGGAAACGCCTAATTTCTACCATTATCTTTCTGCGGTCAATAACCTGAAAATCACGCAAAGCATTAATGAAAGGGGCCATGCGTCAGACATAGAAACAGTGCTGAGAAAAGTGAAACTCCACGAGCGAAAAAACAGCCGGTTCTCCACCTACAGCCTCGGTATGAAGCAACGGTTAGCTGTAGCATCCGCCCTTCTTGGCAGCCCGCGGATCCTTGTTCTGGATGAACCCACAAATGGTCTTGATCCGGTGGGCATTGCAGAAATGCGTGAACTGATCATGGAACTCCACCTGCAGGGTTTCACCATCATTATGGCCAGCCACCTGCTGGATGAAGTGGAAAAGGTTTGCACTCATGTTGCCATCCTGAAAACAGGAGAACTGGTGGCGTATGGACAGGTAGATGAGATACTGGTTGATGAAGATATCATAGAAGCAGGGGCTGCTGACCTGGAAAAACTGGCAACAGCACTGGCCCATTTCCCGGGATATAACAAGATCGCAAGATCAGGTTCCTTCTTGCATATCTACTTTAACAAAGGCGAGGCCAAACCTGACGAGATCAATGCGTATTGTTTCCGGCAGGGAATCCAATTGTATCATCTTGTACATCGGAAGCAAAGGCTGGAAGCCAAATTTTTTGAACTAACCGGAAACTGATCATGCTGAAAATATTAAAGACCGAATGGCTCAAGATTCGGAACTACCCGGCCTTCTGGCTGGTGATGCTGATGACCGCCCTTTCCTATCCCGGGGTAAACCTGCTTTTCTGGTATCAATTCAAAGAAATAACAAGAAAAGAGCTGGCCACGGGCAAGGTGGTTAAAATGCTGTTAGGGAATCCTTTCGCATTTCCAGAAACCTTTCATACAACAGCCTTTTTCAGCTCTATTTTTGTATTCATCCCTGCCATTGTAGTGATGCTGCTCATTACAAACGAGTACACCTATAAAACGAACAGGCAAAACATCATCGACGGTTGGTCTCGAAACGCCTTCATCCTTGCAAAATTCTTTGATGTTTTGCTGATCACCCTGTTGGTCTCATTGCTCTATATAGTGATCGCTTATATCATTGGTACGCTAGCGACTGAATCATTAGCGTCAGTAAATATCTGGAAGGGAGCGAAATATATCCCCTTATTCATGTTGCAAACATTCTCTCAATTGTCGATCGCATTTCTGATAGGATTCCTCGTCAGGAAAGCTTTCATTGCCCTCGGGATATTCGTTTTCTACTCAATTATCCTTGAAAATGCTGCAGCTGCTATAGCACGCGAAAAATTTTATGACCTGGGGCGATTCCTACCGCTTGAAATTTCAGACCGGCTCATCCCCGTACCTGCTTTTATCGGACGTTTCGACGAAAAATCATACGCCGGGAAAATAGCTGCCATTGACACACATATTGTGTATACCATTGTGCTGACTGCCCTGGTTTGGGGATTGATATATATCGTTAATAAGAGACGGGACTTATAACGTATTGCTAATTTGCCAAACCCCAACGGGCTAAATTCATAACTTCATACGCATGAAAATCAGGCTCACCGCATTCATCATATCCCTTTTAATCGTCTCCACGTCATACAGCCAGCAATCGGTTCCAAGTCTTGTAAAATCACAAGCCATGGAAATGGCCAAAGCAATGGTAAAGGGCGATACCCGGAACTTTTCAAAGTACATGCTTCCCGAACTGGTGGAAGCGGGCGGCGGAGCGAACAAGGTCAACCTGATGATGGATTCCATGTTCGCTGTATTCAAGTCTTTTGGAGGCAGTGTAAACAGGATCACCTATGGCAACCCCGGAAAACTGGTATCATTTAAGAAAGAACTTCAGACCACCCTGCCCCAGACCACTGAGGTCACATCACCATTTGGCGATGTTGTTCTGAGTTCTACGCTGGTAGCAATTTCCAGGGACAATGGAAAGAACTGGTACTTCTACGATACGTCGCTGGGGCGGGCGGAACAGTTAAAAGACAAACTTCCAAATTTAAGTCCTGATCTGGTGGTTCCACCGCCGGAAAAACCTAAGTTCACGCCAAAAGCGCAATAATGGGAGAAGTAGAGATCATTAGCTCATTGGATAGCCTGGTGATACACGCACATGTGATCACTTACGGCGGCGCTGCAGACCCTGAGGTTACGGAAAGGATGCGGTCAGAGATAGAGCAGATGTGGAACGAACCACGGGTATCGGTGATCATACAGGATCTTCTGCTTGACCTGCGCTTCATTATCACCGCCAGTTTCGAACCTGCGCTTGGTTCTTCGGCAATCGCATCAAACAGAAACCCGCGCAACAATTACTTCAGAATCGAAGACAAGTCGATGCATAATATATCCTTTGTAGACGGACTGGGTTGCAACACCGGTTATTTTCAGTACGATAATCTGTATGAGGGATCCACTACATCAGCCCACGAATTCGGACATACTTTAGGGCTTGGCCATCCTTCGTACCTCGACATCCGGGGTATGGGCGTTCCGGGTATCATGTACCCACGTGGTACTCTCGTGGATCCTGAATTCCAATATGACCCTAATGTGGGCGCAGGATTACCGGGTGGAACCATGCATCCAAAGTACAGGAAAGTGAGGACCGAAGACTTGAGGGCCTTGAAATTGAACTGGCTGAAGTTCAGGAATAACCGGTCTGTACTCGGGGGCTTCACAAATATCTTTCACATGCCCCATTAGGACGATGGTCACCAAATCGTCGGTTCAATGTAGAAATTAAATCTGCGAATCCGTCAATTCTCAATAAAGGTTGTCAATGGCCTTTTCCAGGCTGGGGAAACGAAAATTGAAACCAGTGGATTCAATTTTACTGCTGCTGACCGTAGCACTTTTCAGTACTTCCACACTCATTTCTCCCAGTACTGTTTTCAACACAAATGCCGGCACTTTTACCATATAGTGCATGGAGTTGGTGATATGCCTGGCCAGGGTCATGGTAAGTTCCCTGTTGCTGGCAGGATTAGGGGCAACTGCATTGTATACGCCGATCACTGATTTGTCTTCTATGGCATGCATAAAAATCCGGCAAAGGTCTTCAATGTGGATCCAACTGATCACCTGGTTTCCGCTTCCCAGCACAGCTGCTGCTCCCACCCTCAAGGGCTTCCTGAATTCCTTCAGCGCGCCACCTTCATCACTAAGTACAATTCCGGTTCTTAACCGCACCAGCCTGATCCCCAATTCCTCCACCGGCATAATACTCTGCTCCCAGAGCATACAGGTTTGGCCGAGGAAATCAGAAGCAGCAGGATCCGTTTCAACAAAGGGTTTACCATTGTCCGGCCCATACCAGCCAATGGCAGACGAACTGACTACCGCCCTTACCTTGTTTGTATGGGCGCGCAAAGATTTTACCAACAGTTCACTGCTTTTGGTCCGGCTTTCCAGGATCTCTTTCTTCCTGTCTTTGGACCAGCGCTTATCGGCTACACCGGCGCCTGCCAGGTGAATGATATAATCTGCGGCTGAAAGGGCAGCCGGATCTATATACTGCCTGTCAATATCCCACCTGGAGTAATAGATATTCCCCGAACTGCGGAAAAAGGCAGGTTTTCCGGCATAGTCGTGTTCCTTTGCAGTCTCCTGGGGGTTTCGGGAGAGGATGATCACATTGTAACCGTTCTCCACCAGCATTTCACTCAATGCTGTGCCGATCATACCGGTCCCTCCTGTGATCATTACTGTTGCCATATGGTAAAATTAATTAAAAACCAGCTTTCTTCTAAGGCAATCTCTGTTGCAATGTTTATAAAAAAACCCCTCGTAGAAAACGAGGGGTTTATAAGTTACAACTATGAACAAAATTTTAGTTTTCCCGGGAACGAATAGTATGATGGTTAATCAGGTTTCTTTCCCTCCAAAAAGGTATTTATGGTGCTTATCTGGCCCTGGTTATTCTCGTCTGATTTCACGGTGTAGTTGCTGTAAAACTTCTCAACCGAGGTCAGGGCTGTGTTATGTACTTCAAGGTTGCGGCGGATATAAGCCGGCACACTTTCGAACTCATTATTGGGATCAGCAGCATTTATGTTGAACGACAAGTTGCGCAACTTGTGTAAGCGTTCTGCTGCCTTTCTTCTTTGATCCTCTGCCTCGTCCTGCATCGCAGGTTCCTCGACAGAACCCAAGGTTGCATGAATCGAAGGTGTGCCCGGCTCTTCTACCGCTTTTGATTCTTTGATCACGATCTGCATGTCGAAAATAGGCCCATCTTCTTCCATGCCGACCTTAACCAGGTCTTCAAATGATTCCTGTTTGGATTTCAAATCAATCGGCTCTTCAGCATAGATGTTGGATGGTTTGGCCAAAAACCCACCTGACGTCGCGGTGGTGCTAGCATCTTTATTCGTTTCTTCAGTAAAATTGGAAAGGGAGGAAACCGTTTCTTCGGTTTCGGCTGGTTTAACTTCTACAGGAACTTGAGATGATGAAGATAGATAAACCATTTCAATTTTTTCTGAAATTTCTTCACCAAAAACTGGCGTTGTTATAACGTCCGGATTCTCAGCAACTTCGGCTGCAAAATCAGGAGGCATGGGCATTTCATCCATTGCCGGCATCGGCGTTTCCTCCGTTTTCAGCACGAAAAACTCAGCAACTTCCTGCGCATCTGTAACTGGCTCTTCTTCCATTACATACGCTGGAACAACGGTCTCTTCCACATGAAAATGAAAGGTTTCCGATGCCTCAGGCATATCCTCTGCATTCAAACTGAATACCGCTGTTGATGCGGTATCATCGTCCACATTCAACTTGAGCATTTCAGGAGCTGAAGGCTTCTCCTCCATACTGAGCACAAACACCTCAGGCTTCTGATCCTGAAGTGCTTGGGTCAGTTTCGGCTCTTGGGTTTCAGGGATGTTCTGACGCTTTGCGTCCACCAACACGGGTGCAAGTGGATCTTTATCGTCAAAAGGAAGCGCAGGCTGGCCATAAAGTTTTTTCTCTTCACCCTCTATTCCAAGGGTCATCACGATCTTCTGCTCCTCGGGCTCTTGCTTCTGGGGCACCATCGTGCCTTCGAATGGATCACGATGCTCGAAGCCGGTGGCAATGAGGGTTATTCCGATATTGTCTGTAAGATTGGAATCATATCCAAGCCCCAGGATCACGTCGGTATCCGTTCCGGCATGGGCAAGGAGATAATTTTGTATGATCTCAACTTCGTCCATTGTGAATTCATTTTCACCTTCGGCGGAATTGATGTTGATCAGTATCCACTTGGCTCCCCGGATATCATTATCGTTCAGCAGCGGAGAATTCAGGGCACTTTCAATAGCACGCTGTGCACGGTTCTCGCCACTTGCCATTGCGCTACCCAGAATAGCGACGCCGCCCTTCCGCATCACCGTACAAACGTCCGCAAAGTCCACATTGATCTGGCCGGTTGAACTGATCACGTCCGTGATACATTTTGCGGCAGTGGCAAGTACGTTGTCCGCCTTTGTGAACGCGGCACGCATGGTCAGGTTTCCAAACTGGTGCCTGAGTTTATCATTGCTGATCACCAGCAGGGTATCAACATACTCCTTCAGTTTATTAATGCCTTCCTCGGCCTGCTGTATGCGCTTCTTGCCCTCATATGAAAACGGTGTAGTGACAATTCCTACGGTCAGGATACCGAGATCACGGCAGATCTTTGCCACGATGGGTGCACCTCCCGTGCCTGTTCCACCACCCATACCGGCTGTAATGAAAACCATCTTGGTATTCACTTCCAGTATGCGTTTGATCTCTTCAAGGCTTTCTTCGGTCGCCTGCCTTCCGATCTCAGGATTCGCCCCGGCGCCTAACCCCTGTGTGAGGTGAGGACCAAGCTGTATTTTATTGGGAACCTTACTGGTGGCTATGGCTTGCGCATCTGTATTACAAATCACAAAATTCACGCCATCGATATTCTGGCTGAACATGTAATTCACGGCATTGCTGCCGCCACCTCCAACTCCAACCACCTTAATGATGGATGAATGTTCTTTTGGTAAATCGAATTGGATCATGGGCTTACTTTTAGAATTAATGGTTAGTCTTGGTTAATTAATATTTTGATTTAGAACTTAGCGTTGAACCTGGCATCTTCCTCTTCTTTAAACAGATCGATCAGCCCGTCTTTAATGGAATCCATGAACCCTTTCAGGCTCTTCCTCCTTTTCTTGACCCTGATCACTACATCCTCGCCGCCTGTAACAGTGGTTACGGTTTCTTCCACCACTTCTTCTTTTGGCTCAGGAGCCACTCCATGCAAGCTGTTCTGGCTGTTCTCGTAAACATTGTATCCTTTCAGGATAAGGCCAATGCAGGTAGAATACATCGGCTTCGCAAGTTCTTCAATATGCCCGGCTGCAAGGTGCTCATTGGGATACCCGATACGTGCATTCAATCCTGAAACATATTCAGTGAGCTGGATCAAATGCTTCAACTGAGACCCGCCACCTGTAAGCACGATACCGCCGTTGAGCATGCGACCTTCGAGACCTACCTGCTTGAGGTGGTAGCTCACGAAGTCCAGGATCTCACTCATACGTGCCTGGATAATGCTGGCCAGGTTCTTCACGCTGATCTCTTTAGGTGGCATTCCCCTGAGGCCCGGAATGGTGATGTAGGCATTGTTCTTTGCTTCGTCAGACAAGGCGCTGCCGAATTGCAGTTTCATCTGTTCTGCCTGCGTTTTCAATACCCCAAGGCCGGTTTTGATATCGTTTGTGATGTTCTCGCCACCAAAAGGTATAACCGCGGTATGTTTGAGTATCCCTTCATAGAACACCGCGAGGTCAGTGGTTCCACCACCAATATCAACAATGGCAACGCCGGCTTCGAGATCCTGCTCAGACATTACGGCAGCAGCCGATGCGAGTGGCTGCAACACCAAGTCGTGCACTTTCAGGCCCGCCTTTTCCACGCTCCTGTTGATGTTGCGGATGGCATTTTTATCGCCCGTAATGATGTGAAAATTTGCTCCCACCTTTACCCCGCTGTAGCCAATGGGGTTAGGTATATTCTGGAAATTATCCACCGTAAACTCCTGGGGTATGACATCTATGATCTGGTCTCCCGCAGGGATATATGTTTTGTATTGATCAGACAACAACTGATCGATCTCGCTTTGCTTGATCTCGTCATCCGTAGACTTCCTGACAATATCGCCGCGTGTTTGAAGACTCTTGATGTGATGGCCGGCTATCCCAACATATACTTCATTGATCTCCAGGTTTGGGTTGGAAGCATAACAATTCTCAAGTGCCGTTTGAATGGCTTTGATGGTCTGGTCGATATTCAACACCATACCATGCTGAACGCCATTACTGTTTGCACGGCCAAATCCAAGTATTTCGAGTTTTCCAAACTCATTCTTCCTTCCTGCAATTGCGGCGATCTTTGTAGTACCAATATCAAGGCCTACGATAATGGGTTGTTCCTGATTCATAGTTGTTGTTCTTTTATTCTTGTTGTTGTAACTTTCTTTGTATTGAAGGTATCCTTCATGGCCTCTGCCTTCAGGTTCCTGATCATCTGTACCATCCACTGCCTGGCCACCACAGTATCGGCACGCACGGCCTGCACATCCTTCCGGGTAGCCACTACCTGTCCTTTGTAGCCCACGTTGATCTCGCCATACCTGCTCCACCCGGTTTTACTGATTACGTCCCGATAAAAAATATAGAGCTTCCGGAACTTCTTATCGATGTCCTCGCCATTGCCAAAATGCACCACATGCTTACCCACTTTGGGTACCATCTGGAAATTCCTGCCAGCGTCAATATCCACCTGGTCGATCTGGGCCATCCAGAATGGATCATTCAACAGATGCAGGCTGATGCCTTTCACTTCCGTCATCAGCAGGCTATCCTTCCCCTTCCATCTTTTGCGGTCAGAAGGGAAACCGGTAAACACCGGTAACCTGGGGGTAAATTTGTTATTCAGGGGCAAACGGGATAATGCAGTGTCTATATAGAATGAGTTTCCGGCAACCGTAAAGATCCGGGCCACAGGTTCCTTCTCTGTCACTTTCACCTGCAACACCCTGTTATTGTCAAAAAATAATTCAGCATTGCTGATCCAGGGTTCAGACTCCAGCGTGTCTTCCATACGCTGCAGATCAAAATCCTTCAATGGCTTACCGATCATGGTGCCGCTCACGCCCATGAGCATTTTCCTGACATCCTGCTGGTCAACAAACAGGGCATCTTTGACCCCACCTATCGTGATCTGAACATCGCTGCAGGGCTTTGCATTCCTGGTCTCGATGGCTGCTACCAGAAGGGTTAGCACCCCTACGGATAGCGAGATCCAGAATACCAGGACCACTACATTTATTATTCTTGATCGACTCATGTACTTAGTATGTTTTTTATAGGCTCCACCAGCCTGTCAATATCTCCCGCTCCGGCCGTTATCAATACCGTTTTCTCCTTCATCTGCGTTGACTGCAACTTCACCCATTCCAAAACTTCATCTTTCTCCACCAGGCTCACTTTCTGATTTTTCATACGTTCGCTGATCAGATTGCTGCTCACTCCCGGAACAGGTAATTCCCGGGCCGGATAGATGGGCAAAAGCAATACTTCGTCCGCCAGATCCAGTACTTCAGCAAACCCATTGGCAAGGTCTTTCGTACGGGAGAACAAATGTGGCTGAAAAATCACAATGCATTGCTTTTCAGGGTACATGATCTTCACACTCTTTATCAACGACCGTAGTTCTTCCGGGTGGTGTGCATAGTCATCTACGTAGACCTGCCCCCCCGATCTGACGATATACTCAAACCTCCGTTTCACACCCTGGAATGAGGCTACCGCTTTCCTGATCAGGTCGCGGTCAATCCCGAGGTGCATGGCCACCGCAATGGCAGCGACCATGTTCTCCACATTATGAATCCCGCCCAAATTCAGCTGAACATTGTTC
>JBBAJN010000042.1:17532-21001 GCA_040404045.1 Chitinophagaceae bacterium
AGAGCTCCCTTCCTGGATCCGAAGGTCCTTTGCGAACACTGTTGCCCCTTCCGGGTCCAGCGAATACCGGTCGTGCTTGTCCGCCACCAGTTCCAGCTCCCTTTTCAGGCCCTGCCGGGAGATCAGCAGACCGCCCAAACGGATCTTCCGCACAAATTTCAAATAGGCATCCTCCATTTCGGTCGCTGTGCCGTAAATATCGAGGTGATCCGGATCCATGGCAGAAATGATGGCGATATCCGGACTCAGTTTCAAAAAGCTGCGGTCGTATTCATCGGCCTCGATCACACAGAGATTCCGTTCGTGGCTCCAGAAATTGGTATGATAGTTTGACGAAATTCCCCCGAGGAAGGCATTGCATCCATAGCCCGTGTCCCTGAGAATATGGGCAACCATGGTGCTGATGGTGGTTTTGCCATGGGTACCGGCCACGCAGATATTGAACGCATGCTCACTGATGATCTGGAGCACGTCGCTCCGTTTCATCACCGGGTAACCATTTTCCCGGTAGAAATTCAGCTCAGAATGACCTGCCGGAATAGCGGGCGTAAACACCACGGCATCGGCATCTTTCGGAGCTTTTCCCGGATCATCAGTATAGTGGATATCCATCCCGGAAGCTTCAAGCTCCAGCGTCAGGGGACTTGGCGTTTTATCGTACCCGCTCACCCTGATCCCCAGGGACAGGAAATAGCGCGCCAGGGCACTCATGCCGATCCCACCGATACCGATGAAATAAATATGCCGTATGTCCTTTATGTTGATCACTACTTACCTAATATTTTTCCTGCGATAACCATGTCTGCATTCCTTATTCCTAATGATGCGATGTTCTTGCTCAGTTCTGCCCTCCTGTTTTGGTCCCTGGTCAGCGAGAGCGCCTCGTCCACCAAAAGGTTTCCAGCTTCATCATCCCTGACCAGCATACCTGCCTGCTTGTTCTCCAGGTTCCTGGCGTTCATGGTCTGGTGGTCCTCAGCGGCAAAAGGATAGGGCACGAAAATGGCTGGCTTTCCCACTACACATAATTCCGATATGGCCATGGCCCCCGCCCTCGATATCACTACATCCGCTGCAGCGAACGCATACTCCATCTCCCTGATAAAATCACCCACCCAAACCCCTTCAACATCCCTGGCCATATCCCTACCCTGCTCCGCAAAAGGCTTCCCGGTTTGCCAGATCAGTTGAATGCCCTCTTTCTCTATCCGGTGGATCCCCGCGCCGATCGCTTCATTGATACTTTTAGCGCCAAGGCTTCCTCCGATGGAAAGGATCGTGGGCTTGTCCGCGAGTGCAAAAAAACGGAGCGCCTCTGCCCTGCTGACATTTGCGTTGGCAATGGCCGAGCGAACCGGATTTCCGGTTACCACGATCTTATCTGCCGGAAAGAACTTCTCCATTCCGTCGGTTGCCACAAACACAGACCTTGCTTTTTTTCCCAGCAGGATGTTTGACTTTCCCGCAAAAGAATTGGCCTCATGGATATAAGTGGGTATCCCTTGTTGTTGTGCATATCGCAGCACCGGAAAACTGGAATAACCGCCTACCCCTATTACTGCATCCGGCCGGAACGAGTCCAGGATCCTGCGAACCTGGAAAAAGCTCTTTATCAGCTTGAATGGCAACCCGATATTTTTGATCAAAGAACTCCTGTTGAAGCCCGCTATATCCAACCCCTCAATCCTGTATCCGGCCAGCGGCACTTTTTCCATTTCCATTTTACCTTTCGCACCCACAAACAGTACCTCCAGTTCCGGCTCCAGCTTCTGCATTGCATTGGCGATGGCGATGGCCGGAAAAATATGGCCTCCTGTTCCCCCACCTGCTATAATGATCCGCTTCACTTTCACGCGTCTGCGGGTTTTTCTTCAATAGTTTCTGCTTCCATCTGCTCTACGTTCCTGGCCACACTGAGTATGATGCCGATGGCCAGGCAGGTGAACAAAAAGGAACTTCCCCCCATGCTGATCAATGGCAGCGTAACCCCCGTTACCGGGAACAGGTTCACATTCACCGCCATATTCGCCATGGCCTGGATCACCAGGGTAAAGCTTAGTCCCAGCGCCAGGAAGGCCCCGAATGCATATGGACAGTTCTTGAAGATCCTGATGCACCGGAACAAAAAGGCGAGATAGATGAACAGCACAAAGGCGCCGCCGATCAGGCCATACTCTTCGATGATCACAGCATATATAAAATCCGAATAAGGATGCGGAAGAAAATTCCGGGACTCGCTGTTACCCGGACCCAGCCCAACCCAGCCTCCTTTGGCGATGGCGATCTTGGCCTGCTGCACCTGGTATGCCGTTTCTTCCTTACCGGCATACATGAAATTCTGAACGCGCTTGACCCAGGTACCCACCCTGCCTTTGGTGAACATGGCAGGCAGTTCTTTCGACTTCTTCTCTTCTTTGTCGTAATAAGCCCCGGCCACCCCGATCAATATCATAACCGGGATGGCAGCAATGCCGATCACCAAAGCAATATGTTTCACGTTGACCCTGCCGATGAACATCAGCAGCAGGCTGGTGGCCCCCACCAGCAAGGCGGTTGACAGGTTAGCCGGTGCGATCAGTATACAGATGATGGCCACGGGAACGATGAGGGGAACAAACCCTTTTTTGAAATCCTTGATCACTTCCTGCTTACGACTCAACTGCCGGCCCAGGTACATGAACAGGCCGAGTTTAGCCAGATCCGAAGTTTGGAATGTCAGGTTGATGATCGGCAGCTTTATCCACCTGCTGGCTTCATTCAGGCTCGCCCCAAAGATCAGGGTATATAATAACAGTGGTATGGAAGCGAGGAAGATGAATACTGCAACCCTGGAATAAATGGTATAATTGACCCTGTGCGCGAAATAGATGATCAGCAGGCCTACTGCGATGAACACAAACTGCTTGAAGAGATAACTCTCAGTGCTCTTAGACAACTTGTAGGCAAGTGAGCCGGTACTGCTATATACAACCAACAGGCTCATCATGGTAAGCATCACCACGATGCCCCAGATCACCTTGTCGCCCTTTGTTTTACTATGTATCTGACTGATCATGTTCTATTGATTTGTCACATTCCCCCTACAGTTCTTTCACCGCATCCTTAAACTGCTTCCCCCTGTCTTCATAATTGGTAAACAGGTCGAAACTCGCACAGGCCGGGCTCAGGAGCACGGCATCGCCTTTAGACGACATATGATAAGCCGCTTTTACCGCTTCTTCAGCGGACGATGTATTCACCATGATCTCCACTACGCTTCCGAAAGCCTTATGCAATTTGGTATTGTCAAGCCCCAGGCAAACAATGGCTTTTACTTTCTCCCTGACCAGGTCGTACAACAAGGAGTAATCAGTGCGTTTGTCCACCCCTCCGTGGATCAGGATCACCGGCTAGGTCATACTGTCAAGTGCAAGCGAGGTACTGTTGACATTGGTCGCTTTGCTGTCATTGATAAACTCAACCCCACGTA
>JBBAJN010000043.1:0-20906 GCA_040404045.1 Chitinophagaceae bacterium
GCAAAACTCAAGCAGCTGGTGGAAGGGGTCATCAATCGCCAGAAAAAATGCATTATCCTTGACAGGTACACGAATGCATTTTACAAGGACCTTACCAAGAAAAGCGAATGGAGCAGCGACATCACTGAAATGAAGCCCGGCATCCATGAAAGAAAATGGGAGATCGATTCCCTGTGCTATCCCATCAGGCTTGCTTACCATTACTGGAAGATCACTGGCGACACGGCCCCGTTGGACAATCAATGGGAAGAAACCATCCGCCTTACGTTGAAGACCTTTAAAGAACAACAACGTAAAGACGGCGACGGGCCCTACAGTTTTCAACGCAACACATCATGGGCAACAGATGGCGTTCCCCTCGCTGGTTATGGTTACCCTGTTAAACCCGTAGGACTGATCTGCTCCATCTTCAGGCCAAGCGACGATGTCACCATCTACCCCTTCCTGATCCCGTCCAACTTTTTTGCCGTGGTGTCCCTTGAGCAAGCTGCCGAAATCCTAAACAAGGTCAGGTCAAATTCCAGCCTTGCCAATGAGTGTCTGGCACTGGCAAAAGAAGTTAAAGAAGCGCTTCGCCAATACGGCGTTTTTGAGCACAAACAATATGGGAAATTATATCCTTTTGAAGTGAATGGATTTGGTAGCGTGAATCTGATGGACGACGCCAATGTTCCAAGCCTGTTATCCCTGCCCTACCTGAATGCGGTTAAAACCAACGATCCAGTATATATCAACACGAGGAAATATGTATTGTCCAACGATAACCCATTCTTCTTCAAGGGTAAGGCTGCCGAAGGCATAGGCGGACCTCACGCGGGGATGTACATGATCTGGCCACTGAGCATAACGATGCGGGGCCTTACTTCCACAGATGTAAAAGAAGTTCGTCAATGCCTCCACCTGCTGAAAACCACGCACGCGGGAACCGGCTTCATGCATGAAGCGTTCCATAAGGATGATGCAACGAAATTTACCCGTAAATGGTTTGCGTGGGCCAACACGCTATTCGGCGAATTTGTACTGCACACTGCAAAAAACTTCCCGGCGATCTTATCAGAGAAAAATGTCTGAATAGAATGTGAAATGATGTACCCCCGTTGTTGTCTTCAGCCTGTGTAGACCTATACACACTAATGGTGGAAGAGGATTTGAACTTGCACTGTATTGAATAACAATTAATGCTAAACTTATGCGGGTGATCATACTGGGTGGAGGTTTTGGTGGAATGAAGGCGGCAATGGGCCTCGACAACAAAAAAGGATTCGATGTTTTGCTTATAGACCGGTTCAACTACCATCAATTCCAGCCACTGTTCTACCAGGTAGCTACGGCAGGCCTTGACGCCAGCAATATTTCATTCCCTTTGCGTAAGGCATTTCATAATAGCAGGAATGTCAGGATCCGCATTGCTGAGGTCATTGAAATACTACCGCATAATAAAACGGTAGTTACATCTTCCGGTGAATATGCTTATGACCTGTTGATCATAGCAATGGGAGCAGACACCAACTTCTTTGGCAATGAACAGATCGCCAGGTATGCATGGCCGATGAAGTCTACGGTTGAGGCCCTTAAACTCCGCCATCATATTATCCAGAATTTCGAGCGCGCGCTGGAAGAGCAGGACGAAGAACAACTGAAAGACCTGCTGACGGTGGTGATCGTGGGTGGCGGCCCAACAGGCGTGGAATTAGCAGGTGCTATTGCCGAGATGAGAAACTGGGTATTGCCCAAGGACTATCCAGAGTTGGATTTCTCAAAAATGAGGATATTCCTGGTTGAGGGACTGGATAAGGTACTTGCCGTCATGTCTGAAAAATCATCCGAACGATCCACCAGGTACCTGGACGAGCTGGGTATTAAAGTAATCACCAAAGCCATGGTGCAGGACTATGACGGAGAAGTACTCACTTTTAAGGATGGCAGAAAGATACATACCAGCACGGTCATATGGGCCGCCGGCATCAAAGGCAACATTCCCTTTGGCATACCTGATTCATCTGTTTTGAAAGGGAACCGGATCATTGTAAACGAGTTCAACGAGGTGAAGGATATACCCGGGATCTATGCGATTGGGGATATCGCCTATATGGAAACCAGTGGATATCCCAAGGGACATCCGCAGGTAGCGCCTGTTGCCTTGGAGCAGGGTAAACTACTCTGCCGGAATCTCATCCGCCAGATGAACAACGAACCGTTGAAACCATTTGTATATCACGATAAAGGCGTAATGGCCACCGTGGGAAGGCACAGGGCCGTTGCTGATCTACCAAAGCCGCCGTTGCATATAGGTGGCTTTATGGCTTGGTTCGCCTGGCTTGCACTGCACCTTTTCCAGATCGTGGGGGTTAAGAATCGCATATTTGTCTTTGTGAACTGGATCTATCATTATTTCACCTTCGATCAATCTCTGAGGCTGATCTTCCGGGAATTCAACACCCCTGCAGACCTGGTGCGGGAACGGAAATCAGCGAAAGATAAAAAGCCTTCTGCTGGTGCTTCCCGTGATGTCATTTGAGATGCCGTAATAACATTTTTTGCGGCATGCAAGAGGCCGGTGCTTTGTTTCGCAGACTCGGGGATGAACATGTACTCCCTGCAGCAGATCATCCTCATTTTCAACACTGCTTTCGCATCCTTCGCATACTCATGGTTTTCGGCCGGCACTTTATCGGACGAAATTAGCCGACCGATTCCCGACAAAATGGTCTGCCAAACCATGGGCAACCAGGGAAATATGTCCACAATGGGCGCTGGCATGAATTTTACACCATCAGCATTTATTCGGAGCACAGATCAGGTAATATAACAGTGGGCAGCATCCATGCGATGGAAACCGCTCAGGAAACACAGGGATAAAATCGCGCAAGCGATGATCTTTGTAAAAAAAGCAGTCATTTTCATACGTTAAACAGGATACATCGGGGCTGGTTTCTACCAGCCCCTTTTTCTGGCTATTCTCACCTCCATCATGTTCATGATCGGCAAATACCTCATTACCGTTTACATCAGTAATTCTTCGTTGATCGTCACATACGGCGCAGCCGCATAGATCATCATACTCCTGGCCTGGGTTTATTATTCAGCAGCTATTCTTTATATTGGAGCATAAATCACCAAACAACATGAGATCACGCATCCTCGTAATATTCAACATTCTCAGTTTTGTTGGCACCCTGGTGGTAAACACCCTCGCAAATTCGCTTCCGATCAATGGCAAGAACACGGGTGAATTATCTGCCCTTTATCCAAACGAGTTTGTACCCGCAGGGTACACGTTTTCGATCTGGCTGCTGATCTACATTGCATTAACTGGTTTTGCTATCTACCAGGCTGGCGCATTCAATAATGAAGCAAAAAAACAGTTGGTGCAAAAGCTCGGGCCCTTATTTCTCCTGACCAACCTGTTCAATATGGGGTGGATCCTGTTATGGCATTATCAACTGATAACCGGTTCAGTCATGGTCATGCTGGCCTTCCTTGTCACGCTGATTGCCATTCATCTTCGATTCCACATTCCCAGGAAAACCGCTACAACGGCCGAAAAGATCTGGTTCCAGATTCCATTCTCCATATATCTTGGCTGGATCATGATCGCTACCATTGCTAACATTACAGCCTGGTTGGTTGATCAAGGCTGGAAAGGCGGGCCTTTTTCAGAAACCGCCTGGGCCGTGATCATGATCATTATCGCTGCCTTACTCTGCATCCTGATCCTGTGGAGAAGGAGCAACTATGTGATCCCCATGGTGGCTATTTGGGCTATTGGAGGTATCATTGCCAAACAAAGGTCGATCAATGGCTGGAATGATGTGGTCCTTACCGGGTACATAGCCTGTTCGTTACTTTTAGTAGCCATTCTTGTAACTTTTTTCAGGAAGGCAGCGAATTTGCATGTAGGATAGTGGGCATAAAAAAGCCTGCTGCCTGAACATGAGACCACTAACCATCTTTACCATTATTCTGGGGGTAATGTCCACCATACTGGTCATCGCCGGCTCCATTTTACTGAGCGGATCGGACACGGGTTACATCATCTTATATATTGGTCTTTTGATTGGGATTGTATTCTCCATCACCGCCGTCATTGACGTGATCAAATCAAGGAGTTTAAACTCCGGCCGAAGAACGCTCTGGCTTATCATAGTCTTTTGCGTCCCTGTATTGGGAGGATTAATGTACTACCTGATCCACCAGAGAAAATCCGGCCTTGATGTGCTTAGTACCCCAGATTATGAAGACAGCATTTGAGTTTACTCCTTTACCCAACGCCCGATACTGGCATGAGATTTTTAATCAAAAACTAAACCCCCAAACAAAATACCATGGCCAGAAATACCAACAGAAGCAATAACAATAACATCACACCGGATCAGGCTGATTACAGGGGTCATGTACTTTTTGATCGCTCAGCAGGACAAAGGAAAGAAAAGGCAGTGCGCAGAATGAGGCCACATGAGGCATTCTCGCTTTTTACAGCTAATATAATCCAACAGAAGATCGTTAGATAATTCTATTGACGCGCGATATCCATTGGGATTGACCGGGAACAATAGCACCAATGAATAGCTTCGGGGGAAACCTGAGGCTTTTCTATTTGGGGAACATGATGGTGAATGTTGTACCCACATGCTCCACTGATGTCACATCAATTTGTGCCCTATGGGCCTGTAGAATATTCAGTGTGGCCGGTAATCCGAGGCCCATGCCGTTTCTTTTAGCCGTAAAATAAGGCTCAAACAGGCGGGGAATATTCTCTTCGGGTATACCAACGCCGTTATCAGTGATCTTGACCTCCCAGAAATCCTGCCCGTCGGACAGTGAGATCATCAATTTACCTTTATTCTCTTCCATGGCCTCCACGGCATTGATGATGATGTTCAGGAAGGCCATAGAAATTTTGCCTGCATCGGCACGAATATTAATAGGTCTGTCCAGGTAACGAACCTGTAGTTTAATATGCTTCAGCATGATGCGGTCCATCGCTGCATGAATGCTCTTGTCTATCAAGTCCTGCAGGATATGATCTTCCATATCAGCATGCGCGGGCTTTGAAGATGCCAGCAGCTCTGTCAGAATATCATTGATCCGTTTACTGTTTCGGCTGATAATGTCAAAATAATGCTGCTGCAGATCCGTGAATTCCATCCCTTTCAGGTGATCTACAGAAAGATTGATGTTAGTCAGCGGATTCCTGATCTCGTGGGCCAGTGTGCGCGCGAGGCGGCCTGTTGCCGCGAGCTTCTCAGACATGAGCAGGGACCGTTCGGCCTTTTTCAGCCTGGTGATATCGTGCAATGCCCCCTGCACATACTTTGTCCCATCAGGCCTGGAAACGACATTGGCAGAAAATATACAGTAGAGAATCTCGCCGTTCTTATGTTGCAGGTCACATTCCATATCTGACACTTCGCCCTTAGCCTGAAGCCTGGACTTCACTTTTTCGATATCACTGTCCTCAGCCAGCAGGTCGTAAAGCAAGATAGTTTTGAATTCCTCCGCAGAATAACCAAGTATACGTTCCATGGCGGAATTGACATCAATAAACCGCAGCTCTTCGTTGGCAATAAAGATCGCATCCCTGGTTTGTTCAAAAATGGTCCTGAACTTTTGCTCATTATCGCGGAGCTGCTTCAGTGTGCCTGCCTTCTCGAGGGAATAGCGGATACATCTTTCAAGCTTTCCGGTGGTCAGCTCTGACTTGACGAGGTAGTCTGAAGCACCGGCATCAAGTGCCTGAAGCGCGATATCCCGGTTGCCTTTTCCGGTCAATAAGATCAGGGGTGAGTTCCGGTTACAGGGGATGGCCCTGCTCAGCAGATCCATGCCTGTAATTCCCCCAAGGAAATAGTCAATAAAATAGATATGGTAATCCATGTTACAGATCTTCTGTAGCGCTTCGCTATGCTTCGAGCACCAGTCTATGGAGAAATTACCATTGGGAATATCGTTGATCAGTGATTTTGTGATCACAAAATCATCCTCATCATCGTCTATAACAAGAATTTTGATCAGTTCGGGATTCTCCAAGATCATCAGGGTTTGTTTGGAAGGATGATGGTAAAAATGGATCCCTTACCTGGTTCGCTTTCGGCAAAGATCAATCCTTTGTGATTGTCGGCTATCTTTCGGCAGATCGCCAGCCCTATACCTGATCCGGTGTATTCAGACTTGCCGTGCAGGCGCTGGAAGATCTGGAAGATCTTCTCGGCATAGGATTTTTCAAAACCGATCCCATTGTCACGGACAGAGATCTTATAGTACTCACGATTCAACTTCAGTTTATACCGCGACCTCTCAGCCGGACTGAGGTGCTCGCATTCAAAAGCGATCGAAGGCTTTACCGTAGGTTGTATGAATTTAAGCGCGTTGTTCAGAAGGTTATTGAACACCTGTTTCAACTGCGAGGGCAATACTTCGAGTACGGGCATTTTCCCGGCCGATATGGTAGCGCCTGTCTCTTCGATTTTCAGTTCCTGCTCAAAGAGCACCTCTTCAACCAGATGGTTCAGATCCGTCTTAACAAAAGTAGCAGCGCCCCTGGTTACTCTCGAGAACTCGAGCAGGTTATCGATCAGGTTGCGCATATTCTCCGAAGCCTTAAGCATGCGATCCAGGTAATCGCGGTTCGTTGGTGACAATTCATCTTCAGCGGTGCTGCTTAACCTCTGCCCAAATGTTGTGAGTTTACGAAGCGGTTCATGAAGGTCATGAGATGCGATATAAGCAAACTCTTCCAGGTCCCGGTTTGAACGATTGAGCTCATCGATCTTGACTTCGAGATCCTGTTCGTACTCTTTCAATTTGGTAATATCCCTGGTAGTTCCTATCACTTTGTACGCTTTCCCATTTTCTTCCCTAAATACCTTTCCGAAAGTCTCCAGACGTCTTTGGAATCCGTCTTTGGAAACGATCTCCATTTCACGGAGATAGGTATCTGCTTCTTCCAGGATCTTCCCCCAGTCCTCATCACTTCGCTTTCTTTCCTCTTCATTCAAGTGCCGGTATATGTCCTTGCCGCTCTCATCCCACTCCTTCATTTCATCTTTATGATGATATCCAAACAGCCGATAGATACCCCTGGAATAAGTAATGTCGTTGGCCAGGATATCCCACTCCCAGGTACCCTGATTCAGGAACTCCTCCTTATCCAACATGGTCTGCTTGTATAACTGCAGTTCATGGTTCGCTTTCTCAAGCTCTGCGAGCTGGATCTCAAGTTTCTCCTTCGCCTCTGACAACTGCTGATTCATCCTGTCTACCTGCATAAGTTGATCCTTCACCTCCATCTTAAACGACTGTACCCGGGAACTGTCCCTGCTGATCCCACTGATCCGTTCCGGCTCGCTCCCGCTATTTCTCCCCAGCCTCGCAAACACCTCGACGCATTTGATATCGCCTTTAGGGGTTCGAACCATGAGATCGTCAAGGTACGCCGTGTCATATTTGAGGACATCCTCCATGATCCGATCCGCTTTCTGCTGCTCACCCGGCATGTAAAAGTTGTCCATGCGGAAGGAACTGTCCTCCTTATCCGAACCAACCCCAAAAACCTCAAACAAACCCGCAGAATAATTGAACTCCCGGGTTCTCACATTGAACTCCCAGGTACCATGTTTAAGCATCAACTCCCGTTCAGTCAGCTCCTTTTTAAATTGTAGCAACTCATTATACAGGACCCGGATAGCGGTAATATCTTTCATGGTTCCCACGATCCTTTCCGTTTTGCCCCCGGCATTTCTATACACTTTGGCGAATATTTCCAATGCCTTCTGTCTGCCATTCACAACACTGTTGACTTCTATCTCCCGTCCATCTCCGGTTTCTGAGATATCCTTAAAAAACTCAAGGATCCTGCGCTGCTCCGCGGGGTCAAAATAATGCCTCAATAAATCATAAATCGTTGGGGATGCAGCTGTTGATTCGCGACCGAAAATGCTTAGCAATCCAGTGGATATCCCCTGGACTCCGGTGACCAGGTTAAGCTCAAAACTTCCCTGGCCGAGAAACTCCTCTTTCTCCTGAACCATCTGCTTATAGGAGGACAACTCCTCCACCAACTTATGATTTTTCCACAGGGATTTATCCTCCACCGTTCCCTGAATCATGACAAGGTCAGCATCGAACACCTTTATATGGGTATCCATAACCTGTGCCCTTGCACGCAATGTAAGGTGTACTGATGGTTCGCCTTTCATCATACGGACGGCCTGGCTGATCGCCTCCAGGTTTTCTGTCCCCAGCGCGTCGCCCAGCTTTGTAAAACTGCCGCCGACAAAGTTGAAAAAAGCCTTATTCGCAAATTCGATGTCGAATGTTTTTACCCTGCAAAGGACCAGAATGCCTGGAACGAGGTTACCCAGCACCTGCTGCAACTGGAATGGATCCACCAGTCCTGTCGCATTAGTTGTCGAAATAATTGGCTCACCTTTCATTGGTACGATTATTCAACTCCTGGTATAATTTGATCTTATTGTACAAGGTCTTCCTGTCAATATTCAGCAGTCGCGCAGCCTTACTCTTGTTGAAATTAACCTCCTTCAGGGTTTTCAGGATCAGCTCGTACTCCAGGTCAATAGAAGCCTCTTTAAGGCTGTTGCCTTCGCCGCCGAACGGCTTGGGAAAACTGGTTTCCTGCCGTCGGGAATCAGGGGTATTTACAATGAGTGTTGGTTCCGGAGCATCCTGAACGCCTTCAAACTGCAGCTTTGTATAATTGGTGATCTCGAAGGGGAGACTGCGGTCCTCTATATATTCACTATCGGTTAAGAGCGCGGCTCGTTTCACCACATTCTTCAGCTCCCGGAGATTTCCGTGCCAAATGTAGTTCTTAAAGATCTCTTCAACCTCTGGTGAAAAACCTCTGATATGCTTTCCAAGACTTTCGTTGGCCTTTGCAAGAAAATGCTTAGCGAAGATCATGATATCTTCCTTCCGTTTCCTCAGGGGTGGTACCTCAATGGTGAATTCGTTGAATCTGTGGTACAGGTCTTCCCGGAACTTTCCTTTCTGGGCAGAATCCCAAAGTTTCTCGTTGCTCGCAATGATGATACGCACATCAATCGGAATATCCCTGGTGCCCCCTACACGCCGCAGTTTTCTCTCCTGCACCACACGGAGTAAGGACACCTGGATATCGTAACCTAGATTTGCGATCTCGTCGAGGAATATGGTACCCCCGTTGGCTACTTCAAAGCTTCCGATCTTCTGGTTGATAGCACCAGTGAACGAGCCCTTTTCGTGTCCGAACAGTTCACTGCCGGCGAGTTCCCTTGACAAGGCACCGCAATCGATCGCCACAAAAGGCTGGGAAGCACGTTTACTTCTCTTGTGTATCTCCTGGGCTATGGCTTCTTTACCACTGCCGGATTCCCCGTAGATGATCACACTGTAATCCGTTGGACCTACCAGGATGATCTGGTCAAGCAGTTGCTTGAATACACCGCTGTTCCCGAAGATGTATTCACCATTTGCTCCCAGCATCTTTCGTTTATCCCTGGTACCAGCGCCTGCCAGATTTCCGTCTGAACGAACTTCCATGGTTTCGGTCCTTTTCAGCGCGGTATTGATGGTATTCAGGATCTCTTCCGGGAACAGGGGCTTCAGCACATAATCATATGCACCCAGTTTCATGAGTTCTACAGCTGTCTTGAGATCGTGGTAGCCGGTAATGATAATTACGGGAAGGTCCTGGTTCTTCTCCTTAATCTTGAGCAGAACGGCCTTACCATCTGTATTATCCAACCGATAATCGCAAAGCACCACATCCAAATCATCGTGGTCGTCAATCAGCTCAAAGGCTTTTTTTGCAGTAAGGGCTTCCAGGACGTAGAAGCCATGCTTTGAAAGAAATTTATTCAGCAGGAAACATATATCATGGTCGTCGTCGATAATAAGTGCTTTTGGCATTAGATAGGTTTTAATTTCTTTCATATTATGAACAGGAACTGCCTCACTTCCAGATGGCCCGAAGCTGGGCAGTTGGAATGCGTAGCAGTTCCCGATACTTGGCTACTGTTCTCCTCGCGATCCTGTATCCTCTTTTAGCCAAAACAGTGACCAGTTGATGGTCCGTGAAGGGACTTTTCTTATTCTCCTGATCGATCAGTTCTTTCAGGGAATGTTGGATCACCCTGCTACTGACCGTTTGGCCTGTGTCAGAAGGCAAACCCTCTGTGAAAAGGACCTTTAACAGGATATTACCAAAAGGGGTTGAAGCGTATTTGTTTGACGTTACCCTGGACACAGTTGAAATATCAACGCCTGTTTCTTCGGCTATATTCTTCAGGATCATGGGGCGCAGCAGGAGCGGATCACCCACTCTGAAATAATCATACTGCCATTTCACGATTGACCTCATGATCTTCAGCATCGTATGCTCGCGCTGGACAATAGCAGACACAAACCACTCGGCGGCCTGCAACTTGCTTTTCAGGTAATAATTCGCCGCCTTATCCTTGTCCCGGCACTGGCTTCGGATGTTCTCCATCCAGCCCCTGTTGATGGTCAGGGAAGCAGAGCGTTGTTTGGCTAACGATATCTCCAGCTCATCGTCTTCAACGGTGATGATGAAATCAGGTATGATATAGTTTTTTGCAGTGGCTTCGTCAATATCCACGTCCACCGGTTTGAGGTTTAACGACGCGATCAGTTCGAGGCTTTGCCTCAACTGTTCTTCTCCAAGGTTCAGTTGCACCATGATCTTCTCCAATTGGCGGTTATTGAGGTCCTCGAAATGTTCCCGGATCAACCGGTATGCTATCGCCACCTGCGGATTGGAAGGAATCTTCTTCTCCAACTGGAGCATCAGACACTCCCTGATGTTCCTTGCGCCCAGGCCGGGCGGATCGATGGTTTGGATCACCATCAATACCTTTTCAAGCTCCTCGGGCTCGATCCACTTTTTCAGGGTAAAAGAAACATCCTCTGCCAGGGTGGAAAGGTCTTGTTCCAGTAGTCCGGCATCGTTCAGGGAATCCACTAAAAAGCTGGCGAGATAGAATTCATGCTCATCTTTTATCAGCATGCGGATCTGCTCCTTGACACTACCCCTGAAGTCGAACCCCTGAGGTATTTGCCTTTCAGGCATTTGCTGTTCAGAAAAATAATTCGCATACTCTGTTTTGTAATCTGGTATATCATCGTACCCATACTCCTCCCAGTCTGCAAAGTCCTGCTGGTTCTCCCTGTTCTCTTCAGCTTTCTCGTCCTGCGGCACTTCCTCCAGCAAAGGATTCTCCTCTATTTCCTGTAGTATCCTCTGCTCCAGTTCCATCGTGGTCAAGTGGAAAATATTCAGAAGTTGAATTTGTTGTGGAAGTATCCTGGCTTGCTGCTTCTGAGATAAATTTTGATGGATCATCGGTCGTTATTTTTACAGGATGAATGTTGTTAGCCTGTCTTCTACTATCCCAAATTCAGGTCCAAAAATTCCGGTTTACACCAAACCCCTTCTAAATAGGTAAAGAGCCGGTATTTCGGGAGGAAAGCCAGACTTACTTCAAAGCAATGCCTGAACAAATACGCGAACGTGTGGAAGTTACTCAACAATCTGGGGAATAAATATGACCAAACTCATCCGCCTGTTCTTTGCCAGTTTAGTAGTTTTGTAGTTAGGTTGGTTCGCGATTCTGTCACTTACGCACTTTCAACAGCAAGCTTTAAGGACATTTTTCCATGCTGCAGGACATGCTGCTGAATGAAACCTCCATCTGGCCGGATATTCTGATCACCAACGCATCCCTTTTGAAAAAATTTGACAGCAGGGTGGCATCATTTTTTAACCCAATAAAAACAACAGGATAACTGAGATACCAATCCTGCATCTTCAATGCCACAAGGAAAAGCCTGTCCTACCCTGCGACAGGGCAAAATTCCGGGCGAAGAAGGACGACATGTACAAAACTATTTTTTTAATCAAAAACTCAAACTATGTTACGCTGGACGGTAATTTTTCTGGTAGTGGCCATTATTGCAGCCATCTTCGGGTTTGGTGGAATTGCTGCCGGGGCAGCATCCATTGCAAAAATATTATTCTACATCTTCCTTGTTCTCTTTATCATCTCACTGATATTCGGAGGACTTCGAAAAACAAACCTGTAGTGCTACACGTCGAAGTACAAAAAGGGAGGGATATCAATGATATCCCTTTTCTACAGGGATTCAGATGAAGGATCGCCATTCTCCCAGTCCTTCAATTCAACTACGCCCATTTCATTATCGCAGGGATTCTGGTGACTACCTTATACCCATGATTTTTCCGGACCCTTGTCTTTAGTCTCAATCTGAATACCTGATTATGTGTTGTTTTCTCCGCTAACTTGATTCCGTTTATTCTATCTTTAGTTGCTACTCAGTCAAATCGGTAAGCCAACAAGTATGTTATGCAAAAAATCTATATACTCATCGCCGAAGATGATGCAGACGACCGTTTCCTGCTGGAAACAGCATTCGGGGAATGTGGCTTTCATGATGAATTGGTTTTTGTTGACAACGGCGTAGAGCTGGTTCAATTCCTGTCGAGACAGAATGGGAAACCAAATCCCGGCAAATGTTTTCCTGGCTTTATCATGCTGGACCTGAATATGCCAAAAAAAGACGGCCGCGAAGTATTAAAGGAAATCAAGGAAAACCCTTTATACAGGAAAATCCCCGTGGTTGTATTCACAACAACGAAAAATGAGCATGAGGTCACCCGTTGCTACGAACTTGGCGCGAACTCCTATGTGGTAAAACCGGTCAATTTTGACGAGTTGGTCAAGGTGATCCGGGAAATGAGGAATTACTGGTTGAGCATATCGGTCCTGCCGGGTTGATCATGGGTGTTCCCTGCACGGTCTCCGGGTAAGTAGTTCTTCGATCCCTTTTACGTCTACAGCGCATTGTCAGTATCTCCCAGCCCAGATAGAGCTGCGAGACAACACGCATAACCCAGGTCGCTGAAAACATTCTTAGTCTCTTCCAAACATGAGTTTGGTAGTTGAACAAGGGGTTACATTTTTTCCCTTACCTCTGAAATACCGCTCTCGGCCCGGTCCTTCAGCTCACCATTTACTTCGCCCATCTTTTCACGGGAAGAATTAACCAGGTTCGCTAATTGGTTCGTCCAGTCATTGGCAGCCGACTGTATACGGCGTCTCAGATCAGTCCCTTTATCAGGTGCTGCCAATAAACCAATGACCGCTCCGGCGGCGGCGGCCCCGATCACCGTCAATAAAACTTTGGATGTTGAATTCATGTTTACAATGTTTATAGTGAACAATACGTTTGGATAGTAAAATTTTCGTGCCGTCTGCGATGGGTAAAGCCTTCCTCAATAAACAATGGTTTGATTTTTTAATATCACTAACTTTCGGCTCCGATGTTTGAAACTGACAACACGATATTGATCATAGATGACGAGATAGACCTTTGTATCCTTATGAAGAACTACCTTTTACAAAAAGATTTCAGGGTATGCTATGCAAATACACTACGAGAAGGCATGAAGATGATGGAAGAAATTGTGCCGGATATACTCTTCCTTGATAACAACCTGCCGGACGGTACCGGCTGGTCGAAATCCTCTTTCTTTTTTTCAGTCAATCCCAATCTTAATCTCTATCTGATGAGTGGTTACCAGCCCTCTCTACCTGATGTTCAGGGCGTTTCATACAATATCATCCACAAGCCGATTTCTTTTTCCGACCTTGATTTTTTGCAGGCAAAGAAGAATCAGTAAGAGAGAAGCTGCCTGATCCTGCCCCGGAGTTTTTCTGCGTTGGGAAGCATTTCTTTTTCAAGCAGCATATTCATTGGCACAGCAGGAAGGTCCAGTGCACCGAACACTTCAACGGGAGCATCCAGCCAAGGGAAGCAATGTCTGGTAATGCGATATCCCAGGGCCTGGGCAAAAGAGTTTGTCTGCTGCTCTTCAGTCAGCACGAGGCATTTCCCGTGCTTCTCAACAACAGCAAAAACCAGTTCTTCGTCAAGGGGATATAGGGTACGAAGGTCAACAACTTCGATTTGGCCGGGGAAAGAGGTGGCTGCCTGCAGGGCCCAATGGACACCCATTCCATAAGTCACGATGGCGCAAGACGATCCTTCTTCCACTTTCTGACGGTTGGCTGCCAGCACTACATCGCCTTTGCCCAGAGGTAGTATATAATCGCGCGAAGGTTCTGCCCGTTTAGCAGTTTCTGTTCCAGGAACCTTGCTCCAGTACAAACCTTTGTGCTCAAGCATCACCACCGGATTGGGGTCCAGGAAAGCAGCTTTCATCAGTCCTTTCATATCCGCTGCATTGGAAGGATACGCCACCTTGATACCTTTAATGGAAAGCAATGTGGTTTCAATGCTACCGCTATGATAGGGACCTCCACCACCGTATGCGCCTATAGGAACCCGGATCAGGGTCTGAACAGGATACTTGCCTTTGGAGAGATAGCATGATTTTGAGATCTCCGTGACCAGTTGATTGAAGCCGGGATAGATATAATCAGCAAACTGCACTTCAACAATGGGCTTCACACCCACTGCGCTCATGCCCGAGGTTGAACCGATGATATAGGCTTCCTGTATAGCTGTGTTGAACACCCGGTGATCCCCGAACTTTTCTGCCAGTGTAGCTGCCTCCCGGAACACACCGCCCAATCTTCGGCCCACGTCCTGCCCGTATAAAACGGTTTCGGGATAGTCTTCCATGATCTCACGGAGCGCAAACAAAGCGGCATCTACGACAAGCAATTTTTCTGCGCCTATGGGTTCACGTGTGCCGCTTTCTATGGTAACGGGCGTGGGGGCAAAAACATGATCGGCCACTTGTGCCGGATCGGGATCAGGTGCAGCGACGGCTTTTTGAAAATCAGCCAGCACTGCTATTCGGGCTTCCTGTTCAATCTGCAGGATCTCATCTTCCAAAATACCAACGCTCAACAGATGTTGCCGGAGCAATGGACCGGGATCACGGAGTGCATCGCTGGCCAGATCTTCTGGTGTGCGGTAAAACTCTTTTCTCACGCCGCTGGTGTGGTGACCCAGCAAAGGCACCTGGGCCTGAACGAGCATGGGTGACCTGGTTTTGCGCACAAAATCAACGGTCTCCTGCATACACTGAAAAGCAGCAGGAAAATCTGTTCCATCGATCTTGATGCGTGAGAGTCCGGGGAAACCAAGGGCATAGGTATATGCATCCATGGCCCTTGCTTCGCTGGCGGTGACACTAATGCCCCACTGATTATCCTGAACAAGAAAAATGATCGGTAATTTTTTGAGTACTGCAAATTGAAAAGCCTCACTCACTTCCCCCTCGGTGATGCTGGCATCTCCGAGTGAGCAAACCACCACGGGCTTTTCACCTTGCTCACCATTGTTCAAAAGCGGTGAAGAAATCCGTTCGAGAAATTGTATGCCCTGCGCTATACCGGTAGTAGGGATCACCTGCATACCCGTTGCGCTGCTTTGCTGGATGATGCGGGGCTTATCGGGAGCGGTGGAAGATGGGTGCGCATAGTAGGCGCGGCCACCGGTAAAGGGGTCATCTTTCTTTGCGAGTAACTGGAGCATCAGTTCGTAAGGCGAATAGCCGAGACCGAGCAATAGGGACTCGTCGCGGTAATAAGGACTAACATAATCGCATGGCAGAAGGTTAAACGCCGTGGCGAGTTGTATGGCTTCATGGCCTCTCGATGTGGAATGGACATATTTGCATACCTGCCTGTTCTCCTCATAGGTTTCCGCCATGAAGCGGGCCAGACACATGAGCCGATACGCCTTTAATAAATTATCGTTGAGCAACCCTTGTAAGGTTATTTAATAGTGAGTTCGAAGAGGCTTTCATCTTCAATGAACCCTTCGAGGTCGTCCCCTACCACGCACTCGCCCACACCGGCAGGTGTTCCTGTGAAAACCAGATCGCCGATGTTGAGGGAGAAGTAATTTGAAATATGGGAAATGATCTGGTCAAAACTAAAGATCATGTTAGCCGTATTTCCCTGCTGCACCAGCTCCTTGTTCTTATACAGGCAAAAATTAATGTCCTTCCTGTTCAATTCCGGCTTGATCTCGATCCACTTTCCCACCACGGCAGAATTATCCCATGCCTTGGCTTTTTCCCAGGGCAGGCCTTTTTCTTTCATTTGGTTCTGAATATCGCGGGCCGTGAAATCTATACCTGCGGAAATGCCGTTGTAATACTTTGAAGCATGCTTCTCCTGGATATATTTTCCGTTCTTGGAGATCCTCAAAACAACTTCGCATTCGTAATGAAGTTCGTTGGTGAATTCCGGATAATAAAAAGGGGTATGTGCCTGGAGCAATGCGCTTTTGGGCTTCATGAAGATGACCGGTTCATCGGGTACATCGTTGCCCAGTTCTTTTGCATGGGCTACATAATTTCGCCCTACACAGAAAATTTTCATTGTTCAATAAGGTTTAAAGATTGAGGGGCCGATGGGGTAAGCATTGGCGCCGGAATTAAGTTCAGGTTTTAGCAAGGAGACTGGAAATGCCGTTCAGCGAGGCTAAAATAATCAAACAAATGGGAATATCAACTACTGAAATCCATTTTATTTACCTCGTTCATAGCGGGCTCCAACCCCCTTAGAACGTAGGTTTCAACGAGTTCTGCGGATTTTTCAACCTTTTTTTTAACGATGGGAATTTCTGCTTCGTCCCACTTCCCCAAAACAAATTCCACTTGCCGGCCTTTGGGGTAGGTTGCCCCTATTCCAAACCGTAGTCTGGCGTAGTTGACAGAGCCGAGCGATTCCTGTATGCTTTTCAGGCCGTTATGTCCGCCGTCACTTCCAGAGGGCCTGAGCCTGAGTTTGGAGAGGGGTATGGCCAGGTCGTCCAGGATCACGAGCAGGTTCTCGGGCGCAATGTTTTCTTTATCAAGCCAGTACTTAACAGCCCGCCCACTGAGATTCATAAAGGTTGTAGGTTTTATCAGAACCAGCATTTTCCCCTTGAGTTTACAATGTGATACATCTGCGAGCCTCCCCGTTTGGAACAGGGCGGAATGTTTTTGCGCGAGGAAGTCAACCACTTGAAAACCAATGTTGTGGCGGGTTCCATCATACTCAGAACCGATATTACCCAAACCAACGATTAAAAATTTATCCATAAACCCGGGCAAAAATAGACTACATATCGAAAATGGTGCGGGGAAACTTGATGATATGATAATAAATACTAACTTTAAATTAACTATAGTTTATCATATGACCGAATCGCGGTTTGTCGAATTGAGCTCCTCTGTTTTATCTTTTATGGAACAAAACCTGGAACCCAACCTGACCTATCACAACCTGGCGCATACCAAGGACGTGATGAAACAGGTGGAAAGGATTGCCATTGGAGAGCAGGTTGCTGAGCAGAATGATATCTTACTTCTGAAGGTGGCGGCCCTGTTTCACGACACGGGCTTTCTTGAAACCTATAAGCACCATGAGGAGAAGAGCGTGGAGATCATGAAACGCCATCTTGTTGAAGGGGATCTGACTGACCGGGAGATCGAAAGCGTAACGGGTATGATCATGGCCACCAAGATACCCCAGTCGCCCAACAATGCGCTCGAAGAGATCATATGTGATGCGGATGTGGACTACCTGGGCCGGGACGATTTTGAAAGGATCAGCAATGGTTTGAAAGATGAGTTCTTAGTATACGGCGTAATTAAATCGGAGGCCGACTGGGATCCGCTGCAAATCAGGTTTTTTGAAATGCACGCCTATTTTACTGAAACCTGCAGAACGGATCGGGCTCCCAGGAAAAAGCTGCACCTCGATCAACTTAAAGCAAAACAACCCCAGGTCTAACTATTCAACACATTCATGCTGACAAAAAAGTTCTGGCTGCGATTGCTGAATGTAGACCAGGGTGAATGGTGGGTGGTTAAGAATCTGATGCTCCTCCAGTTTCTTCAGGGAGCAGGCATAGCTTTTTTTTTCACGGCCTCTTTTGCGGGCTTTTTAGAAAGATTTCCTGTCACTGAGTTACCCTGGGTAATGATCGCCGCCGCGTTCATGCTCTGGTTTACGGGCTTCATCTATACAAAAGCCGAACACGCATTATCATTTCCGAAGCTCATCATCGGCGTAACGGTGCTGATGGCCTCCAGCTTTATTTTTTTCAGGCTCATTGGCTATTCATCCACTACCGGCACGTATCTGTATTGGATGCTGGCATGGTTCCATACGCTTTACCTGCTGAACAATTTGCAATTCTGGGGTATTGCCACCATCATATTCGACCTGCGGCAGAGCAAGAGACTGTTTGGCCTGATCAGTTCGGGCGATATCCCCGCCAAGTTTGTGGGCTATACCCTGGCCTCCTTCATCGTACCTTATACCGGGACCTTGAATATGCTGTACTTAGGCGCGGGATGTTTGCTGGGTTCGATCCCCTTCATCATAAAGATCATCAATACGGGTAAGCTGCATATTGAGCACGAGCACCATAAAGATCACCACCACGATGCGCACCAGGTGGTTAACCATGGCACCAACAAGATCCTTTCGTTGTTGAAAAACTTTTTGAACAACACCTTCATCAGGGATATTGCATTCATATCGATGCTGGCCTTTGTATGTGTGTTGTTTGTTGACTATGGATTTTACTCGGAAGTAAAGGAAGCGGTGACAGATGATGTGGATCTGGCCCGATTCATCGCATCGTTCATGGCCATCCTGAGGGTGTCTGCCTTGCTCGCTAAAATGATATTCACCGGAAGGCTCACCAATTCTTTAGGCATCAGGCAAACGCTGCTGATCATGCCTACGATGCTGATCATGCTGATCGTCACCATCATCATAACGCAGTGGTTCACCACCAACCAGAAGATCCTGTTTTACCTGTTTGGCGCAACGGCCATCCTGGTAGACGTGTCAAGAACGGTGTTCAACTCGCCGGTATTGTTGACCCTCATGCAGCCGCTGCCCACCCATGAACGATTGCGCGCGCATAACATCGTAAAGGGCATCATGGATCCATTTGCATTCCTGATCACGGGCGTTTTGTTGTTATTCCTGTTTTGGGTACAGGACGGGTTCAGTCTGATCACCATGTGTTACCTGGTGCTCGGCATCTGTTGCCTCTGGATCCCGGGGATCTTTGTGGTGAACAAACAATATTTAAACATCCTGGTGCAGACCATCAGTTCCAGGTATTTCAGCCAGGAAGAATTTAGCTTGAAAGATGAGGCCATCCTGCAGGCCATCCGGAAAAAGATCTCATCGGGTAATGATCTGGAGGTGATCAGCATTTTAAAGATGTTGCACAGTAAGAAAGACCCTGTGGCCGAGGACCTGTTGGGTCAGTTGCTGAACCACCCCTCCGAGCAGGTGCGGTTTGAAACGCTTCGGCTGATTTCTGGCGCTCAGCCGGAATCAGTAAAAACAAAACTGGTTGAACTGGCCAGCGCGCAGGAGCATTCCGAGATGCGGACGGAAGCCATCAAGACGCTCAGTAAGATATCGGTACTGGCCGGTGAGGTGCAGGACTATCTTGTCCATGAACACCAACATATCCGCAAGGCGGCGTTGTGCGGAATGCTGATGAACCAGGAAGTTTATATCCGCGACATTGCGCAGGAGCAGATTGAAAAGCTGATCAGGAGTACCAATAAGCACGACAAGTTCTTTGCCATTCATATTCTGGAAGAGGTGAAAGACAGTTACGACCATCCCATGACCCACCGGTTGATCACAGATGAGGATATGCAGGTACAGGCGATGGCGATCAAAGCGATTGGCAAAGCATCGTCTGCCAGATCGCTGAAAGCTGTGATGGAAGTGTTGCCTGATCATGCAAAACCCGGACTGGTCGCCCTTCAGAACGCCGGAGAATCTGCGGTGGATGTCATCAGTGAAGCGCTTAAGCAGGAGCGATTCAATCAATGGCACGATAAGTTCTTTTTGATCCTGGGTCGTATTGGGGGCAAGAAAGCACAGGAGGTGCTGGCATCTCAACTGTCGAAGGACCCCGCGTATCTGGCACCGGTGATCAAAGCGTTGTACAGAACCAAATACCAGGCCGATGAGGAGACCCTTAAACGGATGGAAGTATTGGCGCGGCAGTATTTGGTTTACGGGGTGGAGATGTTGAACATGCAGAACCTGATGCGGGAGCGTGGGGACTATGATATCCTGGAACGTTCGATAGAACTGGAGATCCAGGAGATTCGGGACCTGTTGCTGAGTTTATTTGCCTGTATGTTTGACAGAACAAAGATGAACCAGGCGCGGAAGGGGCTAGATAGTCAGAATAATGAGAACATGGCCAATGCCATGGAGCTGATAGAACTGACGGTGAAAAAGGACATTGGCAGGCATTTCAATCATATGTTCGAGGCCACCAGTTTGCAGCACCGGTGTGACTCTTTAAGGGCGCTTTTAAAAGATATTGACTTCAGCCAGGTAGATCATATTATTATGAAGGTGTTGAAAGAGAAGCCGATACAGTATCAGAACTGGACCAAGGCCTGTTCCCTGTACATTACTAAAAAGTATTCTTTTACGATCGACGCCAAACTGATCAGCCCCTATTCTGAGGCAGAAAACAGGATGGTGAGGGAAACTGCCCAGTTTGCACTGGCAAATCCTTAATTTTAGCCCATGAGTTCTTCCGGCTTAGAAAGGCTAATGTTGATCGAGAAGGTGTTGATCCTGAAATCCCTGCCTATTTTCCATGATACCCCGGAGAATATCCTGGCCGAGTTGGCGCCGCTGATGCATGAGATCGAGTACGAAAAGAACATCCTGATCTTTGAGGAAGGTTCCATCGGTGATTGCATGTACATTATCCATAAGGGTGAGGTCAAAATTCACAAGCGAAATATTGCTTTGGCGACCTTGAAAGACCAGGAAGTCTTCGGTGAATTGTCCCTTTTAGACGCCGAAACCAGGTCGGCCTCAGCCACTACG
>JBBAJN010000044.1:0-2435 GCA_040404045.1 Chitinophagaceae bacterium
ATCAACACCCTGTCGCCTTTTAGTTCACAATCCAGTTCACCACGGCGGGCCGACAGTTGCACCGCTTTAAAATGAGTGTTGCCGGTTTGCTGATGCCAATAGGCGGTCAGCAGGCAGTGTGCGGATCCGGTAACGGGGTCTTCGTCGATGCCCGATTGCGGGAAAAAGCATCGCGAAACAAAATCTGCCTTCTTTCCCCGGGCAGTCACCAGAACACCCCTTGAATCCACGGTGCGGAGTATGGACATGTCGGGGGCAAGGGCCAGGATCATTTCCTCGTTATCCACTTCCACCATATAATCGAATTTCCCTCTATAGACTTTCCCGGATGCAAGCCCGAGTGCATGCAGCAGGGTGGGTGGTACTTGTTCAACAGCACCTGGGGGATCAGACGGAAAATCAAGTATCAGGCGTTGATCACTGTTGCGGCTTACGGTCAGCCAGCCGCTCTTAGAAAAGAAGCGGATCTGTTCTGCCTCGTGCCCAAGTTGCTCGTAGAAGATATGCGCGGCAGCCAGCGTAGCATGTCCGCATAGGGCCACTTCAACGGTTGGGGTGAACCACCTGATCTGGTAGGCGTCCTCATAGGGAACGATGAAAGCCGTTTCGGCCTGGTTGTTTTCCATGGCGATCTGCTGCATGAGCTCTTCGGGTAGCCATTGGGGTAAGGGGCAGACGGAGGCGGGATTTCCACTGAATGGCTTCGATGCGAAAGCATCTACCTGGTATATGGGTAATGAAGTCATGTGTATTTTTTAAACCTGGAATACGCCCAGCTTCATACTGTTATCGAGCGGGCTTTGATTGGCTGCTGCCAGGGCTTCTGATATTTTTTCCCGGGTAGTGGCAGGATCGATGATGGCGTCTACCCATAGCCGTGCCGCTGCGTAGTAGGGGGTGGTTTGCTGTTGGTATTTTTCCGTGATCTCGCTGAGCAGTTTGCTTTCGTCTTCCGGTGTGATCAGTTTGCCACTGGCCTTTAACGATGAGACCTGGATCTGAAGCAGGGTTTTAGCAGCTTGTTCACCACCCATGACGGCGATCTTCGCCGAAGGCCATGCAAAAATGAACCGGGGATCGTAAGCCTTTCCGCACATGGCATAATTGCCTGCGCCATATGAATTGCCAATGATGATGGTGATCTTGGGAACGATGGAATTAGCGACGGCATTCACCATCTTTGCGCCGTCTTTGATGATGCCGGAATGCTCACTTCGGCTGCCCACCATGAAGCCGGTGACATCCTGCAGGAAAACCAACGGTATCTTTTTCTGGTTGCAGTTGAGGATGAACCTCGCGGACTTATCGGCACTGTCGTTATAGATCACGCCACCCATTTGCATTTCACCTTTCCGGCTCTTCACCATCTTACGTTGGTTGGCCACGATGCCTACGGCCCAGCCATCGATCCGTGCGTATCCGCAGAGGATGGTTTTGCCATAATCTTTTTTGAACTGGTCAAAGGATGAATCATCCACCAGCCTTTCGATGATATCCACCATGTCATAAGGCTTGGTGGGATCCGAAGGGAGGATACCATACAATTCGGCGGGGGATTTCACAGGGAGTTGTGGCGCCATGCGGTTGAACCCGGCGGAAGCGGGTTGGCCCAACCTCGACATGATCTTCTTCACTTCGTCAAGTGTCTCCTGTTCCGTTTTGAATTTATAGTCTGCAATGCCCGAGATCTCGGTATGGGTAAGGGCGCCACCAAGGGTTTCCTGGTCTGCGTCTTCGCCGATGGCAGCTTTCACCAAATAAGGGCCCGCTAAGAAGATGGAACCCTGGCCTTCCACCATCAGCGTTTCGTCGCTCATGATGGGCAGGTATGCCCCGCCAGCCACACAGGCACCCATGACCGCGGCGATCTGGGTGATCCCCATGGCGCTCATACGGGCGTTGTTGCGGAAGATCCTTCCGAAATGTTCTTTATCGGGGAAGATCTCATCCTGCATGGGGAGGAATACGCCGGCACTGTCCACCAGGTAGATGATGGGCAGTTTATTCTCCATCGCGATCTCCTGCATCCTTAAATTCTTTTTGCCGGTGATCGGAAACCAGGCACCAGCTTTGACGGTCTGGTCGTTCGCCACGATAACGCACTGGCGGCCGCTGACATAACCCACACCCGATGCGGTTCCTGCGGATGGACAGCCCCCGTATTCGGCGTACATGCCGTCTCCGGCGAATGCGCCGATCTCAATAAAAGGCTTGTCCTGATCACGGAGGTATTCGATCCGTTCACGGGCGGTGAGTTTATTTTTCTCGTGCTGTTTGTCTATTGATTTCTTACCGCCGCCAAGGCTGACTTTTTCCCAACGCGCGCGGAGTTCGCTGAGGGCAAGCTTCATTGCATCCTCGTTTCGATTGAAGTTTAAGTCCATAGAGGAAAGATAGAACAATTAGCTAATTGGCTCATTGGCTGATTAGCTAAT
>JBBAJN010000044.1:2535-20741 GCA_040404045.1 Chitinophagaceae bacterium
ATTAGCTAATGAGCCAATTGAATTATACCCTCGTGATCTTCAGCATGTTTGTTGGAAGATGCAACTGGATAGGGATACTTCCCGTATTCACAACTACATTGCCTTCGCGCAGGAAGCCTCTCTCGCGAAGAATCTGGATCTGATCGTCAATGATGTCATCCATGCTTTCCTCTTCATCGTAGAAGAACGCCCTGACGCCCCAGCTGAGGCTCAGCTGATTGACCAGGGTCCTTTCTTTGGTGAAGATATAGAGCGGCGCCTTGGGGCGGTAACTGCTCAACATGAATGCGGTGTATCCGCTTTGGGTCATACCGATCAGTGCATCCGCATTGACGTCTTCTGCCAGTTTACAGGCATTGTAGCAAATGGCATCACTATGGAAGGTCGGGGAGTGGGGCAGGGGCTTCAGATCCTCTTCCCGGTTAAAGCGGAATTCTTTATGTTCTACTTCGTGGATGATCTTTCTCATGGTCTCCACCACCAGTACGGGGTGCATACCTGTTGCAGTTTCGCCGCTGAGCATCACAGCATCCGCGCCTTCAAGTACTGCGTTGGCAACGTCCGTGGTTTCGCTCCGGTTAGGCTTGATCCGGTCGATCATGCTTTCCATCATCTGGGTGGCCACAATAACGGGTTTCGCACGGTGCAGGCATTTGCGGATGATCTGCTTCTGGATCAGGGGAACCTGTTCTACGGGCATTTCCACACCAAGGTCGCCGCGGGCGATCATGATACCGTCTGATTCAAGGATGATCTCGCGTATGTTGGTGATGGCTTCAGGCTTTTCGATCTTGGCGATCACCTTGGTCTTACTCTTCTTTTCAGCGAGCTTGCTTTTTATGATCACGATATCTTTCACACTGCGCACAAAGGAAAGTGCTACCCAGTCGAGGTTCTGTTCTATGATGAAATCCAGGTCGATCAGGTCTTTCTCCGTCAGTGCCGGCAGGGAGATCTTGGTATCCGGAAGGTTGATGCCTTTTTTCGATGAGATGATCCCGCCCAGGGTGACCATCACCTTTACATGTCCTTCTTTGGTGATCTCCTTTACCTGAACTTCTATCTTACCGTCGTCGATCATGATCATGTTGCCGATCTTCACGTCGCCGGCGAGGTTGGGATAAGATACATAGATCTTCTCCAGTGTACCCACGCATTTCTCATTCACGAAAGTCAGGATGTCACCTGGCTTCACCAGCAGTGCATTGTTCTCGATCTCACCAACGCGGAGTTTCGGTCCCTGCAAATCGCCAAGGATGGCAATGTTATATGGCTCCGTAGAATTGATCTTACGGATATGGTCGATAATAACTTGTTTGTCTTCATGACTACCGTGGGAGAAATTGAGGCGGAATACGTTCACACCCGCTTTCACCAGGGCCAGCAGTCCTTCGTAGGTGTCACATGCCGGGCCTACGGTGGCTACAATCTTTGTACGATGATGTGTATGCTTGATACCTGCATCGCGATCCATTTCTTTGTGCAGGTACTTCTCGAGGTTTTTTGACATTTTGTTTGTGTTTTGAGCATTAACTGGCGAGGATCTTTACGATCTTCATCCATTCTTCGCTGATCTTTTGTTTTGCCTTCACGGCATTGTCAAGTGGGGTATAGTGCATCCGGTTATTCATGATGCCTACCATTACATTGTACCTTTCTTCTTTCAGGCTTTGTACGGCCGCATAGCCCATCCTGCTCGCGATCAACCTGTCCATACAGGTGGGTGCACCGCCGCGTTGTATATGGCCAAGGATGCAAACCCTGATATCGGCACTGGGTATTTTTTCCTGGATCACTTTAGCTACTTCGTTACCGCCCCCGAAATCATCGCCTTCCGCTACTACCACCAGATTGACCAGTTTCCTTCTTTTTTCTTTTTCAAGAAGGGAGGATATCAGTTCGGTCATGTTGGTCTTGCGTTCAGGGATGAGGATATTCTCGGCGCCGGTGGCAATGCCACTGTGGAGAGCGATATAGCCGGCATCACGACCCATCACCTCGATGATGAAGAGCCGGTCGTGCGCGTCTGCTGTATCCCGAACACGGTCGATGGCTTCAACGGCAGTGTTCACAGCGGTATCGAAACCAATGGTAAAATCGGTTCCGGCAATGTCCTTATCGATGGTTCCTGGAATGCCTATGCAAGGGATGTCGAATTCATTGGAGAAAATCTGGGCACCCCTGAAGGAGCCGTCGCCGCCGATGATCACCAGGGCATTGATCCCTCTTTTCTTGAGGTTTTCGTAGGCTTTTTTCCGGCCTTCATGCTCCATGAATTCTTTGCAACGGGCAGTTTTCAGTATCGTTCCACCCCGTTGTATGATGTTGGCCACACTTCTTGACTCCATCTTGTGAATGTCGTCGTCCAGCATGCCCTGATATCCACGCATGATTCCGTAAACTTCATATCCTTCAAATATGCCCGTTCGAACTACGGCGCGTATGCAGGCATTCATACCGGGGGAATCCCCACCCGAGGTCAGAACGCCTATCTTGCTGATTTTTTTATTCATTCCAATTGGATTCGCAATTGTTTTCAGCAGCTAAATCGTTGAGAATTAACAGGTTTCTGCGTTAAAAATACACAATTCCTGCTGAAAAGGTGCGTGAAGATAAGATGCTTTCTACAATTTAAACTACTCAAAGCCTCAACTAAGGCTTCTTGTTCAAAACTATGCGGATTAACTAATTTTGGGATATGAGTAATTCAACGTTACTGTTGACCGGTATACATGGGCTGGTGGGTCAATATTTGTTCAGAATATTGGGTAGCTGGAAGGGTAGGGTGGTGATCAGCGGCAAAGGCTCTGGCAGATTGCCTGAAAATGATTTTATATATGAGGAATTGGATATTACGGATGCCGATGGGATACGCGCCATATTTGAAAAGTACCAGCCTTCGGTGGTGATTCACAGCGCTGCCATGGCACAGCCCGACCAGTGCGAACTAAACCAGCCCGATACGCTGGAGGTGAACGTAAGGGCAACCCAAAACCTGCTTGAAGCTTCCGCCCGCAGCCAGGCTTTCTTCATATACATGTCCACCGATTTCGTTTTCTCCGGGGAAGAGGGGCCTTATACGGAAAATGATTTTCCCGAGCCCGTGAATTTTTACGGGCGTTCCAAACTCATGGCGGAGGATCTGGTCAGGGCCAGTGGGGTTCCTTCGGCTATCATCAGAACCGCGCTGGTTTATGGTAATGTGTTGGTTGGGACAAGGCCGAACGTGATCTCCTGGGTACGCGACGCATTAGATAACAACCGACCCATTAACGTAGTATCCGACCAGCTCCGCACGCCCACCTATGCTGGCGATCTGGCCGCAGCGTTGATAACCATCGCAGAACGGAAAGCGGCCGGTACCTGGCATATTGCGGGTAAAGATGTACTGTCTCCCTGGGAGATGGCCATGAAGGTGGCGGATCATCTAAAACTGGATGCCGGGCTCATCACTAAAGTAGATGCTTCCGTGTTTACGCAACCCGCCATACGACCCTTACGTACGCCATTGTTGATCGATAAGGCCAAACGTGAATTGGATTACAAGCCCCTCAGTTTTGAAGAAGGCATGATAAAAGTGCTGAACGGAGATTAAGGCAGGTCGTGCTTCTCGCAGTATGCCTTCACTTCTTCCAGCCACGGTATGAAACGATACGTGAAATGCTTGATCCGGTTCAGGAATAAATTGTTCCTGTAACTCATACGAATTAGTTCATCAGTAGAATGTTCACACTTCGTTGCAAAATATTAAATGCGATCTCGGCCATGAGGTTTTCCCTGTCGAGTGTAGGATTGACTTCTGTGATCTCGAAGCAACAGACTTTTCTCATCTGCATAAACTTAGAAACAAGGTCTTCTGCTTCTCTTTCTCTCAGGCCATTTTCAACCGGGGTTCCGGTGCCTTTGGTGATGCCGGCATCCAGGCAGTCCACATCAAAGCTGATATAGATGTCTGTACAGTCTGCGAGGTATCTTACCACTGACCGTACAATGTTCTCAGGTCCTTTCCGCCTGACCTCACTGGTGGTGATCACCTTCATTCCATACTTTTCGATCAGGAATTTTTCCTCTTTTTCAAAGTCCCGCAACGAAATGAAAACAATATCCTCGGGCAGTACTTTTGGAAAGATCTTGCCAAGGTGCTTCAGGTTTTCCCATTGCTGGGCAGTGGTTTCTTCCAGGTCGTGTACCATGCACTCCTTATTGTCTTCCCCGATGGAGACCGACAGGGGCATGCCATGCAGGTTGCCGGAGGGAGTAGTGTAAGGCGTATGCAGGTCGGCATGGGCATCTATCCAGATCACGCCCAGTTTGGATTTGGGCTTGGCCATTTTCAATCCTGCGATAGTGGCTCCCGCGATGCTGTGGTCGCCGCTAAGTATCACGGGGAAGAACCCGCCTTTAATGCTGTCCATGACGGACTTGCTCACCCGCTCATACATGGTGGTGACCCCGGCTATCCTTTTTGCAAAAGGCGATTCAATGGGTTCAAACAACAACTTGTTTTCATGGGGTACTTTTTCAGAGGGGAAGTGAATGAAAAAATTACTCATGAAATCCAGCGCCGCGATCTTGATCGCGTCAACCCCCAGGCTGGCACCGCGTGTACCAGCTCCGATTTCCGAAGGGACCTCTATCAGTTTAATATTTTTCATAAAAAAAAGCTGCTGCCAAAATACTACAAATGGTTGACGGTAGGAACTAATTAAACAATTAACGGGGACCCGCCATTCAGTTTTCCGCACCAGGCCAGCGGCCTGAAACGGGTGAACATTTCCTCGCTGTACCATTTCCGGTCCCTGGTTTTTTTGATCACATCACGATGTTCGGCCATGGAGTAGGCAAAGTTGCGCATTTGGTGCTCATCCTGCCAGACGCTGAACGTAGCCTGCCTGAGGAAGGGCATTTCTCCAATGCCCACGGAGAAAAGAAGGCCTTTGGCCCCCGCCATCTTATTCTGCACAGGGGCAACGTTTTTCCAAAAATCCCTCGCTTTAGATGGCCTGATGGTGGCCCTGGTCAGTACACAAACAGGTCCTACCGGAGATTCTTTTTTCAGGTTTGGGAAAAGTTCCCGCCCTGCCCAATGCCCGTGTGATAACTGGGGCTCTAAAATGATCGTCCAGGTTTCGCAACCACAGAAACGCCACCATCCGGTGATGAAAGCACCATAGTACTCCCTTTTCCATTGTTCGTAACGGTCAGGTGTAAACGAAGTAACTCCGTGATCCTCGCTTACCGAGAAGATGCCATACTGGCGCCAATCCGGCTGAAGGTCAAAACTGCCGTTGCGACCACAGCCCAGGAGTTTAAAAAAGCTGATTTTTTTGTTTGCGATCAGAGGTAACCTGAACAGTGCCATGCTATGCAGGGCCGTCAGGATATGCCTGGACGGATACCTGGTTAATGTGAGAACGGCATATTTCATCAGACCTACTGCTGAAGGTTGCCGCCCGTCCGGAAGCCGCCCCTTCCACCACCGAACATGTTCTGCATTTCGGAAGCAGGTTTGATGTCGTAGCCTTTGGGTATCTCAAATGTTTTATCGTCAATATCGGCATCCAACTGGACCTTGGTCACCGTCATATGGATCTTCATGCCATTCTGCCTGGTGATCTCATATTCCATCGGGAAACCATTGATCTTTTCCATACCCGTAGGATTGAAGCCCATCATTCTCATGCCGCCGCCACCGCCGCCTGAGAGGCTGAAACCTTCGCCCATCTTGAAGTCAGGGCTATACCAAACCGCTGTTTCACTAACGACTCCCTGCCTGTCTTTCGACTTGATGATGGCTTTCTTGCAGATCATGCCCGCAATTTTCTTTGTCTCTTCAGTGTAGGTGATCTCTGGTTCAGCAGGGGGCGCAAAACTCAACCCCATTTTTTCCAGGGAATCACGCCGAACAGCGCGCATGGAGTCCATACGCTTCTGCATCACTGCCGCGTCTTCATCGGTGGAGTAGAAGCCCTGTTTGCGGCCCATCACTTCCATCAGTGTGGTTGTTTTTTTTGCTTTCCTGTCTATGTAGGTATAGTTCTTTCCAAAGTCCGATGCTGTTTCCATTTTGGTATTGTCACCTTTGTAAAAAACAGTAGTGGTCATTTCCATATCACGCATGCCCATCATTCCACCACCGCCAGGCCCATCTCCGCCGGCTGCTGCATTGGGGTTTTCAGGGAAAACCATTTCTGTTTGCATTTTTACAATGGCTTTATCAACCACCTTTTGGGCAGATGCCTGGATGGCAAAGAACAGCGCTAATAGGACAATTATCTTGTTCATAGTATTAAATTAGGTCATTCATGTATTGCAAGTAACGGGATATGCGTATGATAGGCAAGTTTTTCTGTATGACTGGTAGAAAATACCCTTTCGAGGAAATTGTGGCGCCGGGGTACGGTAATGATCATATCGGCCTCCCTGTCTATGGCAAACTGGTTGATCGCTTCGGTGAAATCATATAAACGGATGAAGGCATAGTCGGGCTCAAATCCATCCAGCAAGGCATTCATATCGGCTTTTTCCTTTTTATACTCCTCACTGATCTCCACATAATGTTCCACATCCACGTTGGCCACATAGAGCTTGGGCCTGAAAAACGACAGTATTTTACGCAGTTGGTTGACTGGGGTAGTCTCTTTCACATTTTTCATATCGCTGGCATACACCGCTGTGCGGATTCGGCTGTAGCTCGCGTCGGGCGGAATAATGAGGACCGGACAGGATAACAGCGATACCATTTTCAACGTGCTGCTTCCGATCATGATCTGCTCCATTCGGGTGGCGCCATTCATACCCATGATCACCATGTCCACCTGTTTCTCCCGGGTGAGCTTTTCGAGATTCGCGCTTAGCGATCCTTCCTCGGCAAGAAGTTGTATGTTAACGTTCCGGTCACCAACAAGTTCGTTTTTAAGGTTTTCCAGGGCTATCATGGTCAGGTTCTTACCCGTGCCCGGATCGGAATGTAAAGGGGTGCCATCAGAGCCCAGAGACATTGATTCATAACTGTTGAAGAGGATGAGTTCTGCACTCGGCAGATCTGCTGCCATACTGATGGCATAACTTACGGCGTTTCGTGAGGTATCGGAAAAATCGGTAGGTGCCACGATGCGGATCATACTGGGGAATTAATTTAAAGTAAAGTAGCTTATTCTGCCCGAATCTTCAAAACACGTGAACCAAAGGAATGTTGGCGGTTGGTCATAAAACAGTTTCGTTTGATTTAACTTTAACCCATTATCTGATGAGTATGAAACGATATTTCTGCCTGTTCCTGATCGCGTTGCTGTCTATTCAGGGTGTTATTGCCCAGGTTCATATTATTCCCCAACCGGCGGAGGTCAAAAAAGGAGAAGGAGTTTTCCGTTTGAATCCGAATTCGGGGATCAGCTGTCCACCGAACAATCCGGAGGCCAAAATGGTCGCCGATCAGCTCGCTGCCCAGCTTGCCAGGGTAACCGGGTACAAGTTTCCGGTGCTTACGGGCATTATGACAACCGGACTAGGCAATATCACGCTGAACCTGAATGCAACCCCGGATCCCAAATTGGGAAAAGAGGGTTATTCCCTTAAAGTATCGGAAACAATAACCACGATTACCGCTAATACGCCGGCCGGTCTTTTCTATGGCGTTCAAACCTTCAAGCAATTGTTGCCAAACGAGGTGGAGGGCGCTGCCGTAGCCACCGGCGTCCAATGGCAGGCACCTGCCGTGGAGGTGAACGACCAGCCACGGTTTGGATGGCGCGGCCTTATGCTCGACGTATCGCGCCATTTTTTCACCAAGGAAGAGGTGAAGCGTTATATCGATGATATGGCCAAATACAAGTACAACCTGTTGCACTTGCACCTGACAGACGACCATGGCTGGAGGCTGGAGATCAAATCCCTGCCCAAACTCACGGAAGTAGGTGCCTGGAACGTGAAAAAAACAGGCCGGTTTGGAACCTTCTCCAAGGCCGATTCAACCGAGCCCCGGGACTATGGCGGCTTCTACACCCAGGAGGATATCAGGGAGCTGGTCAAATATGCCAAAGAGAGATATGTGAACATCATGCCCGAGATCGATGTGCCCGGACATAGCCTGGCCGCCATCGCGTCGTACCCCGACCTCGTGGCTACGCCCGGCAAGTATTATGTGAGTTCCGGGGAGAAGTTCATGGAGTGGCCTCCCAAAGGTCATTTCTACGGCCTGATCGATAACACCCTGAGCCCTGCGCGGGAGAATGTGTACGTGTTCCTGGATAAGGTGTTTACGGAAGTGGCCCAGCTTTTCCCGTTTGAATATATCCATATGGGAGGCGACGAAACCGCGCGGAATTTCTGGGAAAAAAGTGCTGAGATCAAGGCCTTGATGCAACGTGAAAAGCTGAAGAACCTTGATGAGGTACAGGCTTATTTTGTGGGTCGTGTTAACAAGATCATTACCTCCAAGGGTAAGAAGATGATCGGGTGGGACGAGATCCTCGACGGTGGACTGGTTCCCGGTGCAGCCGTGATGAGTTGGAGGTCTGCCCAGGCCGGTGTATCAGGTATGTCTGGCGGTGCCAAAGCCGCGAAGATGGGGCACGAGGTGGTGATGACTCCGCAGGATTTTGTTTACCTGGATTATATGCAGGGCGATGAGATCATGGAACCTAAAGTGTACGCGAGCCTTCGTCTTAAAAAAGCATATAGCTTCGAGCCCCTGCCTGCTGGCGTGGATGAGAAGTTCATCAAGGGTGGCCAGGGTAACCTCTGGACCGAGCAGGTATACAATCAACGTCAATTGCAGTATATGACCTGGCCCCGCGCGTTCGCGATCGCGGAAGCGGTGTGGTCACCAAAGTCTGCCAGGAACTGGCCGGGATTTATTGAGCGGGTGGAAGACCATATGAACAGGCTGCAGTTTGCCGGTACGAAATATTCACCCAGTATGTATGAGCCCGATATCAAGGCCGTTAAAGCGGGTGCAGGCATCAAGGTGCAACTGGTGCCGGAGATCGATGGCCTTGACCTGCATTACAGTTTCGACAATTCTTATCCCGATAACTTTTATCCGAAATATACCAATGCCGTTGATGTTCCCAAGGATGCGGAGACCCTTCGGGTGGTCAGTTATAAAAATGGTAAACAGGTGGGCCGTTTCATGACTATCAGTGTGGCAGAACTGAAAAAACGGGCGGGGATAAAATAAAAGTTGTTTTAATCTACGTCGTACCTGATCCCTGCAATGCCGCGGATACGGTCCATCAGGGTCATCAGCTCCAATGAGTAATCGAGCGTCATCACAGGACTTTCGGTAAGTCCCTTGCGCAAACAGTCGTGCACATGCCTGACCTGGTATTGGTAGCCCCAGCCCTGTTCTTTCGGGAAAGGAATGCTTTGCAGGGAATCATATCGGTCAGGAAAATAACTGATGCTGGTGGAAGGCTCGTAGAATCGATTGTGTAAGCGAATACGACCAGCGTCCCCGGCAATATCTGCTTCCGTGCCGAGGTTAGAGCTGAAACTGGACAGCAGTTGGGCCACCCGGCCATCGTTATACCTGAATTGAACGGCCAGTTGCTCGTCAACACCGGAAGGGGCGGGCTTCATGATCGCCTGGATCTCATCCGGGATCCCCATGAAGGCGTGTACAAAGAAGACGTTATAAATGCCTATGTCAAGCAGGGTGCCGCCGCCAAGCTTTGGATCGAACAGCCGCTGGGGAACAGGATCGGCGGGCTTGAAACCAAAATTCACCTGCATGGACATCAGCTTGCCGATCCGGCCTTCTTCAATCATTTTCTTCACCACGTCAAAATGCGGCAGGAAGCGCGACCACAATGCTTCCATCAGGAAAACTTGTTTATTGCGGGCTGCGGCGATCATCTCGCTGGCCTGCCGGGCATTGATGGCAAATGCTTTTTCACAGAGTACGGCCTTGTTGTGTTGAAGGCAAAGGAGGGTATGTTCATGGTGATGGGAGTGGGGTGTGGCGATGTAGATGGCATCAACATCAGGGTCTGCGGCCAGTTGCTCATAACTGCCATAGATGTTTTTGGCCGGGTAGGTGTCGGCAAAAGCCCTGGCCTTTTCCATGGACCGGGAGCCCAATGCAACCAGTTCCGCATCTTCTACCAACTTCAGGTCCGACGCAAATTTCCCTGCGATTCGTCCGCAACCCAGTATGCCCCATTTGATCTTTTTCATATTCCCAGCTTTACGCGGAAAGATAATTCATTCCGTTTATAGCTATTGGTTGGTAAGAGGAGTTTCGTTAACAAAAGCTTGGAAACTGCAACGCAACAATAATCTGGTATTTGAGTTCTATTTAGACAAAGCAGAAATTTATTTCTCACCCATAAATTAAAAGCCATGTATCCATTCCCCACTCACTCCGTGATGTTTCAATCTGAAAAGAAGAAAATCGGTAAGCCGGACACTGAAAAAAAGGAGGCCGATGCGAAGGCGAAAAAAGCATTGTCCGAAGAAAGCAAAATGGATAAGAAGAATGAAAGGGATTATGATCCCAACATTGTCAGGGATCATCGTTCAATGTGGTTTTAGTACCGCCAGTTTTCCAGTTGCCCCCGGGAGAGATTCGGGGGCTTTTTTTTGCGCTTATTTCCGGAATTCACGCAGGCGGTAGGCCTGCAGGGCTGTCTCGCCCAATTTGTTGGTGAGTTTATGGTTTACATAGGCTCCTACCGCCGCGCCAATGCCCGGTACCAGTTGGAGCAGTTTCGCGAGGTCGATATAATCGCGATACTCCTGCTGGAATTTCCGCCAGTCGGGCTGTTCATTTTTTAGAGAATCATCATCGATCCAATTGATCATGTCCTGGTACACCTTATTTCGATGGGCCTGGCTCGCGAAGCAGAGCTGGAATATATGCAGGATGAAGATTCTTTCACGACTGTCTTTCACGTCGTATCCATAGGCGGCGGCCACTTCAAGCAGCATCTTGATCTTGATGCTCAGCCAGAGGGGGAAATCGGCCAATCCCAACAGGATGCCGCCGGCTCCGGTGATGCCGCCTTCCACTGCGGCCGTGTTCTTGTAAAAACGGACCCGTTCCATGGCCACCAGTTCCCGCATTTCGAAGGAGCTTTCTTCAGAGGGCGCGGGGGTAATGATGCCGGCGCCGGTGATCAGGCCGCGGGTCATTTGTTTGATCGCTTCTGTTATGACCCGGTGTACCTTTTCCGGGATATAGCTGTTCATTTTGTCCTGCATGCCCTTCGACATCCGGTTGATCAGCGAAGGTTTTCGCTGCATTTTTTTCTGCCATCGTTCCATCTCATGACGGGCCTGCCTTTCGTAGGGATTCATGATTTAATGTACCGATTTTGTAACAAAAGGTTGCATATGCATACTAATCTGGGAAAATGGTCAACCATGGAAGGAACTGTTAAGCCCCGGGAGCGCGATCAGACTAAAATGTTTAACAAGATCGGTTATTGGGCATTTGTCTTACTTGGTCTTTACTTTCTTGTTTTTTCTAAGGACACCTCCCAAGGCATAGCGAATTTGGGTATTGCCCTTATTTTTGATCCGTTTGACCAGAAACAGCCATTCGGTGAGAGGCCCCTGGTTCAAAAAGCCTGGTTATTGCTGCACGTTTCCGTTACGATCGGATTGCTGGCATATACGTTGGTCAAATGACCCGGTGCGCCCAACTTTAGCTTAATATTTAGTTTTCGGCACATAATTTGCTGGAAATTAGCTACATGCGAAAGTTAATCCTGTTTTTTTTCCTTGGAAGTGCGCTCCAGTCCGCTGGGCAGGACAATGACCTGGTCAATACCTGGGGTATGGGGTCCCGTTATATTTATATCGGCGTGACCAATGAATTGAAGCAGGGTTACGGCAGGCAGATCCTTTCCGCATTTTCCAAAGAAGCATCAGTAAGTATTTCCGCCGATTCCACTTCACTCATTGTTAAGCCCCGATTAGCAGGTCCTGTAAACATACGGTTGGCTACCGAGGATGCCGATAGCTTGTTGGTGGAATACGTGGCTACTTATTTGCCTTACCCCCGGATCAGCGTTGGGGATTCTTCATTTGACGCATCAACACTCACCGTGGAACAGGCCCGGCAGGCAACCTCGATCCGGTTAAAGGGTGACGGCAAGGGATATTCCATTTTTGACCAGTGTTTCATCTCCTGTACCGAGATCCAGATCGGGGATCAGCTGTATTCCTGTATCGGGGAAACCTTAACCGAGCAGATTCGTATGGCCCTCGCCCAGATCAATGCCGGCGATAAGATCATTGTCAAGAAGATGATGCTTGAAGTCCGGAGCACCGGCAAGCAGATGAAGATCGATCCGGCCCGTTCCTTCCTGGTCAGGGATTAGGCAACCGTACCCACTCAGCTACTCTGCAGAGAATTTGTTTTCCATCAGCTTTTCCTTGAAGGCCGTACCGAATGTCATGGCGAAGGTCAATAGCACCACCCGGGTATCAGACTTGGAGATCCTGTTGATGGTAAAATCTTCCGTGTTGATCTGACTCCCATTTTCCAGCGTGTTGAATACGTCCGTGATCGTCAGGCCCAGCCGGCCGCGACCCTTCATGATCTTTTGTTGCATGCCAAAGTCCAGGTTATACACTGCTATGCGCGTACCCTGCGGGATGGCGGTGGGGGCCTGGTAATTGATGAGCACCTGTGCTTTGGTGTTTTTACCGATATTGAAATTATTGACCCATTTGGTGTACCAGCTGAATACGGAACTGTTGAGGTCATCTCCATCTACTTCGCCTTCGATCTCCTGGTGGAACATCGAGAAGCTGGCTGTGGAATTCCAAAACTTTCCAAAATTGGTGGTGATAAAGGCTTCCAGTCCAATGGCGGTGGATCGACCAATGTTTTGCGGTTGTGTAAAGGCGATGCCACCCGGCAGCAGTTGGGTATAGGGCAGGATGGTATTGTTTCCCTGCCGGTAAAACAGGGTTCCATTCAACGAGAAACGGCTCCAGTCTTTTCCCCAGCCGATCTCTGCTGTGTTGACCAGCTCGGGTTTGAGGTTGGGATTTCCGCCATACCGGTTGAGGGAGTCTGTGATATCGATAAATGGATTCAACTGGCCAAGCCAGGGCCTGTTGATCCTGCGGCCGAGGTTTAGTTTGACCAGCGAGCCTTCATTCAGCCGCCGGGAGATATTGAGGTTTGGGAAAACATTGAAGAAGCTGTTGCTGAATGCCGAGGCGCCTTTATCGTTCTTCCCGTTGTTATTCATTTGTTCCAGCCTTAGGCCGGCTTCATATTTCCACTCATCGTCAGTTCCAAACGAGGATTTGAAATTGCCGTAAACGGCATGGATATGTTCGGAAAAATCAAAGACATTACTATAGACCGGGTCTACCACAAAGACCCCGTTTTCCTCGTAAGCATTCTGGAAGTTCGCGTTCACGTTACGCAGGATGCCTTTATAGCCGCCGTCGAGTACTGTCTTTGAACCCAGGGGCCAGCTCATGTCCAGTCGTCCGGTAGTGATATGGGTGCGTTCCCTGTTGCTGGTCTTCTGCAGGAAATCGTCGCCCATAAGTTCTGCCATGGCATTCAAAGGGGTGGTGGTGATGAGGGTATTTTCGGATTCGTTTCCATAGGAATGCGATAGGCCTGCGGACAGCTGCTTTCTTTCATTCGCATATTTGCGGATGTAATTCATGCTGCCCTCCCAGTTGTGTTCCAGTTGGCGCTCATCCGAGATCCGTTGGTTGCCTTCGGTGAACGTGTTGGCGCGGTCTTTGAAATTGCTCACAAGGGTTTCGTAGTTCCAATCGTTATCATACCCATAGATGCCTTCAAAGCTGAACTGGTCCTTTCTTTTGGTGGTGTGGTCCGCGTTCAGTTTCAGGTTATGGGTGAGTTCCTTTCGCTCGTCGAAACGGTCCTGGTACAGGTAATGGTCGTCGTCAGCAGCAAAGGTTACCCGGTCCGTGTTCACGGTCCTGGTCCTACGGCCCATGCGGTTATCGTACGAAAGCCCCAGGTTGGTGTTCCCTTCGCGGTGGTTCAGCAGGAGGGAACTGTTGAACCGTTCGCGGGCACCGTACCCGCCACCGATCGCAAAGGCCCCATTGGTACCTTTCTGTGCATTTTTTTTCAGGATGATGTTGATGATGCCGCCCTCAGCATCTGCATCATACTTGGCCCCCGGGTTGTTGATGATCTCGATCCTTTCGATGCTGCTGGCAGGTATCCGTTCCAGGTTGGCGCCCAGGTTGGAGTTGCGGCCATTGATGAGCACCATGGGAGCTTTGCCCCGAATGGAGATCCCGCCCTCACCATCTACGAGTACCGTTGGGATATTGGCGAGGAGGTCCGTGGCCGTACCGGCTGCCTGGGTGAGAATGGCATCGGTTTGTACGGTGAAGCCGGTATTGGTACGTTGGATCAGTTTTTTCTTTGCCGTGACCGTTACCTCCTGCATGGTATTCCCCGCAAGGACCATGTCGATGGTGCCCATATCCAGCAACTGGCCCTGGCTGAGGGTGAAGGATGTGCTGTAGGGTACAAAACCGATCAGTTGAACGCGGAGGGTAAATTGCCCGGCAGCGGGTGGGCGTGCTTCAAAAAGGCCTGAACTGTCGGTCGATAAAAATACCACCGGCCTCGCGGTGTCAGAGGAAGCATAAAGCATTACATTGGCCATGGCCAGGGGCTGGTTTTCTGATGAGATCTTCCCCTTGATCAGTTGTGCACGCAGCGTAACGGGGAGCACCATCAGGGCGATCATAACAACGTCTTTCCACCTCATCATGCAAGTTAAAGCAGCAAGAACAAATCGGAACGAAGATGGTTGTGTGGGGTGGGCGATGATTGTGGTAAAATGGGTAATTTGGGCGCAGATATGATCGACCAACAATTTGATAAAATTGACTTCACGGTCGCCCCCTTGCAGGCGGGGGAGTACGAAGACTGTGCCTTCCTGAACTGCGACCTCTCGGGGGCCGACCTCGCCGATACGGTGTTTATCGGCTGCCGGTTTAAAGATTGCAACCTGAGCATGGCTAAGCTGAGCCGGGCTTCGTTCCGGGAAGTGGTGTTTGAGGGTTGTAAGATGGTGGGGTTGCATTTTGAGGATGCGTTGCCCTTTATGGTGCCGCCCGACTTTATCAACTGTGACCTGGGCGTTTCCTCCTTTGTGGAGATGGAGTTGCCAGGGGTCAGGTTTTCCCATTGCCAATTGCATGAAGTTGATTTTACAGGTGCCCAGCTCAACGGCGCCGTATTTGAAAAGTCAGACCTGCAGCGGGCGATCTTCAGCGGTACCAACCTGGAGAAAGGCGATTTCAGGACCGCCCTTCATTATTCCATCGATCCCACCAGGAACAAGGTCAGGAAGGCCAGATTTTCCCTGGAAGGTTCCATCGGTCTGCTGGACCAGTTCAATGTGATCATCGACTGATCATTCCAATCTCTTCAACACGCTGGTCGCCGTGAGCCCGTGGATAGTGATCGAGATCAGCACAATGCAACCCGTGATGGCCCAGAGGACATCCGGCTCCTCGAATTTTTCTTCCGCCAGCGCGAAAGACAGGTAGTAAAACGAACCGATGCCTTTGATCCCGAAGAATGCCACGGCAAGCTTTTCCTTTTGCTTCATGCCCGTACCCCCGAGGGTCATATAAGCCGTGAGGGGCCGTACCAGGAACACGAAAGCCAGGGCGAACAGGAACATACCCAGCGTGAGCGGGTTGAGTAAACTCTTGATCACACTTCCACCCAGCAGGAGCAGAACGATGGCCACCAGGATGCGCTCCATCTGGTCGATGAACTCGTGCAGGGTCCTATGCAGGTGGTGGGTAAGTTCACTGTTTCGAAGGGTGACCGCCGCGGCAAATACAGCCACAAAACCGTAACCGCTCACCATTTCGGTGACGCTGTATACCACCAGGGTGGCAGCCAGGGAGACCAGGCCATCTCGGGTCTTCCACAAGGGTTTGTTCTTGGGAAGGATGAACAGCAGCCACCCGAGGGCCTTGCCAAACAGCCAGCCCAGGATCAGGGCCACCACGATCTTATAGATCAGGTAGTAAAGGACCCAGAAGCTGAGGTCTGGAAACTGGCCGGCACCTTCTGCTACGATGATGGCGAGCCAGGTAAATGGAAACGCGGAGCCATCGTTCATGCCCGCCTCGGCCGTCAGGTTGAACTTGACATCGTTCTTGTCCGGCATGTTGGGCGGGCTCACCTGCACATCGCTCGCAAGGACCGGGTCCGTTGGCGCCAGAACGGCACCCAGCAGGAGGGAAGACGACCAGGGTAGTCCAAGCAGGTAAACAGAGGCCAGTGTCACAATCGCAATAGAAAGGATCATGGTCACGCTCACCAACCGGAAGGGCACCCGCCAGGTTTTCAGGGAAAAAGGTTCATCGATCCGCAGTCCGCTACCCATCAGGGAAATGATCACCACGGCTTCAGTAAGGTGCATGATCACGCTGTTATCTTTCAACGGGTGGGGAAGGGGGAGGATTTTCTCGAACAGGCCAAACAGTGCCATACCCATCAGAACGAAGACGATGGAATAGGAAACCCGGGTTTTTTTGGAGATGATGGGCATCCAGGCCATGGAAAGGGCTGCCAGTCCAAGGATCAGCATGATGAGGTTATAGCGGTTCATTCGCACTTCAAGTAAAAATTTAATACCTCTCCCTGAAACTCAATGGATACGGGCTCATGTTGCCTTTCCTGTTTCTGCCTAAAAATTATTTGACCATTGTGAATAAGTGGTGAATTGAAACGGGCGTAAAGCCAAAACCTCTACCTATTTTACACGCTGAATATTCATCTTTTATTTCAACATAAATACCCAAGTGTGCGATTAAAAAGTCTGGAAATCAAGGGGTTTAAAAGTTTTGCCGATAAGACCACGATCAATTTCGATGAGGGCATCACCGGAATCATCGGGCCTAACGGCTGTGGTAAATCCAACATCGTTGACTCCATCCGTTGGGTCATTGGTGAACACAAGATCAGCAACCTGCGTAGTGAGAACCTGGAGAGCCTGGTGTTTAACGGAAGCAAATCCAGGAGTGCGTCCGGACTGGCAGAGGTGAGCCTGACGTTTGAGAACACAAGGAACCTTCTTCCTACGGAATTCAATACGGTTACGGTTACCCGGAAATTCTACAAGAGTGGCGAGAGTGAATATCGCCTGAATGATGTTCAATGCCGATTGAAGGACATCCATAATCTTTTCCTCGATACGGGTGTAAGCACAGACTCTTACGCCATCATCGAATTGGGAATGGTGGATGACATCATCAAGGATAAAGAGAACAGCCGTCGTAAGATGCTGGAACAGGCGGCGGGTATCAGCATTTACAAGACGCGTAAGAAAGAGGCCAAACTGAAGTTGGATGCCACGGAGCTGGACCTGAACCGTATCGAAGATCTGTTGTTCGAGATCAACAACCAACTAAAATCGCTCGGGAGGCAGGCTAAAAAAGCAGAGAAGTATCACGAGATCAAAAAAGAGGGCAGAGACATAAGTATTGAGTTGGCCAAGGCTTCGCTCGAAGGATTTAATTTGTCTTACAAAGAGCTGACCGAACAGCAAGAAAAAGAGACCAATAGAAGAGTGGAGATCGAAGCGGCAATCGGCTCTCAAGAAGCGGCCTTAGAGGGAGAAAAGCTAAATTTTATTGAGAAAGAGAAGGCTCTTCAACGTATGCAGCAGGATTTTAACGAATTGCAGCAAACGGTTCGGGCAAAAGAGAACGATAAGAACCTAGCCTCACAGCGTATCGAGTATCTAGCGGAGAAACAGGCTTCGCTACAAGCTTTCTTAACCAAGGCCGAGGGGCAGTTGCAGGGAATTGTAGAGAGTATTGCCTTCACCAACTCGCAGACGTTAGAAGAAGAGAAAGCACTTCAGGTCTTGGAGCTCGAACTGGCTAAACGGCAAGCGCACATGGAGGAGGCCAGGGTGCACATGGAACAAAAAAGAGCGGCGCAAGATCAGCTACGCGGTCAATATCAGCAAACCCAGCGTCAGCAATTCGATGCGGAGAAGAGAGTGGCCGTAGCCGATACCTCGGTACAAAACCTTCAGCGTACGCTGCAGCAACTCGAGTCCGAAAGAGTCCAGCGTGCTTCACAAATTGAGCAACTCGAGACAGAGCGCATAGAAAAAGAAAAAGCCCTCGCTGTTCGAAAAACCGATCTGGAACAGCTGCAACAGCATCAAGATCATACGAAGGAGCAGATCTTGCAGACACAAGCT
>JBBAJN010000045.1:0-20461 GCA_040404045.1 Chitinophagaceae bacterium
AATGCCGGCCTTTTGACAAAGTACTGGAGATTGGTACCGGAAGCGGCTACCAGTGTGCGGTACTGGCGGCACTGGGCGCCCAGGTGTATACCATAGAAAGACAAAAGCCCCTGTTCGATGCAAACCGTGAATTCAAATACCTCCACTCTTTTCCCAATATTAAGTTCTTCTACGGGGACGGATTTGAAGGCCTGCCCACTTATGCGCCATTTGACCGCGTCATTGTTACCGCTGCTGCCCCCTTTTTACCTGGTAAACTCATCGATCAAATGAAAGTTGGGGGTATTATGGTGATACCTGTCAATGAGGGAAACCTGCAAAGAATGCTTCGGATCACAAAGTCCTCAGAGAACGAGATCAATGAGGAAAAATTCGATCTGTTTTCTTTCGTGCCTATGCTTGAAGGCAAGAACAACCACTAGATAAACAAAAAAGGGGGCCCCCTGCGAAAAGGACCCCACTCAACTGCTAGCGAACGAAGTTATTGCATTTGCATGCCATCCTGCATTCCATCCATACCACTTCTGGTATTCTTCCGTTTGAACAGGGAAGCATCAAATTTGCCGAATCGGTAACTGAAGTTTAATCTTACTACCCTCCAGTCCTGACGGCGCTCAAAGTTTTGAATAAAATATTGTGACTCGCTATAGGTAGCATAACGCCTTGTCTTGAAGATATCGTTGATCCCTATCGACAAAGAGCCTTTTTTATCTTTCATGAAGTCTTTCCTGATCGCCAGGTCAACGGCCCAGTTAGGTTCAACATAGCCCTGTGCTGTTGTTTGAACAAAACCACCCCAGCCGCCGCCGCCACTGCGACCGCCACCGCCGCCACCCATACCACCACGTCCACCGCCGCCACCGCCCTGGGGTAAGATGGTCTTGCTCTGGTAATCGCCACTCAATTGGATAGAGTAGTTCTTAGGCAGTTTGAAGGCCAGGTTCATCTTCCCGAAAAAACTCCAGATGTCGCCGATCTCAGCTGTTGTATCTGCCGTTTGAGCAGAAATCTTCGAGTTGTAAAAATTAAGGTTGGTAGTTACGTCCAGCCATTTGCTCAGCGGGTTGCGGGAAGTTACCTCCAGGCCGTAAGCACGACTGTAATCTGCATTGATGAACGTATTGATGATCACATCGCGTCCGGGGATTGCACTGGGTTCTTTGATCTGGTAACGGGTGATCAGGTTATCTGTGTATTTGAACCAGGTGGAGAACAAAAGACTGTGGTTCTTCTTAAAAGTTTTCTGGTAAGATACTTCCAGGGAATGCGTGAACTCAGGTACCAATCCTGGATTTCCCCTGCTGATATTAAGCGAATCTGTATAGTCTACAAAGGGAAGCAGTTGAAAGAAGTTTGGCCTGTTGATACGCCTTGAATAACTCAGCTGAAGGTCATTGTCATTTTTAAACTTCTGGGTAAGGAATACACTGGGAAAAAGACTGATCGGGAATGAGTTGCTGAACGACGAATTATTGGTAAGCAATTCGCCTTCGTAGGTTGAGCTTTCAGCCCTCAGGCCCACCATATAAGAAAAGTTCTTGCCCAGTTTGTTGGAATAGGTAGAGTACGCGGCATAAACCTGTTCCCGGTATTTGAAATTAGCGTTGATGGCAATGATCGGGATCAACTCACCCGTGATGGGGTTTTGGATATAGTTCAGGTTCTCATTTTGCACGTTGTTTACCAAAGCACGCACACCCAGTTCCATCTTTGAGTTTTCCGAGAGCGGATTTATATAGTCCGTCTGGAAAGTGAAAGAATTCCGCTCCCCGGTTCCTGTAGTGGTCTGATCGATGGGGATGCCTTTTGGATTTGAATTAACATCATAAAACTGTTGTGTAAAAAGCCCCTCGCCTCCGTTTGCGCCCAAGCTGTAATTCAGGTCTGAAGTGAGTTCCATCCCGGACTTCTTGAACAGGCGTTTATATCCAAGCGCAAAGTTGTTGTTCGAAAAGTTCCGGTCATTCAGGACTGACCGGGTTGAATAATCGGATCTGACCAGCGAGTTATAAAGCGAGTCCGTCCTGATACTGATCAGATCCTGGCTATTGAAATTACCCCTTACAATATTGGCACTGAACGTTAACGTGTTGCGGATATCGAGTAGATAATCCAGTCCCCCGCGGAGGAACATGAAATACCCGTCGCTCTCCGGAGCATTGGTCTGGTTGAAGATGATGTTAGGGGATGTGTAGGTCTCCTGGCGATAAGATTCGCCAACGCCTATGGATTTCCGCTGGTTGTACATGCCGCTCAGGAACACGTTCACCTTATTCTGTTTTACATTGATATCACCACCTAAGTTTATTCTTGCGCGGGAATCAATACCTGCACGGATGTTTCCATTATAACCCGCTTTCCGGTTCTTTTTAAGTACGATGTTCAAGATGCCGGCCATGCCGCCGGATGCGTCATATTTAGCAGATGGGTTGGTGATCATTTCTACAGATGCGATGGCATCAGCAGGGATCTGGTCCAATGTAAGGGTAGTAGGTCGACCGTCAACGAAGATCGTGGGTGCCGCATTCCTGAGGGTGACGTTACCGTCTATGTCCACATTGAGGCCCGGGATATTTCGCATCAATTCAGTGGCAGTCTGTCCCTGGGATACTATGCTTTTCTCAACGTTAAAGATCCTCCGGTCTACGCCCATTTGCATGAAGGGTTTTGTGCCGGTAATGGTGATCTCCGCCATCTGTTTGGCATCAACGTTTAATTTGATGTTTCCAAGGTCCCTGTCCACATTATTGAGCATCTGGCTCATATCCCCGCCCGGTTTCATTTCAAATTTCACCGGCTGCTCATATTGAACGAATCCTATAGCGCTAATCCTTAATTTGAACTGTCCCATGACAGGCAGGCCTTCGAGGGAGAAATTTCCATTGGCCGACGTCAGCTGACCGGTCAACACGGTTTCCACCCTTTTCTTCGTAACTGTATCAAATTTATTCTGGATGAGTTGAACAGATGCGGCATCAATGGGCTTGTTTGTGTTTCCATCCACGACTTTTCCATAAAAACGGCCCATATTCATGTTCTGTCCACCACCGGCCCTGCCCTGGGGCGGCTGCGCCATCAGTGGGAAAATCATCAGACTCAACAACACAGTTAGTATCAATCTCATGTAACTAATTTGTTTATTAGATGCAAAGCGTTAAAAAAACCTGTGGCAGGCAGGCAGATTATAGACGAAAGGTTTAATAACAAGATAAAGGGCACATGGTTGTGATTCCGGCCAGTAAAATGCCAAAGCCGGTTACAGAAGCTACATAAAAAGAAAGGTCAGAAGCACCTGGATGCAGCCGATAACAAAGCCCAGGACACCTCCCAGAACCTCTACGAACCTGAATTCTTTTGCCATGATCTGGTAAAGGATGCTCTCCAGTTTGTCCGATGAAAAAGCCCTCACTTTTTCTTCCACAATGTGTTCGAGGTCCAGATCTTTTTGCAAAGTATTAACATATTGATGCATCAGGATGGGGAATAATTCCTGTAATTCTTCCATGAAAGCAGATTTCATGGTGTTGATCGTTTTCTCGCCGATGAACATCGAAAGCATAGGGAAGGCCTTAGGCAGTTTGTTGTGCAGGAAGCCGTCAATGTGCTGGTCCACGAGGGGGAGTATCTTTTCGAGGTTGCCGGGGTTTGCGATCTTTTGCTCTATATCCTTGAAGGAAAGGAATTCGTCGCTCACCAGTTTTCCCAGTTTTTCCCCGAACTGTTGTTGCCGTTTAGGGAAGATACCCTGGATGGTCATCCCCAGGAACCGGAGCGGCTCACGGGGGTGGAAAAGCATTTTAATGGCTATCCAGTTGGTGAAGTATCCAATAAACGCGGAAATCAGGGGAATTAAAACCAGGCCTATGTTCATACTGATGGTTTAGGGGCTGCAAAGATAACCCCTCAAATGCCTTCTCCGGAAAATTCGGAATTTGAATTTTGAATGTGCTGCTCATTTTCCTATTTTTGCATCCCATTTACGGAGAGTGTAGCTCAGCTGGTTAGAGCATCAGATTGTGGTTCTGAGGGCCGTGGGTTCGAACCCCATCATTCTCCCAGGTAACTCCTGCCAACTGGCGGGAGTTTTTTATTGTCTTACTACCGTTCATCATCCTCCTGTCGGGGGTATATCAAACAGGACGTTAAATCGCCTGAAACCAGCAACAAACCCGGTTTTTTTCCGTTAAATTTGAGTATGTTAGGCAAAACATTAAAATATATGTTTAATAAAAGATCCCTCCCTGTACTACTTGCTTTTGCGATCGCTGGTATCCTCATCGCATTTAATTCATCCGGGCTGGATAATCCCCCAACAAAATATGAGAAGATCTTCAAGCAGGTTGCTGAAATGCTGGAAGACAATCACTATAGTCCCCAGAAGATCGACGATAAGTTTTCGAAAGCGATCTTCAAGAAGTTCCTGTCGAACCTGGACCCCGACAAGAACATTTTCCTGCAGGCAGATATACAAGAACTGAAGAAGTATGAGAACCTGATCGATGACGAACTGCATGGTGCTCCTATTCAGTTTTTTGCAGCAGCAAATACGATATACCAGAAACGTCTTACTGAAGTATCCGTTTACTATAAGGAAATACTGGCCAGTCCGTTTACTTATACCACAGACGAGACCGTTGTAATCGATGGCGATAAGCTGGATTGGGCAGTGTCAGAGGCTGTGAGAAAGGATAATTGGAGAAAGAAACTCAAGTACCTCTCCCTTGAGCGCTACGCCGATCTGCTCGATTCAAGGGAGCAGAACAAGACCACTGAAGGATATGTGGTTAAATCGGATGCGGAACTTGAAAAAGACGCACGCGGCAAAGTCAGTGCTGCCATGACCAGGACCTTCGATCGCCTTAAGGTCAAGTTCAATGAGGAAGAACGTTTCAATATGCTGGTGAATACCATCACATCTGCAATGGACCCACACACTACTTTTTTCCCGCCTGTGGAAAAGCGGTATTTCGATGAGCAGATGAGTGGCCGTTTCTATGGAATTGGTGCGTCATTGAAACCTGAAGATGGAAACATCAAGATCGGTTCGCTGGTAACTGGCAGTCCAGCCTGGAAATCACAGCAGATAACCGTGGGCGACGTTGTGATGAAAGTGGGTCAGGGTGCGGAAGAGCCCGTTGATCTGACGGGCTATGATGTTGAAGATGCAGTGAAGATCATCAGGGGTAAAAAGAATACTGAGGTGCGCCTTTATCTTAAAAAAGGCGATGGGTCGCTGAAGACGGTCACTCTGATACGCGATGAGATCGTGACAGACGAAACATTCGCCAGGAGCATGATCATTAACGAGAATAGCAAAAGGATCGGTTATATATTCCTTCCTGAGTTCTATGCAGACTGGGAAAGGCCAAATGGTGCCCGGAGTGCCATGGACGTCGCACGGGAGATCATCAAGCTGAAAGAGCAAAATGTGGACGGTATCATCATGGACCTCAGGAATAATGGCGGTGGCTCATTATACGATGTGGTTCAGATGGTCGGTTTTTTCATAGAAGACGGTCCGATTGTCCAGGTAAAGGATCGTGAGGGCAATCCGAATGTGTTGAGGGACCGCGATAAAACGGTTTTGTACGATGGCCCCCTGGCAGTGATGGTGAACGAGTTCTCTGCATCTGCCTCGGAGATCTTTGCAGCTGCGATCCAGGATTATAATCGCGGTATTATCATTGGCAGTACATCTACCTATGGTAAGGGAACCGTCCAGCGTAATATCAGCCTGGAGGGTGACAACCTTGGGCCCTTCACATCCGGTAGCAATGGAAGCGGCGGGTCAACTGAACTCGGAACCGTGAAGCTTACCCTCCAAAAATTTTATAGGATCAATGGCGGATCTACCCAGCTGAAAGGTGTTACGCCTGATATCGTGATCCCTGACCAGTTTGAATATCTCAAATACAGGGAAAAAGATAATCCGGACGCCCTTCCTTGGGACGAGATCCAGAAAGCGGCTTACAACCCGGCTAAAACCTGGTATAGCGGATCAGCAGTGAAGCAAATGAGCGGCGATAGGATCAATAGCAATCCCCAGTTCATGGCTATCAAAGAGACGGTTGCCAAGCTCGAAAAAATGAACGATAAAGTCTATTCGCTGAATATGGCAAAATACAGGGCTGAGCAGAAAGAGATCAAAGCAGCGATCAAAAAGATCGAAGAAGTAAATAAGAGCATGCCCCAGGAATTGAACCTCAGCCTGCTCCCTAACGATGAAAAGAAACTTGCTGCCGACACCGATAAGCTCGAAAGAAGGAAGCAGTGGATGAAATCGTTAAGCAAAGACATCTACCTCGAAGAAAGCGTAAAGGTGATGGATGACATGATCAAGCAAACCGCTATCGCCAAAGCGAAGTAATGATCTGAACGAATCATATATGAAAAAGGGGCCTCTAAGGCCCCTTTTGTTATAAAATTGATACCAGGTATCAGAGGTAGCGTTCCTTCAGGATCCTGAAATGGTGCCTCACATGTCCAACGATGATATAACCAAGGGCATTTACGGTAACCCGGCTATGATTCGCTTCGCCGGCAGCCTTTAGCGCTTCCAGCGTCAATCCTTTATACATGAAATGGACTGAACGTCTCAAGATCAGCAGTTCCTCTTTCATCTCCTGGAAGTTTCTGACCGTCACGTCAGCCGCCGCCGCATACGCATTTTCATCAAAGCCTGGCAAACCCTGCTGCTCACCACGGGCAAAGGCAGTAGCGCGGTAAGAAAAAACACGTTCAGTATCGATCATGTGCTGAAGCATTTGCCTGATCGTCCACTTTCCCTCGGCATATGCATAGTCGATCTTGCTGACCGGTATGGCCTCTAGGGTCTCATAGATCTCGGTCAGGGAGTTGTGTATCTCAACCATCAGGTCTTCTTTGGGCACAAGCGACACGTAAGTTTCATAAAATGGTGCGTAGTCCCCGGGGTCTGGTCTGGCCATGCTGTAAAGATTTGTATAAAGCCGATCAGCCTTTTGGCGTCTTCTTGATAGTGGATTTAGGCAGCTGTTCTTTGGGCTCCGGTATCGACTTGGATTTTGAGAGTGCATCGGCGATCCGGATGGCTTCGTAGGCATTGATCACACCGCCGGCTTTGCTCATGGAAGAAAATTTAAGCGTGTCCGCAGACTCACCGCTTCTGCTGGGCTTGGGCACGCCGATCTCAAGCGGAGAAACGGACTTTTCGATCGCTGTTTTCACCTGGGAAGCAGTTAACTCAGGATAGTAGGCCATGATGGTAGCTGCAAGGCCGGCAACCACCGGGCTCGCCATACTGGTGCCATCCAGGTTTTGGTATTGGTTTCCCCCCGGTGCTGCAGAATAAATATCCGCGCCTGGTGCAAACACATCTACTTCCCTGGCGCTGTAATTAGAAAAATAGGGGACGAGTTTAGAATCGGTCGGCCCGCTGGCCCCCACTGTGATCCAGTTGGGTGATTTTTTATTGGCGCTGGCAATACGGGGATTAGGGTAGTTCTCAGCAGAATCCAGGTTGGTGGATTCATTTCCCGCAGCGTGAACCATCAATACACCCTTGCTCTCTGCAAAAAGGACAGCATCGTCCACCCACTTTTTATTGGGGGAAAAACCCTTTCCAAAACTCATATTGATTACTTTCGCGCCGTTTTCAGCCGCATAGCGGATGGCATTAGCAACGTCTTTATCGTGCTCATCACCATCTGGAACGGCCCTGAGGATCATCAGCCTTACATGGTTGGCAACACCGTTTACGCCGACGCCGTTGTTGCGGACGGCGCCGATGATACCGGCCACATGGGTGCCGTGTTCAGGGTCGGAGGCCATCAGGTCGTTATTCCCGTAAAACCTGTCATTCACATCATCATAGTTGTCACCCACTACACTGTTACGATAATCTACCGGCGGCTTTTCCATGATATCCATCTTGCTTTTTTCCCGGTCATAATAATCAAAAAGCACCTTTAATATCTTCGTATTGGTGTATTCGCCTTCTTCCATCGACTGGAACAGGCCCAACATCAGGCTCTTTGCCCTGTTTTGCTCCATGTTGACAGGCTTGTACGTAAGTAATTCGTCGCCAGTGTATACCTCTTTCTTCCAGCTGGAACGGATAATGCTGTCTGCATAAGGCGCCTTTTCAATGATAGGCTTCATCACCATGACGTTCAGCGAACCTTCCTTGCCATTGGTTTCGATCTGGTTCTTTGCCCGCATGTACATTCTGTATTGTTCACGCTCTTCCGGGTTCAGCGAAGCGGTATCCGAGAAGTTGTCAAACCTGGATTTGTACCTGTAGTACATCCTGCCGGCTTCGTCACTGTCTTTTCCAACGTTTCTGCCGTCCTTGTTTCCAAGAAAGTTCCAGCCGTGAATATCATCGGTAAATCCGTTCTTGTCGTCGTCGATCCCATTCCCCGGAATTTCCTTTGGGTTGCGCCATAACACAGGCTTGAGGTCTTCGTGTGCGGTGTCTATACCTGAATCAATAATGGCCACGATCACTTCCTGTTTGGGCTTTTTATCTTTCAAAAGAGTGCTGTATACTTTCTCTACACCAATACCATACACGCCATCCTCCCTGATGTCCATAAGATGCCAGCCCTTGGGAACTTCCTTCAATGATTTCTGGGCGATTGAAAAAAATGGCAGCGCCAATAATGCACTGATGGTTATGAGGTAACGAACGTTCATTCAAGTTTACATTTACTTATATGCAAAAATAGGTATGGCGGCCATATTAAACAGGCCCGCTTTCTAATTTATGAGAGATTTGGGAAGACTAGATCTCAAACCTGATCCCCTGTGCCAAAGGCAGCTTTGTTGAATAATTGATCGTATTTGTTTGCCTTCTCATATACAATTTCCAGGCATCGCTGCCGCTTTCCCTGCCGCCGCCGGTTTCTTTTTCACCACCGAAAGCCCCACCGATCTCGGCTCCGCTGGTGCCGATATTTACATTGGCGATCCCGCAGTCGCTCCCGCCATGTGACAGGAATTGCTCAGCCTCCCGCAAATTCAGGGTCATGATCGCGGAAGACAGGCCCTGGGGTACGCCGTTCTGGATGGCAATAGCCTCATCCAGGGTTGAGTATTTCATTACGTAAAGTATCGGCGCAAAGGTTTCCTGCCTGACGATCTCAAAACCGGGTTCAACTTCAGCGATGCAGGGTTTCACATAGCACCCGCTTTCGAATCCTTCCCCGGTTAAAACGCCGGGTTCAACGATGAAACGGCCACCTTCCGCCCTGCATTTTTCCACCGCCTGTAAGTAGGCATTCACCGCGTCCCGGTCGATCAGGGGCCCCACATGGTTGATTTCATCCAGGGGATTGCCGATGCGCAATTGACCGTATGCTTTCTTCAATAATCCGATAAACTGATCGTAGACAGATTCCTGTATGATCAGCCTCCGGGTAGTAGTGCATCGTTGTCCTGCTGTACCCACAGCCCCGAATACGGCGCCAATGACAGACACACTCAGATCAGCTGAATCTGAAACAATGATCGCGTTGTTGCCCCCGAGTTCAAGTAGGCTCCTTCCCATTCGGGAGGCTACGGCAGCGCCTACGGCCTTTCCCATTCGGGTGGAACCTGTTGCGGATACCAGTGCGATGCGAGGGTCAGCGGCAAGCCATTCCCCGGTGTCGCGCCCTCCGATGATCAACCCGCTGACGCCTTCGGGAACTTTATTCTCCCGGAATACCTCTGCTACTATTTTTTGGCAGGCTATTGCGCATAATGGCGTTTTTTCGGAAGGTTTCCAAATGCAAACATCGCCGCAAACCCATGCTATTGCTGCATTCCAGCTCCAAACTGCAACGGGGAAATTGAATGCAGAGATGATCCCGGCTATGCCGAGTGGATGCCACTGTTCGTACATCCTGTGACCCGGACGTTCACTGTGCATCGTAAGGCCGTACAATTGTCGGGAAAGACCAACAGCAAAATCACAGATATCGATCATCTCCTGTACTTCCCCAAGGCCTTCCTGCAGACTTTTCCCCATCTCCCAGGACACAAGCCGCCCCAGCGGTTCTTTATACAACCTCAGCTTTTCCCCAAGTTGCCTGACAACTTCACCCCTGCGTGGTGCCGGCCAAAGCCTCCACTCCAAAAAAGCTTCTTCACCCTTGGATACTACTGCATTATAGGATTCTTTGTCCGCCGTGAATACTGAGGATATGGCCTTACCATCAACAGGTGAAGACGAAACGATGGATGGTCCCGTTGACCCAAGCCAATGCTGGCCGGTGGAAAGACCATGATTATGTGAAGCGATACCGAGTTGCCCCAGAAAGTCTGCCATAGTACAAAGTTGTATGGCAAAGTTAAGCAAATGGGAGGGGTAATCAGTACTGCTCTGAGTCGTTCGGGAAATCCCTGGACTTTACATCGTCCACATAGTGCTTTACTGCGCTGCTCATGATCTCGTGGAGGTTGGCGTACTGCCGGAGGAAACGGGGTTTGAATTCATGGTTAATGCCCAGCATATCGTGCATCACCAGTACCTGACCATCGCAATGTTTGCCGGCGCCGATTCCAATCGTTGGAATAGACAGGCTTTCCGACACTTCTTTGGCCAGTTGGGCAGGGATCTTCTCCAAAACAACGGCAAAGCATCCGGCTTCCTGGAGGATCTTCGCGTCTTCACGGAGTTTATCTGCTTCTGCTTCCTCGCGGGCGCGGACCTGATAGGTGCCGAATTTGTAAATGCTTTGTGGTGTCAGTCCCAGGTGACCCATCACAGGCACGCCGGAGCCAACGATTCTCTGAATACTATCGGCAATTTCGTTCCCGCCTTCCAGCTTAACAGCATGGGCACCGGTCTCCTTCATGATCCTGATAGCTGAGCTTAACGCTTCCTTTGAATTACCCTGGTAAGTACCGAAGGGGAGGTCCACTACCACCAGGCAGCGGTGAATGCCGCGCACCACAGATTGCGCATGGTAGATCATCTGGTCAAGTGTAATAGGCAAGGTGGTTTCATGACCTGCCATTACGTTACTGGCGGAATCACCGACCAGGATCACATCGATCCCGGCGGCATCAATGATGCTGGACGATGAATAGTCGTATGCGGTCAGCATCGCGATCTTTTCACCTTTCTCCTTCATGGTCATGAGAGTATGCGTGGTGATCCTCCTGACTTCCTTATTTACACTCATAATTATGGCTGATGGTGTAAAACGAAAATAGGTAAATTGGGATGATGGGCGAATTAATAAATTTTCATGATCTCACCGTAAAGATGGTTGATCAGCCCGTCAGCCAACCCGATCTTTGGCACATAGATCTCAGTACAATCGGCCCACCGCATCACATTGATATAGATTAGCAATGCAGGCACTATGACATCTGCCCTGTCCTCGCGCAACTTGTACGCGCTCATCCTCTCGTTGAGGGAAAAGTTGCTCAGTTCCTTGTAATAGTCCCTCAGGGTGTCTATGGATAAAGGTTTGCCTTCTTTTCTCTTTGAAAGCGAAAACACTTTGTTGATGTTACCGCCAGAACCTATAGCAGTGACGTGTTTTAAGCTTCGTGTGACCTGTTTGATCTCATCTTTCATTTCATCCCAAGTCTGGTCCGTCACCATATTCTTCAGTATCCTGATGGTGCCGATATTGTACGACTTCTTATAGATCAATTTGCCATCGCTGAAAAAGGTGAGTTCGGTACTGCCGCCGCCTACATCGATATAGAGGTAGGAGTCTTCCTTACTGAGATTCTCCGCGATATGGTTTTCATAGATCAGGCTGGCTTCATAATCGCCACTGATCACCTCAATTTCGATCCCTGTCTCAAGTTTTACTTTACGTATAATATCCTTTGCATTGGAAGCATCCCTCATGGCGGAAGTGGCACAAGCGATCACATTCTTAACACCATATGCGTTAATGAGGTGCTTGTAGGCTGTCATGGTCTGGAGGATCATGTCGATCTTCTCCTTCGAAATGGACCCTGTTTCAAAAACATCAAAACCAAGCCGGAGCGGAACCCTCACGAGGTTCAGCTTCAAAAACTCTGGTTCCCCGTTATTTCTGATACTGACCTCAGTGATTAACAGCCGTGCAGCATTACTTCCTATATCTATGGCAGCCAGTCTCACCTCAGTCTTTTAAAAATCAATATTATTATGAAACCACCGTAAAGATGATAAGAATAATCCACACGTGTCAATAACTGGTTCAGGCCGGCTTAGCAGCTATTTTGAGGGCCTTTGAATAGAGGTGGTTGTATATCTCGATCTGGGAGCGGATTTTCTTTCCTTTCGTTTGAACGTATTCATTATCCAGCGTGCTTTTGAGGTAACGAGCTTTTACGTTATCCCTTAACTGGATATCCAGTATGTCCTTGATTTCTTCAATTAGGTGAGGTTCCACTACCGGGCAGGCAGCCTCCACGCGATGATCAAGATTCCTCACCATCCAGTCGCCCGAAGAAATGAACACTTTCTCTTCGCCGTCGTTGTGAAAGATCATCACCCTGGCATGCTCAAGGTATTCATCTACGATGCTCACCGCATAGATAGGTTTCCTGAATTTTTGGATGTCGGTCACAGCGCAAAAAATACCCCTTACCACCATTTTGATATCCACACCGGCAGCTGCGGCTTCGTATATCTTTTCTATCAGCAATTCATCGGAGAGCGAGTTCAGTTTTAGTGTGATGGCCGCAGGACGGCCGAGTTTTGCGATCCTGATCTCATTACTGATCATCGCCATGATCTGTTTTCTCATGAATAGCGGCGCCACCAGCAGGCTCTTGCAGAGCTTCAGGTTCTTGACCCCTGATTTAGGTTTCTCCAGGTAAGCAAAGAGCCTGTTCACATCTGCCATGATATGCCTGTTTGCGGTCAGGAGGCACATGTCTCCGTAAAATTTGGCCGTCGTTTCATTCAGGTTGCCGGTGCTCACAAATCCATAATGAATCGTCCTGTTCCCTTTTCTTTTCCTGATCAGGCAGACTTTCGCATGTACTTTCTGGTTAGGTTCACCCAGAAGCACCTTTACCCCTTCTTCCTCAAGCACCTCTTTCCAGTGCAGGTTATTCTCTTCATCGAACCGGGCCCTCAGTTCCAGCATCACAGTAACCTCTTTCCCATTCCGTACTGCATTGATAAGTGCGTTGATCACCTTGGAATTCCTTGCCAGCCGGTATGCCGATATCTTGATCGTGGTTACATCGGGGTCTATGGCTGCTTCGCGCAGCAGGTCGATCACAGGATCAAAAGAGTGGTAGGGGAAGTGGAGCATGACGTCCCGTTTCAGGATCTCGTCCGTCACCCTGGCAACATGCTTCAGTTCGGGGTGCATGAATGCTTTTCTCCGGCCTCCGTCAGGCGGAAAGATGTTTTCCGGGAAATCCATGAAATGCCGGAAGTTGTGGATCCGGCCACCGGGAATGATGTGATCCTTTTTGGTCAGACCCATTTTCCTCACCAAAAATTCAAGCAGTGCCGGATCTATTTCTTTATCATAGATGAACCGGACTGGCTTTCCCTTTCTCCTGTTCTTAATACCTTTTTCGATCTTGTCGATATAGTTTGTTGGCTCGTCGTAGTCCAGGTCATATTCAGCATCTTTGGTCACTTTCACTACATGGGAGGTGTACTCATCGTAGCCAAAATATGAAAAGATGCGGGGCAGGCAGAAGCGAACCACATCTTCCAGTAAGATGATGTATTTGTTTTTGTCGTTCCGTCCCGGCAGGGTGATAAACCTGGGAACCACTTTGGTGGGCACTTCGATCAGGGCAAATTTGCGCTGGTAGGCACTGCTTTTTTTTGACATGACGATCGCCAGGTAGATCGATTTATCACGCAGGTAGGGCAGGGCCGGTATACTTTCGATCATCAGCGGGATCACGGATGATCTGATCACCTCGTCGAAATATCCGGTTACAAATTCCTGCTGTTTTTTATCAAGTTCCTTCTCGGTGAGCAGGTGGATATTCTCTTTTCTAAGGTCGTGCAGGATGTTCTGCCAGATCCTCGCGAATTCGCTCTGTTGCTGCAGAACGATCAGTTGGATATTGTCGAGGATATGCTGGGGCGATTCTTCTACATGCATGATCGCCTTCGCGCCATATTTCATCATCCTTTTCAAGGCTGCTACCCGCACCCGGAAAAACTCATCCAGGTTATTGGAAAAAATGCCAAGGAATTTTAAGCGTTGTTTGAGGGGAACATTCTTATCAGCCGCTTCCTGCAAAACCCGTGCATTGAATGCGAGCCAACTGATATCGCGGGGTATTGTGGTGTATTTCTTACTCTTTCCTTTAACCATACGAGGTAAAAATAACTATTGAAACAACATGTCGTTGTTAAGTTTAGATCAAAGGGACTGAATGGCAGCTATAATGGCAGAGGTGGAATAGCCCTTTACGATGGGTACGATCTTCACTTCACCACCGTGTGAGATGACATGTTTGGCCCCGGCGATCTGGTCCACTGTATAATCGCCGCCCTTGACCAGGATGTCAGGAGTGATGGCAGCGATGAGCTCCGCTGGCGTTTCCTCGTCAAAAAGAATGGCAGCGTCTACGATCTCCAGGGATGCCATCATCAGCAATCGGAAGTCCTCCTGATTTACAGGCCTGTGTTCCCCTTTGAGTTTCCTGACGGATGCATCCGTATTCAGGGCCACCACCAGGATATCGCCGAATTCGGCTGACCTGGCCAGTATTTCCAGGTGGCCTTTATGTAGGATGTCAAAACAGCCATTGGTGAATACGATGGTCTTTCCATTCTTCCGCCATTCTTCTGCCCGGGCAGCCAGCGATGTACGGTCAAATATTTTTTCCCTTATCCTGGAGGTTTCCTTCATGGGGTTTTCTGTTAATCAGCGGCAACAAAAATAAGCATATGAGACCCGCACCCAGCATCATCAGCGTTTGAACAAGCCATAAAAGCCAACCGAACGCGAGTCCGTTGACCTCGCTGATGCCATAGAGCACCAGGGTTTTCTGCACCGCCAGTTGGTATGCCCCGATTCCCCCCTGGGTGACTATCATGGCCAGGCTGCCAAACGAAAGGATGGTAAAAGAAGGCTCAATGCCCAGGTGTGCCACCGATTCCATGGCATAAAAGCCCAGCCTGATACTCATGAGATACATGGTCCAGATAAATATGGAGTGCAGAAGAAAAGCCGTTTTACGTTTTACATTCCTTACGCTGGTCAGGCCTTCCCAGACCCCTTTAACGATGGCTTTCACTTTCGCAATGATGCTGATATGGGCAAACCGGTGTATGACAAAACGGAAAGCCAGTGATGCCAGGACCAGTATCAACAAAAACAGCCCGATCTTCAACGGATCCAGTTTCCCGTTGAACATTTTTCCCAATTCAGCAGAAGCGTATCCACCAACCAAATCGAGTTGGAGAATGATGGTCAGGAATATCACGATCAGCATGCAAATGACGTCAAACGCACGCTCTGCAACCATGGTGCCAATCAATTTATCAACCGGAGCTTTCTCATACTTCGCGAGCAGGGTGCATTTCATCACCTCCCCAAGCCTGGGCACCAGCAAGTTAAAAAAATAACCCAGCATGACAGCGATAAAAGTGTTGGTGGTAGTGGGTTTGAATCCAAGCGGCTCCATCAGGATCTTCCAGCGCACAGCCCTGCTGTAATGGCCGGCCAGCAAAGCGATCATGGCAGGGATGATGGCCAGCAATTTAGATTCTAACAGGGAGGTTTTCATCATGGCGACCTCCTCGTCCGACAGGTTCCTGGTGGTATACCACAGCAGGAAGAGTCCTAATCCGAGAAATACGACATATTGAAGTACCGAAAGGATTCTTTTTGACATGTATTAAGGGCTAACCCGTCACCAGTTTATTGTCTTTTCCCGGAAAAACTACCCAGGGCTTGAAAGTTTTTGCCTGTTCAAAGTCCATACTCGCGAACGAAATAATGATGACAATGTCGCCCACGGCACCCAGACGGGCGGAAGGACCATTTAGGCAAACCACTCCGGAGCCCCTTTTACCTTTGATCAGGTAGGTCTCCAGCCTGGTTCCGGTATTAACGTTGACCACCGCCACTTTTTCATATTGAATCATGTTGGCAGCATCCATTAAGTCTTCATCCACGGTAAGGCTCCCCACATAGTGGAGGTTCGCTTCTGTGATGGCAACGCGGTGAAGTTTCGATTTCATGATCTCTATATCCATAGGGTGGCAAATTTAGCGATTACTGATTAGTTTATAGGAACGCTGCTGTTAAGAATCATGTTGTCAATCAGCCGGACCTCCCCAAGAAAGGCTGCAACAATAGCCACGACCGGGTCTTCTCCGTTCCAATGGCTAAGAATCTGCAACGTGCGGGCATGGGCAAGTTCGAAGTAATCCGGCCTGAATCCTTCGGCCTCCAACATGCCCAGTGCCTGCTTCTTCAATTCCTCCAGGGATCCCTCCCTGAGGTTCTCCCGCGCAAAGAGGAGCGAATGATAGATCCCCACGGCTTTCTCCCGGTCCGGTTCACCCAGCCTTCGGTTGCGGCTGCTCATGGCCAGGCCGTCTTTCTCCCTGACGGTTTCACAGATTATCAAACGGGTGTCCTTGCCCGTAAGTTCTAGCATCTTACGGATCACCATGCATTGCTGGTAATCCTTTTGACCCAGGTACAAATGGTCAGGTTCAACGGCTGATACAAGAATATCTACCACCCGGGATACCCCCTGGAAATGGCCAGGCCTGAATTTTCCTTCCAAAATCTGCTCAAGTTCGCCCAGTTCGTAATGAAGCCCGCCGCCCGTTCCCGACGGGTAGATCTCTTCAACCGAAGGAAGGAATAGGATGTCGCACCCCTGTTTCGCCAGCATCTCAATATCTGACTCAATGCTTATGGGATACTTCTGAAAATCCTGAGGATCATTGAATTGTGTAGGGTTAACGAAAATACTACATAAGGTAAGATCGGATTCCCGCAGCGATCTGGCTACCAACTGCAGATGTCCCTGGTGAAGGGCGCCCATGGTGGGAACGAAGCCGATCCTGCCTCTTTCCCTTAGCCCGGAGAGATAGTTTTTGAGGAGCGATGTTTTTTTGAATATGATCATATATTACATACCAGGCCTAAATTCATCTGCCTGTTTTAGCAAGATTCATTACCTTTGCCAACCTTTTCAACCCTTATTTTCATTTAACACGATACCGGGAAAATGCTAGCAAAGAAAAGAATTTTATTCATTGCCAACGAAATGTCTCCTTACCTGGAACTCACTGAGTTCTCGGAGATCGTAAACAAACTCGCCATTAAGGCGAATGACAATGGATTTGAAGTCAGGTGCATCATGCCGCGCTTTGGCGTGATCAATGAAAGAAGGCACCGGCTGCATGAAGTGGTCAGGCTTTCCGGTATCAACGTTTCAGTTGACAATGACGATTTCCCGCTCCAGATCAAGGTGGCTTCGCTGCCCAATGCAAGGCTGCAGGTTTATTTTCTGGATAATGAAGACATGTTCAAACGGAAGTTCGTTTTCAATGACGAGCAGGACAAGTGGTATGACGATAACGGACTGAGGAGTATATTTTTCTGCAAAGGCGCACTTGAAACAGTAAAGAAGTTTGGCTGGCCTCCTGATATCATCCATGCTTCAGGATGGATGACCGGCCTGATCCCTTCATACCTGAAAACCGTTTATAAGAAGGAACCCGTATTTGGAAATAGCAAGATCGTCTATACCGTTGGGCAAAATACATTCAAGGAAAAACTTGGAGCCGATTTCATCAAAAAAGCCCTGATCCATCCGTCCATCAAAGAAAAGGACCTCGAGCCTTATAAGGAAAATAATAATACCGCCATGTACAGGGGCGGGGCGACCTATGCCGATGCCATCACATTTGGAGCCGCCAACACCGATAAAAAACTGGTGGAAGAGTTCGGAAAGGTAAGAGGCAAGAAAGTGATATCCTTCACCGAGGATTCTGATTTAACAGACTATTTACAATTGTATCGCGACCTTGCGGACAAATAGAAACTAACTCAAGAATAAATATTTGCCGGTGAATTGGAATAAGCTTTGGAGAGGATCTTCTATTGGAATTTTTGTATTTCTGACAACCTTCAGTTGTACCAAGATCAAAAGCACAGACATAGGCACAGAATTAATCCCGGCAGTAGACAATATCACCACTTTCGACACTACGCTCGCCGTAAGTACAGAGAACTTCATATTCCCGGATTCCAGTAACCCGAGGGTGTTCTTCAATACCAACGGCTCAATCCCCGATCTCTTCGCGGGATACATCAGCAACGATCCGCAGTTCGGCAAGACCACCGCAGCGCTGTTTTTCCTGTTCAGTCCCAATATCTATCCTTTCCCTTATGAGGTGAAGGACAGTCTTTACCTTGATTCGGTGGTACTGACGCTGAGATGGAACGGTTCCGTGGTCGGCGATACAAATGCCATTCAGAAGTTCAATGTCCACCAGTTGGTCGAGCCCCTGAAGGCGGACTCCGCATATGCCATTTCCGACGATATCCCTTATTCCCGGTTTTTAGGGTCCAGAACCTTTGCGCCATCCATCCTGAACGATTCCATTCCACTTAGAAATCAGAAAGTGGTCAATCAGCTGCGCATCAGGCTCAGCGACGATTTTGGTAACGAATTATTGAGGCTGGACACGGCGGCAGGACAGCCCCTGAGCAGGGATTCATTGTTTCGCAGGTACCTCAAAGGGTTTGCTGTTACGCCTGATATCGCTGGCGCATCTGCTGCCAACGCGTTGATGGGTTTCAATATCGGCGATACCAATAGCAACCTTCGCATTTATTATCGTTATGACACCGCTGCAAGGAAGGATACTACGTTCAAAACGTACCGCTACACCCTGTCTTCAGGATTTGCCAATAACATTGAAAGGAGCTACGCAGGCTCAGAAATTGCCGCTACTTTAGCGCCGGGGGCCGATAGCATCGTTTATATGCAAACTACCCCGGGATCTTACACCATTGTTCGAATGCCTTCTTTGAATGCCTTTAAGGCCCTTAAGGGGAATGTTTTGATCCATAAAGCGGAGCTTTCGATGCAGCAGATCGCCTCAACGGGCCAGGGTGATGACATTTTCAAGGCCCCTGCCTACCTGTATATAGATTACAGGGATACCGTTATTAACCGACCCAGGCCATTTTTTCTGGACGCATTTTTGCAGGGGCTTTACCAACCGTCCCTCATCGGCGGAGCCCGTAAATATGTTCCCGGTCCAAGTGGTGGTGTGATTTCCGAATATCGTTTTAACATCCCACGCTATGTGCAGGGTATCATTACCAGGAACGATGCCAATTTTCCGATCTACCTGTATTCACCATTTGCCATTTCGTATAATGACCTGTTCCTTTATGAAAATATAAACCCCATGGCCACTGGACGCGTGAAACTGGGGGGCGGATCCAAAACAGGGCAGAAAATGGTGTTTCGGATCATCTATTCAAAGCTCTGACCGATAAATAATTATTAGAAATTTTTCCGCGGTTACTATCTTTGCAACCGAAAATCAAAATTACTGAACTATGCCTTATCTCTTCACGTCGGAATCTGTATCGGAAGGACATCCGGATAAAATTGCAGATCAGATATCAGATGCCCTTATTGACAACTTTCTGGCTTGGGATCCCCAATCTAAAGTTGCGTGTGAAACGCTTGTAACTACCGGACAGGTGGTTCTTGCCGGCGAAGTAAAATCAAAGACATATCTCGATGTGCAGAAGATCGCGCGTGAAGTGATCGCGAAGATCGGCTACACGAAAAGCGAGTACATGTTCGAAGCAAACTCCTGTGGTATTATTTCCGCTATCCACGAGCAGTCCCCGGATATCAATCAGGGTGTTGAGAGAAAGAAGAAGGAAGACCAGGGCGCCGGTGACCAGGGTATGATGTTTGGCTATGCCACCAACGAGACAGATAACTACATGCCCCTTGCCCTTGATCTGGCACACAAGATCCTTCAGGAACTCTCGATGATCAGGAATGAAAAGAATTCGAAAATGTCTTACCTGCGCCCAGATGCCAAGAGCCAGGTGACCATCGAATATGATGATAACGACAGGCCGATCAGGATCGACACCATCGTGGTGTCAACCCAGCACGATGCATTTGATAAGGATGACAATAAAATGCTCGCCAAGATCAAAAAGGATATCATTGATTTTGTTATCCCAAGGGTGATCGGCAAATGCAAGAAGTCTGTCCAGAAGTTATTCGATAACAAGATCACTTACCACGTTAACCCCACCGGCAAATTCGTTATCGGCGGTCCACACGGGGATACCGGGTTGACCGGACGTAAGATCATCGTTGATACTTACGGCGGGAAGGGTGCCCACGGCGGCGGAGCATTCAGTGGAAAAGATCCATCCAAAGTGGACAGGAGCGCAGCTTACGCATCGAGGCATATTGCCAAGAACCTGGTGGCCGCGGGCATAGCCGACGAAATTCTGGTTCAGGTTTCCTACGCCATCGGCGTAGCTAA
>JBBAJN010000046.1:0-20184 GCA_040404045.1 Chitinophagaceae bacterium
GAATACTAAATAAAAAAATCCTCAACTGTCGGATCAACTAGTAACTATTACAATTTATTTCATTTCACGTTGTGTATCTGATGTGGGGGCAGCAGTTTATATTTACCAAAATGAATGTATGAACCGATTGATGAGCTTGCTAACAGGTTTATTGATCATTGCCTTTCACGCTTTGGGGCAACAGGCTGCTGTTAAACCACTACGGGTTGCTGTTGCGGGATTGTCGCATGACCATGCCCATATGATCATGGGCAGGAAGATCAAGGGTGACATTGAGATCGTGGGCATTGCAGAGCCCAATCGGGAACTGGCAGCTCGTTATGCGAAGCAATACGGCTTTGATTTGTCGTTGGTTTATCCTTCGTTGGAAGCCCTTTTGGCTAAAACAAGACCGGAGGCTGTACTTGCCTTCAATGCCATCTTTGATCATTTGCGCGTGGTGGAGCTTTGCGCACCAAAGGGAATACATGTGATGGTGGAGAAACCGCTGGCAGTGAGTTGGGATCATGCAAAGAAGATGTTGGCACTGGCTAAGAAACACAACATCCACCTGCTGACGAATTATGAAACCACCTGGTACGGGTCCAATGCAGCAGCCTATCAGATGGCGGTGAAAGAGCAGAAACTGGGCGATCTCAGGAAGATCGTTTTTCATACGGGGCATCCCGGGCCGAAAGAAATTGGATGCAGCAAGGAGTTCCTGGCATGGCTGACTGACCCGGTGCAAAATGGGGCAGGGGCCCTCACCGACTTTGGATGCTATGGTGCCAATATTTCTACCTGGCTGATGCAGGGCGAGCAACCCGTGTCTGTAACCGCGGTGACACAGCAGATCAAGCCGGATGTATACCCTAAAGTAGATGATGAGGCTACAATCGTGATCACCTATCCAAAAACGCAAGTGATCATACAGGCCTCGTGGAATTGGCCTTATAGCCGAAAGGATATGGAGTTGTATGGCCGGACCGGTTATGTGTTTTGTAAAGACGCAGTGAATATGCAGGTGCGGGAGAGTGAAAAACAGCAGGTCCGGGATATGAAGGCGCCTTCCTTGCCATTAGAAATTAGCGAACCATTTATCTACCTGGCGAAACTGATCCGGGGCGAGATCGTTATGTCGCCTTATGACCTGTCGGCCCCCCGTAACAATGAGATGGTTGTGAAGATCCTTGAAGCTGCCAGGGTCTCGGCGCGTTCGGGGAAAACGGTGATCTGGAAGGAGTATTACAAATAGAGCAAGTACCGGATATCTCCGTTACTTATTCGTTTCCGAACAAGTTTAGCCCCCGTAGATATTCTTATTTCGATTTAGTAGGGGAATTCTTTTTGTTGCCTGGGCTATGCTCGTTAGCGTTGACTGTAGCTTGTTCAAAAGGTCCTTTGAACAGGCTAGTGTCTACCTTGAAATGGCGGGTGTTGACATTGGCGATCTCGAATTGATTCTTGAGGCGCAGGGCCACCTGCTCAAATCCCTTGCCGTCCCTTGCGTCAAAATCGTTAAGCACGAGGCCATTGGCTTCCTGCATCATCATTTGGGGGTCGTCCAGGTAATAGTACAATACGGCGAGGTTGAAGAAACTGGCGTAGCGTATCTTCCTGTCGTGCCTGCTGGTGGAGTTATAGTTCCGCTTGATCTTTTCAAAATAGTCGATCACAGGCTTCAGTTTCTCCCGCATGCCTGTAATTGGTGTATTCGCATTCAGGCCAAAAAGTACGCTATTCATTTGCTGAAAGGCCTTTCGATGCGCTTCGTATTCGGGATGTTTCCTTGAACTTACGATCCACATATAGTCGTTCAGTGTCACTTCTGCATAACCGAAATCGTTGGTGATGTTGTTGCTGAGGTTGCGCATAGCACTGGTTACACAACTGCGGTACAGTTCGTTGGTGACTTTGAGGGAATTGAGCAGGAAGTACCCTTCAGCCAGTTGCCGTACCGGAAACTCCGGGCTTCGGTAGGTCCTTTTATTTCCCCGTTGGAACATTTCCTGATCCATGATGTGCATGCCGTTATAGTCCGTGATGACGGCACTGGCAGCAAAAGTATAGGTCACTTCCTGGGCATAGAAAGTCCGGGTACCCGTGATCTTACCGGCCCTGTCCTTGATATTCTCCACGCGCTCTGTCACGTTGAAGGATTCAGGAAGGAGATCCTCAAACCTGACCTTTATGGTAACATGGCCCTGCTGGTTGGTCAGTTTCCTCCAGCCTTCGAGCCGCACCATTTTCTCGGGTTCCAGTTCGCTGTGGAACGACTGCATCAGTCGGCTGCTTTCCACCTCCACATTATAGGTTCGGTAGGTACTGTCCAGCCGCACCGATGGAAGCGATCTTACCTGTACGGTAAATCCGAATTTATCGAGGTCCACTGTCCGTTGGCCGATCAGGGCAGCGGGCAACAACAGTAATTAAAAGGCGGATATTTTAGACATATTGTGTCGTTCTTATATATAAGAACGATGGGAATCGGGGAATATTACCATTCCTGCCCTCAAATGGATTAAAGATTTAGAACAAACGCGCCCCTGGCTTTCAGCGATCAATGCTTAATTTTACCACTTCTGGCTATTAAATTGACCCTCAACACTAAAGCAATCCTTATCATGAATTCAAAAAAACTTTTGGCCGAATTTTTTGGCACATTCTGGCTCGTTATGGGTGGCTGCGGAAGCGCTGTCATTACAGCTGCTTTTCCCCAGATCGGGATCGGTATTCTGGGGGCCTCTCTCGCTTTCGGACTTTCCGTAATGACCATGGCCTATGCCGTGGGGCATATCTCTGGTGGTCATTTTAATCCTGCCGTGACCATTGGTCTTTGGGTAGGTGGAAGGGTGCCTTCGTCCATTATCCCGGGTTATATCGTTGCGCAACTGGTAGGGGCGATTGCTGCTGGCGGGGTGATCTACCTGATCGCTACCGGTTCGCCAAATTTTGAGTTGGGCGATTTTGTAGCCAATGGATACGAGGATCATTCGCCGGGGAAATACAGCATGGCGGCGGCATTGGTCACGGAAGTGGTGATGACATTTTTCTTCCTGTTGATCATCCTTGGGGCCACCTCTTCCAAGGCGCCAGCAGGATTTGCGCCCATTGCCATTGGTCTGGCCTTGACCCTGATTCATTTAATCAGCGTACCGGTCACAAAAACATCGGTAAATCCGGCGAGAAGTACCGGTATGGCTGTATACGCCGGTTCCTGGGCCATTGGGCAACTGTGGTTGTTCTGGATCGCGCCTATCGTGGGGGCAGCGCTTGCAGGCCTGGTATCGAAATACTTGTACAGCGAGGAGAAATAAACAGACGCTTGTAAATGTCAACCCGGATGGAAACGTCCGGGTTTTTTTGTGGCAGAATTGTACTTTAGATTCAAAAAATGAGGGTATTGTTTCTGCTCATAGGACTGCTGGGTACTTCCCTGGCCAAGGCCCAGGATCCCAACGCAAAGGTCGAGGGGCGTTGGAAGATGACGGTGGAAACCACCATGGGAAATGGGAATCCGGTATTCGAGTTAAAGCATTTGACGGACTCAACCCTGTCGGGCACATACAAAGGCCAGCTGGGCGATGCCGCGGTTAAGGGTACCGTCAAGGGCAAGAAGATTCACCTGGAGTTTGAGATCAGCGCAAACATCGTGGTGTACGATGGCGCGGTTGAGGGTGATAAGATGAGTGGCGTGATGAAGTTGGGAACCATGGCCGAAGGGTCATTTACGGGTATAAGAGAAAAGCCGTAAACAACTCACTTGGAGCTGATTACGGCCTTTGCCTTTAATTTAATGTTCACTAAACGCTCACGTTGAAATCGCGCAATGCATCGTTCAGGCTGGTCTTGAGGTCAGTGCTTGGCTTCCTTTGTCCGATGATCAGTGCACAGCCTACACCATATTCACCCGCGGGGAAGGATTTATTGTAAGTGCCCGGAATAACTACCGAACGGGCAGGTACGCGTCCCCGGTATTCCACAGGTTCGGCACCACTTACGTCAATGATCTTGGTCGACTGGGTAAGTACTACGTTGGCTCCCAGCACAGCTTCTTTTTCCACCCTTACCCCTTCCACAACAATACACCTGCTGCCAATGAAGCATCCATCTTCTACAATGACGGGACTGGCCTGCAGGGGCTCCAGCACACCGCCGATCCCTACACCGCCACTCAGGTGAACGCCTTTACCGATCTGGGCACAGCTTCCAACCGTTGCCCAGGTGTCCACCATGGTACCTTCATCCACATAGGCGCCGATATTCACGTAGGAAGGCATTAGCACCACGTTTTTGGCTAGATAGGCGCCATAACGGGCCACGGCATGGGGTACCGCGCGCACGCCTAGGGATTTATAGTCTTTCTTCAAAAGCATTTTATCATAGAACTCGAAAGGCGCGAGGTCCCAGGTCTGCATCTGCTGGATCCCGAAATACATCAGGATGGCCTGTTTCACCCATTCATTCACTTGCCAGCCATCGCCTGCAGGTTCAGCTACCCGCAACCTGCCTTTGTCTACTTCTTCGATGACCTGCCTGACTGCATCTGCAAATGTTCCATCTTTCAGGAGTTCCCGGTTCTGCCATGCCTGGGCGATCTGGTCTTGTACACTCATGTATGAAAAATTTGCTGCAAACATATATTAGAAAATCCTCACCACCTTGAATAGTCATAATTTTGACCTGCTTGAAAACATTCCTGATCATACAAACTGCATTCATTGGCGACGTGGTGCTGGCCACGGCACTGGTGGAGAAACTGCAGCTTCATTATCCTGAGGCTGGCATAGATTTCCTGGTGAGGAAGGGGAACGAAGGCCTGTTGGCCGGCCATCCTCATGTCCGCGAGGTGTTGGTTTGGGACAAGAAAGGGGGTAAGTACAGGAGCTTATTCCGACTACTGAAACGGGTTCGTGCAAATAAGTATAACCATGTGGTCAACGTGCAGCGTTTTGCCGCCACAGGCATTCTTACAGCATTTTCTGGTGCAGGGGAAACCGTGGGATTTGACAAGAATCCTTTTTCGTCATTCTTCACAAATACGGTCCCGCACCTGATCAGTACTGCTGAGAAACAATTGCATGAAGTGGATCGCAACCAGGCATTGATCGCACACCTTACCGATCAGGTTGCCGCAAAGCCTGCCCTCTATCCTTCCGGAAAGGATTTTGATAAAGTAGCCTCTTATAAGGTGGCGCCATATGTTTGCATTGCGCCTGCATCCGTGTGGTTCACGAAACAGTATCCGAAAGACAAATGGATCAGCCTGATCGATGGGCTGGATCCCAAGCTGAATGTTTTCCTGCTCGGTGCTCCTGGGGATGCCCCGTTGGCCGGGGAGATCGTCAGTAACTGCTCCACCGCAAGCCGCTTGACCAACCTTTGCGGAAAACTTTCCCTGCTCCAGTCGGCTGCCCTGCAGAAGGATGCGTTGCGCAACCTGGTGAACGATTCCGCGCCCATGCATTTTGCCAGCGCCATGAATGCGCCGGTTACAGCCATTTATTGTTCCACGATACCTGCCTTCGGCTACGGGCCTTTGTCGGACAACCGCGCCATTGTTGAGACCCTCGAGCCCCTGCCATGCAAACCCTGCGGCCTGCATGGCCATGCCACCTGTCCTGAAGGGCACTTCAAATGTGCGTACGGTATACAGGATAGGCAGATCCTTGAAACAATTGGCTGATTGGCTGATTGGCTGATTCTTTATGCTTGAATTCAATAGTTAATCTGGCATCCAGGAATGAGCCAATGAGTTCATTAGCTAATTAGCTAATTCTTACCTTCGCGCCATGCAGATCGAGTGTACCGAAAAGGAGTTGTTCATTTTCAGAAAGATCGCAGCGGCGGCGGGCTCCCTGAACATGGACTGCTTTGTGATCGGAGGCTTTGTGCGCGACAAACTCCTGGGCCGGCCAACAAAAGATGCTGATATGGTTTGCAGTGGTGACGGCATTTCTCTGGCACACGCAGTGGCGGACCTCTTGGATCCCCATCCACCCGTGTCCTTTTTCAAAAACTTCGGAACCGCGCATATCCCGTATGATGGGATGGACATCGAGTTTGTAGGTGCACGAAAGGAAAGCTATCGCGCCGAATCAAGGAACCCCGATGTGCAGCCAGGTACCATGGAGGAAGACCAACTGCGGAGGGATTTTACCATCAACGCCATGGCGGTGGCACTGACCGGCCAATTTGGAGAATTGGTGGATCCGTTTTCCGGAATGGAAGATCTTCAGGCAAAGATCATCAGAACGCCCCTGGAACCAGGCCAGACCTTCAGCGACGACCCTTTGAGGATGATGCGGGCCATACGCTTTGCCACCCAACTCAACTTCACCATTGAAGAAACGACCTGGAAAGGCATCATCGAGAATGCTGCCCGGATCTCCATTGTTTCACAAGAGCGCATAACCGAAGAGCTGAATAAGATCATCGGGGCGGAAAAACCTTCTATTGGGTTCGACTTGTTATTCAGGAGTGGCTTGCTTAAACTGATCTTCCCGCAGATGGTGGACCTGGCAGGAGCCGAGTATATTGACGGGATGGGCCACAAGGATAATTTCTACCATACCCTGCAAGTGCTTGACAACCTTTCGACCAAAACAGACGACCTCTGGTTGCGGTGGTCGGCCATATTGCACGACATTGGTAAACCTGCTACAAAACGTTTCGAAGAGGGCCATGGCTGGACTTTTCATGGCCACGAAGTAGTAGGTGGGCGTATGGTTCCAAAGATCTTTACGAAGCTAAAACTCCCCCAGAATGAGAAAATGAAGCTGGTCAGGAAACTGGTGGAATTGCACCTGCGACCCATCAGCCTTACCAAGGATAACATCACAGATTCCGCCTTGCGGCGTTTGTTGTTTGATGCTGACGAAGACCTCGAAAGCCTCATGATGCTCTGCGAAGCCGATATCACCTCAAAGAACAAGGTGAAAGTAAAAAGGTATCTGGCCAATTTTGAAATGGTCAGGGAAAGGTTGAAGGAAGTGGAGGAGAAGGACCGGATCCGGAACTGGCAACCGCCGATCAGCGGCGAGGAGATCATGGCCTGCTTTGGTATCCCGCCTTGCCGGGAGGTGGGAGAGATCAAAAACGCGATAAAAGATGCGATTCTCGACGGCGAGATCACCAATAATTATGACGAGGCCTGTCGATTTATGCTCACCAAAGCCAAAGAGCTCGGCCTTGAGCCGGTTTCGTCATCGAAAAATAATTAACTTAGCCCCCTAATAGCAGCAGCATGGCCATACTGAAATTCAGGATCTATTTCGAGGAAGATGACAGCGTGTACCGCGATATTGCGATACGCCATACCCAGCATTTCTCAGATCTCCACTTTACGATCCTGAAGAGTTTTGAATTCGACAGCAAGCACCAGGCTACTTTTTTCCGGAGTAACGATAAATGGCAGCGGGGGCGCGAGATCAGCCTGGAGAAGTACGACAAAGAGTACAAGGCCGATCCCCTGCTGATGAATGAGACTCCCATTGGTACCGAGATCAGGGATCCAAACCAGAAATTCGTTTACGTCTATGATTTCACCCGGAACTGGACCTTCCTGGTTGAACTGATCAGTGTCAGTAAAGAGGAGAACGCCAAACTCACTTATCCGCTGGCCGTAAGGTCTGAAGGTATCGCACCCAGCCAGTACGGGACCAAGAGTATTCTCGGTGATAAGTTCGTAGATGTAGAAGAGAAATACGATCTCTCTGCGGGTGAGGAGGGATTTGGTGAAGAAGGGGAAGGCGGCTCGGATGATATGGAAGAAGACCATACGGCAGGAACTGATGGGGAAGAAGAATTCTGATGCCGCCTTCAGAAAATACAGCCCTGGTTATCGTTGGGCCAACGGCTTCAGGTAAAACTTCCCTTTCCTTACAAGCGGCATCCACTCATCAAACCAGCATCATTTCTGCAGACTCCCGGCAATGTTACCGCGAGATGAGTATTGGGGTGGCAAAACCAACACCCGCGGAACTACATGCGGTCAGGCACTATTTCATTGACAGTCATTCCATCCACGAACCGGTTGATGCCGTAGTCTTTGAGCGGGAAGCACTGAGAGCCGCTGACGAAATCTTCTCTAACAGCAAAATCGCTGTTATAACGGGGGGGACAGGACTTTACGTAAAAGTGTTTTGTGAGGGGATCGACGATATCCCGCCTGTTGAGCCGTCAGCAAAAGATCAAGTTGAAGAGGTTTTCCGGGAGCGGGGAGTGGCGGGCTTACAGCGATGGCTGGCCGAAGTGGATCCGGAATTCATGCGTGCCTCCCACGAAACTTCAAACCGGGTCAGGCTGATGCGGGCGCTCGAAGTAAAGCTGAGTTCCGGCCGCTCTATACTTTCATTCCAGGCAGGTCATAGGAAAACCAGGCCATTTCAGATCCGGAAATTCGGGATTAACTGGCCGCGGGAGTTGCTTTACCAGCGGATCAACACCAGGGTGGACACCATGATTTCCGGGGGATTGCTGGAAGAAGCCAGCGCACTATTTCCGTTCCGCCAACTCAAGGCACTGCAGACCGTAGGTTACCAGGAAATATTTGATCACCTCGAAGGGAAATATTCCCTTGATGAAGCTGTGGACAAAATAAAGCAGCATACGCGAAATTATGCCAAGCGTCAAATGACCTGGTTTAGCAGGGATAACAGCATTCAATGGTTCAGCTACGAGGAACTGACAAAGAAATTTGGCGGTTAACCAGCCCGCACGCGTTTAGAATTTGAAACCAACCGTAAGCATCACACTGCCCAGGCTTCCTGTCATCCCTACCGGGGCGAAGAAATTATCGTTTAGCCTGTAAGGATAGAAACCATCGTTCAGGATCTGGTGCATATAGGTGAGGTCAATGAATTTTCCTTTATTCCTGTATCCCAGTCCGCCACTGATGTTCATTCTTTTTCCATTGAGCTCGGGGTCTTTGTAGGGGTTGCTGAAATAACCAAAACCACCCCTGACCATGATGGTATTGAATTTAAGTTCACCGCCAATCCGCACATTGATCGCGCTTTTGTAGATATCACTTATGGTGCTGTTCAGCTGATCAAAATAATCACCGGTCTGGTCATTGGGGTCGCTGAACCGGGGAGAGGTGTAGGTAACGTATTCCACGTCAGCAGTCAGAAAGCCTCGCTGCTTGGTAACATCCTGAACTTCCCCGATCACATAGGCAACACCGCCCATGAACCTCCAGGGGTTTGAGAAATTATAAATGTAATCACCCACCTGTCCCAAAATATCTGAACTGCTTTGTTTCAGCGTTCCAGGTCCTGCATATCCTTCCAGGTCCGTAGTGACAGTGGTGTTGTAGGTGTCCCTGAACTCGAACCAGCTTGGCGTGTGTACCGCAAGTCCAAAACGAATGTATTCCACGGGCTTGAAGATCATGCCCAACTTCAAATTGATCCCGGTGCCTTCTGTTTCCAAAACGTCTTCCACGGTGAAATAACCAAAATCGTTACTGGTATTGTTGGTCGCATCGGACTCTTTGAAAGTCTGGTTCCTCCGGTATCTGAGGATATCCCAGTTGAGACTTCCGCCCAGGTAAAATTTATCATTTAAGTTACCACTGGCGGCAAAACTAAGGGTTGAAACTCCGCCAGTAGTTTCGATCACCTGTTCCTGTTTTAATCCGGTTTGGGGAGTGGCCAGCGAGAAATAACCTGTTGCATCGCCGGAAGCGTTAAGGTCTGGTTCAATGAGGAAAGTATTGAATGCCAGGCTTGAACCGAAAGGATAATCTACTGCAGCTGCATTGGGATTGGTAACCCTGTCACCGATCAATTCCTCCAGGTATTTCTCAGAGTACGATGACTGGTTGTTTGTGCCATTATAGACGACCCGGTTGTTGAAATTGGCAGTTCGGTTTGCAGTAACGGCGTATGAAAAATTCTTCCAGTTTGATCTTCCCGATGACGGGTTTGCGATGATGAAGCCGGAGGTTCCGAAGTTAAATGCAGATTCCTTTGCTTTATCGGAAGTTCCGAGATAGTTCGATTTGTTGTTGGACAAATTGAAGCCGGGGCTAAGTACAAACTCGTTTGTCTTGAATAATGCAATACCGGCGGGGTTCACGTGTGTGGAACTGATGTCTCCGCCAAGGGCGGTAAGCGCTCCTCCAATAGCCATGCTACGGGCGGTGCCAACAGGCGCGAACCGGGAATAGCGGAGGGCATCAGCCGGTTCTTGCGCGGACGCATATAATGAAAAGAAAACAAGTCCTGAGAGTATGATTCTTTTGGTCATGGGTTTTAAGATAATGGTAAAGCAGGCATATAAAAAAGCTGATGTGTTACGAACACATCAGCTTATCTGGATACTGTTATTAATTACCCCCTCTTGGGAAAGACCTGATGGGAGCACTGCCGCCGCTGCTGCCGCCACCGTATCCACTACCACCGCTGCTGCGCGAACCACCACCACTAGAATTGTCAAATGACCTGGAAGGTGCATTGTACGATCTTGACTCGTTGCCGTTGGTATAGGTCCTGGACGACCTGTTAGACGGGTTGGTGTAATAAGTTCCACCTGAACGGTCTGTGATCGTTCTGTATCCGGACAAATTGTATGTGCGGTTACCTGTTTTAGGATCCGTAATATAAGCGTTGTTACTGATCCTGTACGTGCCTAAATTGCCATTTCTCGGCGCAAACGCACGTGGGTTTGTAGGTCTTGATACCACAATGATCGGGGCGCCGTAAAAGCCGGGATTGAAAGGATTGTAGAACCCGCTATGGAATCCATTACCAAAACCCATCATCGGATTCATGCCAAAGCCGAACATCGGATTCATGCCAAAACCCATCATCGGATTCATGCCAAAGCCGAAATTATTGAATCCCCAGGGGCGAAGTGTATTGAAATAAGCCTGGTTATTCCATCGGAAATCATTCCAGTACATGAAATCATCGTCAAAAGCTGACCAACGATTCCTGTTCATAGCCTTCATGCGGAGATACCTGTCGTCAAGGTACTCGTCTTCATAATTGTAGCGGGTATCACGACGATCATTCGTTTCCACATATGCAGGCACTTCCCTACCTGGAGAAAAATATACATCATCAGGCGTCTGACCTGATTTATACATCGTTGTACAGCTTCCCAGAGCGGTAACCAGAACGAAGAGGAGTAAAATTCTTTGTTTCATGGCAATCGGGTTTACATAATTTGATGATGAAGTTACTACATTTGCGGCATTCCTGATGTTAAAGTACGCTAACAAAGGAGCGGGTTTTAGTTAAAAAATGGCAAATAAATGAGCAAGGAAATTACGTCCCGGGAGCAGGATTATTCGCAGTGGTATAACGATTTGGTTCTCAAGGGGGGATTGGCCGATTATTCAGCCGTCCGCGGATGTATGGTGATCAAGCCTTATGGGTATGCCTTGTGGGAGAACATGCGCGACCAGCTTGATCGGATGTTTAAGGACACCGGCCACGTGAATGCCTATTTCCCATTGTTCGTACCCCGCAGTTTCCTTGAAAAGGAAGAGGGCCATGCTGAAGGTTTTGCTAAAGAATGCGCCGTTGTGACCCATTACAGGTTGAAAGCCGACCCCGACAATAAAGGGAAACTGATGGTGGACCCGGATTCAGAACTGGAAGAAGAACTGATCATCAGGCCTACCAGCGAAGCGATCATCTGGAATGCTTACCGCGACTGGATCAAATCCTATCGGGATTTGCCACTGCTCATCAACCAATGGGCCAACGTGGTCAGGTGGGAGATGAGAACCCGCCTTTTCCTTCGCACGGCAGAATTCCTCTGGCAGGAGGGTCATACCGCCCATGCCACTTCCGGGGAGGCCGTGGAAGAAGCCGTAAAGATGTTGCACGTGTACGCCGACTTCGTGGAAAATTATATGGCCGTGCCGGTGATCAAAGGGGTAAAAACGCCCAATGAACGCTTCGCCGGAGCGCTCGATACCTATTGCATTGAAGCCCTTATGCAGGATGGAAAAGCCCTGCAGGCCGGTACATCCCATTTTCTGGGCCAGAATTTTGCCAGGGCCTTTGACGTTAAATACCTGAATAAAGAGAATAAACAGGAGTTCGTATGGGCTACCTCATGGGGCGTTTCCACCCGGCTCATTGGTGCGCTGATCATGGCGCATAGTGACGACCAGGGGCTGGTGATGCCGCCCAGGCTTGCACCCGTGCAGGTGGTGATCGTTCCCATCTATAAGGGCGACGAACAGAAAAGTCTGATCGACGCGAAAGTGCTGGCACTGGTGGCCGAACTGAAGAATGCCGGTATCCGGGTCAAGTACGATGATTCTGAGAATGCCAGGCCGGGCTGGAAATTTGCCGAGCATGAACTGAAGGGTGTCCCAGTGAGGCTGGCCATTGGTGCAAGGGATCTTGAGCAGAATGTAGCCGAAGTGGCAAGGAGGGATACCAAGGAAAAATCAACTGTCAGTTTTGATGGCATTGCCACCTATATCACCAACCTGCTTGAAACCATACAGGTGGATATGTTCGAGAAAGCCAGGGCTTATCGCGATGCCCACATTACGCCTGTTGACAGCTGGGAGGAATTCCGGGATGTACTCAACAACAAGGGAGGTTTTGTAGCTGCCCACTGGGACGGAACCAGCGAAACCGAAGATAAGATCAAGGATGAAACCAAAGCCACCATCAGGTGTATTCCCCTCGACTCAAAACTCGAAGATGGGAAATGCGTATACTCCGGTAACCCGAGTAAACAGCGCGTGCTGTTCGCATTAGCTTATTAGGAAGAAATGTGCAACGGAACTATGCTTTAATGAGATAGTACACACAAGTAGTGACAAAATCCCTCAAATAGGGTATGCTGCTGATCAGAGAAAATTGCTTCCGCGGCTTGATCCTGAACTTGTACTGATATATAGGGTTGATCAAATAAAAGGTTTTTAACGGTATCGAATAACCGCTTTTTTTGACGATGCGTTCAAATCGCTCAATCGATATCCCGGTGTCCTTTATTTCGAGTAATTCGCCGATGACTTCATCGTATTCGCCCGAGATCCTGAGCAGACCTTTATAGAGCGGCCTCGGTAGCAAATGGAACCAGGGCAATACCGTCAGCACTTTGTTCTTGCAAACCTGCTGGTGGCCTCCGTGGGGCATGTACCAGGGCGGGAATCCGAAATACACATAACCACCCGGCTTGAGGAATTTCTTCAGGTATGGGATGAATTTTTCCTGGTCCGGTATATGTTCAACAACGTCTTTCAGGATGATCAGGTCAAAGGCCCCGGCATAACTTTGCAAGGCCTGCTCTTCGTAAATATTCTGGTTTACGATTTCTGCCTGACCTGACGCTACAAAGCTGGCCAGGAAATTCCTTGCATATTCAGATTTCTGCCTGTCCAGTTCAATGCCCGTGCACATACAGCCTCGCTCCAGCAAGGGCAACAGTACGCCCCCATCGCCACAGCCTATATCGAGCACGCGGATGTCAGCCGTAATCCGAAGTTCTTTTTCGATAAAGGGTATGACATATTCCCGGGCATTTTCAACCTGCTGCTGGAACCTGACCGTTTCGTCTTTATGCTGAATCAGTGTCATCTGGAAAAGTGTCAAATGTAAAAGTTAAATTTGGACTTTTTAAACCCAGAACAAAGCATTTGATGAATTGGCAGGACGAATTTGCGGCAGGGAAAGTACTTCTGATAGACAAGCCTTTGAGGTGGACATCGTTCGACGTGGTGAAGAAGGTGAGGGTGCAGACAAAGATCAGTAAGGTTGGGCATGCTGGCACACTGGATCCGCTCGCGACTGGCCTGCTCATCGTTTGCACGGGCAAATTCACGAAGAAGATCAACGAGTATATGGCCCGTGAAAAGGAGTATACCGGAAGCATTACCCTCGGGTCTGTGACACCTACATTCGATCTGGAGTCAGAGCCTGAGCAATTCAGGGATTTTGCCCATCTCACGCCAGAGATGATCCATGCTGCTACTGTTCCATTCACAGGCGACATTGAACAGGTGCCGCCCATACATTCTGCGATCAAGAAAGACGGAGTGCCAGCCTATATAATGGCCAGAAAGGGAAAGGAGATCAAAATGGAGCCCCGCAAAGTCACCATTTCAGCGTTTTCCATCACTGCGATAGATCTTCCCAAAGTATATTTTAAAGTGGTCTGCTCAACAGGAACGTATATACGAAGCCTTGCGAACGATTTTGGTGAGGCCCTGGGTTGCGGTGGTCACCTGTCTTCTCTTTGCAGGACGCGGATTGGGGAATTTCTTTTATCGGATGCCGTGACCGTACCGGAATTTGAGGCTGGTATCAATAAATTGAAAGAGGAACAGAAAGTTGATTGAAAGCCCATAGCGGAGCAGCAGATACTGACTGGCAGAACTTTTAGAAGGGATATCCAATAGCAAACTGGAAAGTTGGACGGTTCCATTTGTTCTCTACGAACCACCCATATTTTTTCTCAGAGTAGAATGGTGAATTGCTGCCCTTGTCAGGTCCGTACCTTGGATCTTTCAACGGAAATCCCCAATCGAAACGCAACAGGAAATAAGTGAAGTCCATCCGGATGCCTGCACCGGACGACAGGGCCAGGTCGTTGTACAATTTTGAAAAACCGAACTCGGCGCCGGGCAGATCGCCGTTGATATCATTCCTGAACCAGATGTTCCCGATATCAGTGAATAATGCGCCGCGGAACCAGAAGCCAAATAAACGGAACATGTCAAACCGGTATTCAACATTGGCTTCTAGTTGGATATCTGCATACTTGTCACTGAAAGATCCCTGTGCCAGGGTGTCAAAATAGATGTTGGACCCTATACCCAGTTTTCTGATCTGCCAACCCCGCATGCTGTTCGGGCCGCCGGCAGAAAAGCTTTTGAAGAAGGGGAGTGTGATCTCGCCCCGCCTGGACTCCGTGTTGAACGAGATGCCATAGCCAGCAAAGCCACGGAAAACCCAGCTGTTTTTCTTGTTATTGATGTAATGACGGTAATCAACGTCGAACTTCACAAACTTGAACAGATCCCCAAAGACCTTTCCTGGTGCCGTCTGGTTTTTGAAAAGGGTTCCAAATAACAATCCGGACTCTTCCCCGTAGATCCTGAACATGTTCAATCGGCGTGGATTACGGCCATTGAAGGTTCTGGCATAACTCACATTGTTGCCGATGACCAATCCGTTGTTGTAGGCGTACACGATCAGGGGATTGTCTTTAATGGCATCCTTGAAGAGGCTGTCCTGCCTGATCCTCGTCAACTCAACATTGAATGGTTTGAACTGCCAGGTGACCCTCGGTTTAGGCTTCCACTCGTATCCAAAAAATGTATTGATAGACCGCAGTTCATAGTATTGGAAACGGTTGATATAGGAGAAGTCCAGGGTGACCACTGTTTTGGCACTGGTGAATTTTTTCTCGAAGCTTGGGCTGAACGGAGTCATTAGCCAGGGTATGGTAAATCGGTTGCCGAGCGTGACTTCAGTCGACAATATCTTGCTGAAGTCATTGAACTCTATACCCGTTCGCAACGAATTTTCAAGCTGGATGGCCCGCCGGCCTATATTTCTGTTCCTCAGCCTGAAGTTGGTAGCCAATCCTATTTTTCCCGCGCCTACCAGGTTCAGCTGGTTTGAGTTTAACATGCTGCTACCTTCAAGGTCGATTGAGAAGTATTGCTTTTTTGCCGGACTGAGCCGCAGGAAATAATCGATCGTCCTCAGGCTGTCGTTTGTCCTGGGGATGATATTGATGTTCTGCCAGGCGCCCAACCGATTCAGGTTGTTCAGCGTTCTGGAGAAGTCATCCTGGCTGAAATAATTACCAGGTTTCAGTTCAATGAACTGCGTGATGAACGAGGGACTGAAGGTATTGTAGAATGAAATGATCTTAAAGCCTTTGATATATGTTTCGGTAGTATCGGCAGTAGACAGCTCAAATTCATTGGGAGCGTCTGGATAAACCGTAAAATTGCCTACGGTGTACTGGCTGAACCGCGTAGGATCCTTGATAGGATATCTTCGGATGTACAGGTCCACGAGCGGATTTTCCTTCCTTTTCTCTTCGATATCGGCAAGCCGGCGCAAGTATTCAAAAGGATCCAGGGTGGGGTCTATCAGCGCGGCGAATCCGGAATCCGCTTCCACAAAAAAGTCTTCACGCGAGATCTTATAGTAACCGTGGTTTCGGAACAGGTTGACCATCCTGTTCAGTTCTTCATCCACTGCGCCGTAATCGAAAGCATTCCCTTTCTTCAACAGCGAGTTGGTATTATGCTCCCTGAGAAGGGCGAGTAAATTGGTGTCGCCGATGTTGTAAGCAACAGAGTCTATGCGATACAATTTGCCGGCATTTACTTTGTAATCCACAGTGACCCTTGACTGATCGCCCGTAGTTTTCAGGGAACTGTCGTAGCTCACTTCTGCCCTGCGAAAGCCCCTGCTGATCATCAGGTTCTGCATGTTTACGGTTGATTGTTTGACATGCAACGTATCAAAAACGAAGGGTTCGCTGATCACGGGTACTGGAATGATCCAGGGTGCTTTTGGCCAGGGAAGCTTTGAATTGGCCAGCACCCTGGCACTGTCTTCGATCTGTTTTTCGAGATCGGTTTTCAGATCGGCCTTTTTTACCTTTTCAATATCCCCTTTTATATTTACCGTATTTTCGAAGACGAAGGGTGTGTTCTTGGGATATTTCTTCACAATGGTGCAGGAGCTGATCACACTCAAGCATACCCCTAATGCAAAAATGATGGAAAGTTTCAGATGTTTAATATGTATAGGGGGCATATAAAAGATCACCAATGCTGAGTAAAACGCAGATCAAATATATCCAATCTTTATTCCATAAAAAATTCAGGGAAGAGTATGGTCAATTTGTAGTAGAGGGGCCAAAGATGGCAAAAGAGGCCATCTCGCTGTTGCCTGATCATATAGAACACATATACGCCTGTCCGGAGTGGTTCACGGGATATGACGGCGATCTGGGGATTTTGCACGAAAAAGGGAGCAGGATCACGGAGGTGGAAATGGCAAAGATCTCATCGCTGCAAACACCTTCCGATGTGCTGGTGATCCTCCGGAAGCGACTACCTGAACAGCCAATGCCGTGGACGGGGATCACGCTGCTGCTGGATGGCATCCAGGATCCCGGTAACCTGGGCACCATTATAAGGACCGCTGATTGGTTTGGCGTGAAGCAGATCGTTTGCGGTTCGGGTACCGCTGACTGTTATAACCCCAAAGCGGTGCAGGCGTCCATGGGCAGTTTATTCAGGATGAACATGTTTTATGAAGACCTGGATATTTTCCTGGAACAGCATGCTTCTATTCCCCTGCTGGTTTCCAGCCTGGCCGGCCAGCCCCTGGCACCAACAGATGGGTGGAAAGATGTATTCCTGGTGATTGGTAATGAATCGCAGGGGGTCAGGGAAAGCATTAGTGCACGGGCCTCCCATAAGATACGCATACCCGGTGTGGGACATGCTGAGTCTTTGAATGCTGCCGTGGCAACAGGCATATTACTTTATGAACTGACTAACTGAATTGGATCGCTTTTGCAGGACTGATCTTCCTGGAGATCCAGGAAGGAATGAGCAGGATCAAAAAGCAGACAAGGAACGTGCCGGCTGTAACCGCCGCCACTTGCCACCAGACGATTTCTACCGGGGCTACTGACATGTAATATGCTTCTTCGTTCAGGGTGATGAAACCGGTCCTGAGCTGGAAATAACTCAGGCCTAGCCCAATAGCGAGTCCAAGGCCAATTCCCGTTAATGCGATATAGGCGCCTTGCTGCACAAAGATCTGCTGTACTTTCCAGTCGTTCGATCCCAGTGCTTTCAGTACACCGATCATCCTGGTTCTTTCAAGCACGAGGATGATCAGGCAGGTGATGAGGTTGATCACCGCCACTATGGTCATCACCGTGATGAGGATGTATTTATTGGTGTCCTGCAGGTTCAGCCAGTCGAAGATCTCAGGGTAGATCTCTTTCATGGTCCTGCTGTCCCAGCCGGCTGGCAATGCGTTGTACATACTTTCACTGACCTCTTCCATCTTGCTATAGTCTTTCAGGAAAACTTCGTAGCCCCCGATCGTCTGGTTATCCCAATCATTCAGCCTCCGGATCAATCCTATGTCGCCAAGGACGTATGTCTTATCATAGATCTCGATCCCGGTCTTATAGATCCCGGACACTTTAAGCTTTCTGGTTCTCGGACTTTCCTGGCCGGGCTGGATAAAATAAATCAGCAGTTCCTTGCCCACATCCAGTTTGAGCTGGCGCGCATGGAATTCTGAGATCATGATCTCGGTGGAGTAGGAACTGTCTCCTGGCTTCGGCCACGTCCCTTTCATACGGAACTGTTCGATACCTTCGAAGTGATAGTCTTTTTCCACCCCTTTGAAGAGGATGCCCTCTATGGTTTCGGAAGATTTGAGGATGGCAGATTTTGTGGCAGAGGCCTGCATGTAACTTACCCTGCTGTTCGCGGTGATGACCATCTCCGATGTATCGTTTTTCCTGATGGGATATTCTTCAGCTATGCTTACCTTGAAAGGCTCAAAATGCTGGACCCGGATATGCCCCCAGAAGCTGAAAACTTTTTCACTTACCACTTTCTGGAAACCGTTGACAAAAGAGAGGGACAATATCATGGCAGCCACGCTCAGGGCGGTAGCGGCAATGGATAATCTGATAATGAAACGTGAAAACGACTGTTGCCGGTTGAAAGCAATGCGTTTGGCTATGAAAAACGGGAGATTCAGATTGATGGTTTTAGTATTTTGTGAAGATAAATCATTTTTAATGCGCAGTTGGACGGTGTTATTATTGTTTTGCCTTTTGGCCGTGAATACAAAGGCCCAGCGGGAACCTGATATGATATACATGAAGAATATCAGTGCTGTGAAGTTCCACCAGTTCGGCAACCAGTTGTCGTTCCCCATCATTCAACTCAACAGCAACGATAAAATGGAACTTCATTTCGACGACATGGAAGGCGGAGTGAAGTATTTTTTCTATACGCTCGAGTTGAGGAATGCGGACTGGACGCCGGCGCAGATGAGCTATTTCGATTACGTCAAAGGGTTTACACAACAGCGCATCAATACCTATCGGGTGTCATCGGCCATGATCAGCCGGTATACACATTACCAGGTGACATTGCCGGACCGGAATATCATGCCCACCAAGAGCGGGAACTATGTGCTGAAGGTTTTTGTGAACGGTGATACCTCAAAACTGGCCTTTACCAGGAAGTTGCTGGTGGTAGATCCAAGGTTCGGTATTGGCGCACAGGTGCAACAGCCATTTTCGCAGCAGTTCTTTAAAACCCATCACCGGTTACTGGTACAGGTAAGTACAAAAGGATTTGAAACAAGGTATCCACAGCAGCAGGTGAAGCTTTTCGTACTGCAAAATTACCGTTGGGATAATGCGTTGAAAGGAATTCAGCCAACCTTCCTGAAACCCGACCTGCTGGAGTTTGTCAATGAACAGGAAATGCTTTTCCCGGCCGTACGCGAGTGGCGCTGGGCCAATCTCAGGAGTTTCCGATTACTGGGCGACAGGATAAGTCGGCAGCAGAATACGGACAGCAGTTTCACGGTGTTTGTGCAGGAGGAAAAACCAAGGGTGGGGTCTCCCTATTTCTATTTCAACGACATGAATGGGATGTTTGTGCATGAAACCATTGAGAAGATCAACCCGCTCTGGGAGGCCGATTTTTCCACCGTTCATTTTACGTTTGTTCCGCCCGGCGGCGCTCCATATAGAAACAAGGAACTGTATCTGTTCGGTGAACTGACGGGCTACGGGAAGAACGAAGGTGCAAAGATGGTTTTCAACGAAACCAAGAGGGTCTATGAAACCGATATCGTTCTGAAGCAGGGCTACTATGATTACTGCTATACGTTAAGGGATCCCCGCAGCCATGTATTTGAAACCGATCAGACGGAAGGTAATGCCTGGGAAACTGAAAACAGCTATACTGTCCTGGTCTATTACCGTGAGCTGGGGGGCAGGTATGACCAGTTATTGGGCATGACCACCATCAATTCCCAATTCGCAAGGCCGCAGTAGGGGGATTGGCGGATTTACGGATTGGCGAATTGACGAATTGTTTAAATAATCCGCGAATCCGTCAATTCGTTAATTCGAAAATCCCTACCTTTGCAGCCGGCAGGTCTTACACGACCAGCTCCTGCTGAACTCCCCCAGGGCCGGAAGGCA
>JBBAJN010000047.1:0-19736 GCA_040404045.1 Chitinophagaceae bacterium
ATACCAGCTGCCATTAGCATAACGGCCCCTCATCATGCCCACCTTGGGGTCAAAAACATTGGCGTAGTTCCCTGCGCGCTTCAACAACTGCGCATACTCTTCTTTTGTCCCATGGTCCCTGGCAACAACGGATAATGCATAATCATCAAAAGCATATTCCAGTGTTCTGCTGACCTGTTCCTTCTTGTGAAAAGCAATGGGAACACTGTCTTCCATGGGAATGTAGTTATACTTCAGGTACGATGGCATCGCCCTCCGGCCCATACCATTCAGGTAGTCTTCCTCACCAGCGATCTCAAATGCATTTTTCTTCATTAAACGATAAGCCTCCTTGATATCGTAATTCCTGATGCCTTTGGCATAGGAAGAAGCGATGAAGGCCGTAGCATGGTCGCCGATCATGGCAGAAGTATAGCTGTTCCAGCAAGGAAAGATCGGCAACCAACGTCCCTGCTGTCCTTTCAGGATCAATGACTGCACAAAGTCTCCGGTCATCCGGGGCGACAACAACTGAAACAACGGAAGCTGCGCCCTGTAGATATCCCAAAGCGACATATCATCGTAGTAATTCCTGGATCCTGCATTCCTGGTTTCCACATTGCCGGCAAACGAAGGATAGGCTCCATCAACATCATTGAACAATCTGGGGTGCTGCATGGCATGATACATCGCTGTATAGAACACCCTTTTTGCTTTCTCGTCGGTAGTGGTCACTACCGCTTTAGACAGTGACCGTTCCCATTGTTGATCAGCCTCCGACCTTATGGTATTAAAACTTTTACTGCCTACCTCTTTTGCAAGGTTTTTTCTGGCGCCTTCCAGGCTGGTGAATGAAGTTCCCATACGCAACAAGATCTGCTCACCCGCCTTTAAGCGGAATCCGGCGTAGACGCCGATATCTTTTTTACTTCCAATGCTATCAGTCAAAAAAATTCTGTCATCACCAAAACTTCCTGAGCTGCCCGCGGGCCGACTGAGCTTAATATAGAACCAACCGGAAAATCCTGCAGGCTTGCCTAAGCCCTGATAGATCCGATGCACGGGATTAAAGCCCCAGATCTCGCCGGTTTTCGCGTTGACCCTGACGAAGCCCTGTGACTCGTCACTATTCGGCATCACGAGAACATATAAGCTATCCTCCTTCATCATGGTAAACTGGATCATGCCACAACGAAGGGTGGATGTCATTTCGGTAACCACATTGCCCGCAGACAGCCTGTAATAAGCAGGCGTGGTGACCTCATTCCGGTGTGAGAAAGGAACCTGGTAAGCAGAAGGCTTTACCCTCAACCGGCCGGATACAGGCATCACCGTAAAACTTCCATAGTCCTGTACGCAGGATCCGTTCAGCCAGTGCGTGCCCCGAAATCCGTTCAACAGCGTGTCGTTATAATAGTAAGGCGGCAAGCATTTCTTTTCCGACAATTGAGTCTGTGGCGTCCATTGTGTCATCCCGAACGGAAGTCCCACAGATGGGAAGGTGTTTGCATTTTTCTCGGTTCCTTCGCTGTGCCTCAGGGCGGCCGGCGTTGTTGCCGGCGCCGTGCCCGCCAGTGGCTGCACATACTTCACCAGGTCCTGCGCCAACGGCTGTAAACATATCACAGTAAACAATGCGGGCATTATGATCCTGCGGGCCCTGCGATACCTTCTTTCCATGGTCATCATCTGATTCAATGATTTGTTGTGTTATTCCGGATCTTGTTTTTGAGCTTGCCCGGGATGGTCACGTCCTTCATCTCCAGCGGTTTCACGTCGTGCAGAAATAAAACCGGTGCCGAGGTTGCTCCATCAAGTGTTAATTCTCTGAGCGATGCCGCTTCTACATCGTTCAACAACATTGCAGCGCGGTAATCGGGTTTCTTATTGGTAAGGCGAACATTATTGATAGAGAGGCCACGCACATGACGGGCATAGAATCCCCAAACGGGAATTTCGCCAAACATGGAAAATTCAGGGTATTCTTTCTCGGCTTCAGTGATCAACTGGAAAGAATCGAGCGGAAAATAATTCACCTTCCGGTTTGCTCCTCCCTCATAGCTGATCTCAATATTCTCCAGCCTGACATTCTCTACCGGATGACCAGGTAATCCGCTGACGGATGATGGAAATACATTGTGCAAATAAGGTATGGCTGCAGTATCCTTATAAGAATTATTCCACGGGGAAACAGACTTAAAACTTCCATCCGGTCTTACGCCCGGGGGGTACTTCAGCGTTGGACCCTCCATCTCATATCCAATATCCGGCTTTCCCGCAGGCACCTCCACCTGCATATTGCGAATGGAAATATTCCTGACCACGCTATACTGACCGTCCTTATTCCGGTGTCCCAGCTTGATAAAAATCGCATTCCCCGTCATTTTCGCCCTTACCCCATCCACATCTACATTCTCCAGGAATCCCCCGTCAACCGCCTCCAGCGCAATGGCAGAGCGGTAGGTACCGTAGACATTGATGTTCCTCACAGTAATATTTCGAAAGCCACCAATGGATCCAGTCCCTATCTTAAATGCGCTGGCACTGGATCGCAGTGTGCAGTCTGATACATAAATACTGTCGCAATAATCACCCCGTCTGGCCGACTTCAAACAGATCGCATCATCAGCCGCACTGATGAAAGAATTGGTGATGCGCACATTCCGGCAATCCACAATATCAATCCCGTCGTTATTCCAGTAAGCCAGGCTTTCGAGCTCAATAGAATCGATCACGATGTTCCTTGACCGTTCATAATGCGTCACCCAACTGGTCGCATCCCTTAACATAACTCCCTTGACCAGGATATTGCTGCAGTCTTCAAAATATATAAGGTTGGTACGGGTACCTTCCCTGGGTCTTTTTGTCTTCCAGTCTGGGTCTGTCAGCGTTCCCTCTTCAAGTCGCTTAAATATATCTTTCATCAGCTGCCTGCCCTTTCCATCAATCACTCCTTTTCCCGTGACGGAAATATTGGATTGACCCGAAGCAATGATGAGGGCTGGTTTCGTGACATGCTCATAATCTTTTCGGTAACTGCTGCCTTCCAGCGCAGACCCTTCGGCAAGATGGAGTTCAACACCCGACTTCAACATGATCGCGCCGGTAGTAAAAACGCCTCTGGGCACCAGTACAACGCCACCGCCAGCTGCTGAAGCGTCATCGATTGCCTGCTGGATAACTGTTGTATTGATCACTCCCGGTGTCGTCTTCGCGCCGTAATCAACAATATTCCGGTTTTGCTTTGACTGGTAGGCATTGCGGTATGCAGCACCGTTCAAACCAAACAGATTACCAACCAGGGAAGCACCTACACCCAAACCCGGATCAGGATTGGTAAAAAACTGGCTGGAACTGTAACGGTTGTAGTAGCTGCTATAGAACTGCTGGCTGGTTGTAGTCAGGTTCTGATGGGAGAGCAATAAATTATAGGTCAGATTGAAAGGCAGTTTCACTTCTGTATTGAAACTGGCGATCAAATTGTTCGCCGTGTTGTCGTCCAGCGCATTATCGATCATACCCACCGGATTAAAGTAGCCCGGCGTATTGAAGTTTTCCGTCCATGTGCCATCTGCATTATAAATAGTGGACACTGGCAAGCGCATAGACACCTGATCAAATACGCTATTCTGGAAAGGAACCAGGTCTGCTTTTGTCCTGGAGTTGGTCACATTCAAACTGAATTTCAGTTTGTCGTTCAATGCCAGTTGCTCGAGGCTCAACCTCAGGATCAAACGCTCCTGCGCACTTCTCTTCATGATACCCTCTTTGTTCACATAGTTCACGCTGGCTGCATACATGCTATGTTCGCCACCACCGCTGAAAGAGATATTATGGTTATGGGTAAATGCCCGTTCGCGCATCACGGCTTCCTGCCAGTCAGTATTTGCGCCATTGTCGTCTGCAGGGCTGTATGCACGATTCTGCGACCTTAAATAAGCACGATGCTGATCGGCATCCATGACATTCAGGCGGCTGCTGACTTGTTCAAAACCGGCAAATCCGCTATAGTTCACCTGCGACTGACCCTTACGCCCTTTTTTTGTAGTGATCATGATCACACCAGAAGACGCCCTGTTACCATAGATCGCGGTCGCCGCCGCATCTTTCAGTACGTCCACGGATGCGATATCATCAGGGGCGATCAGCGAGATGTCACCACCAGGAACACCGTCGATCACATAGAAAGGACCACTGGGGCTGTTGATGGTAGAGGCACCACGAAGAACAATGGCAGCCCTGCGGTTAGGGTCACCATTCGCAGAAATATTCAGACCTGGTACCTTTCCCTGGAGCAACCTGCCCACGTCTGTAATTGCACCACGGTTAAGGTCTTCCGGCTTTAAGGTAGTGATGGCACTGGTCAGCGCTTTTCGCGTACTCTTACCATAACCTACCACAACCACCTCACCCAACGCGCCGGCGGTTGTTTCCATCACTAGGTTGTAAGAGGTGCCAGTACCCACGGTAAGTTCCTTTTCAGCATAAGATACCGCACTGAATACAAGTACATCACCTTTTTTTGCCCGGATGGAGTAGCTTCCATTTGGCCCGGTTACCGCAGAGGCAGTGGAAGATTTATTGGTCACCGTTACGCCGGGAACGCCTTTTCCAGCGTTATCATTCACCGTACCGGTGATGTTTTCCTGAGCCAATAAGAAAAGTGGAGAGAAAAGAAGAAGCGCCATCATTCCGGCCATCTTCCTTTTGAAAGACATGAGCAGCAGTCTCATTTGCAGTTGGTTTTAGTTTAGAACAGCAGTTTACTTCGGACATAACCCTCCTAAGACCGGTAAAGGCCGAACGAAGGCGAAAAAATGTACAAGAAAAGTTAAAAATTTGCAAAATCGTTTATGCAATTGATTGCGTAACTTTTCCATTATCAAAAAAAAACGGATGAAAATCATCTTATCCATCGCCATATTCCTGACGCAGGGCCTGCTGCCTATTGATCAACCGACCGATTTCCTGAATGACCTGAAAACAGAGTTGAGTAAAGAATGGCCCAAGAACAGGACCATCAATATTGTGTTCCACGGGCATTCCGTACCTGCCGGATATTTCAAGACACCGGTGGTAAATACAGAACAAGCCTATCCTGCGCTGGTACTGAAAAAGCTGAAAAAGAAGTATCCCTTTGCTGTGATCAATGTAATCACCACTGCCATTGGAGGCGAAAGTTCAGACAAGGGAAATGCCAGGTTCAGGGAAGATGTGCTGACGCTTAAACCCGACCTGGTCTTTATAGATTATGCATTGAACGACAGGCGCCTTGGCCTGGAAGAAGCGGCAAAGGCCTGGACCTCCATGATAAAAACCGCCGGCGAAAAAAAGACAAAACTTATTCTGCTAACGCCAACACCGGACCTCGCCCTGAATATCCTTGACACCACCAATATCCTTCACGCCCACTCCAGGCAGATCATGGGACTGTCGAACAAATACCAGACGGGAATTGTTGACAGCTATGGATTGTTTTATCAGGAAGCACTGAAGGGGCACGAGATATCGCAAATGATGTCACAAGGCAACCATCCGAATGAGAAGGGGCACGAAATGGTAGCTGAGGCGATATTTAACAGATATTTCAATTAAGCGTCAACATTTCGGCTTTACTTAGCTTTTTTAATGTTTTCCTGACCAGAAAACCGTTTTGCGATGAAAGGAAGAATAACAATAGGTTTCTTCATCCTTAACAGCCCAAAAAATTGAATTATGAAAAGTCTATTTTCTGTCCTGTTCATTTTCTTTTCCCTTACCGTTCTGGCCCAGCCTACAGTCCGGGAACAATTTGAAAAGATCAAAACCGTAGCCGAAGCGGAAAAATATATAGCTGCAAATGCGAACCTGAAGCCCGCTTTATTGCGCCTCTCCTATGGAAAGGACACTACGCTGATCGACAAGCGATTGTTGAAACAAAATAAGGGAGATGTTTTTTCCGTGGGTTATGTCACATACAAGATCATAGAAGCAGATGAAAACATAAACTACAGGGCCAGTTATATTTTTCTCGACAGATCCAGTTTATCAAACTCAGAGGTCGACAGCCTGAGTAAGCTCATCACCCAAAAGCTTGGTGCCGGCGCCACCATCGAACAACTGTCCGACCAGTATACCATGGATGGCAATACCACTAAGGGAGACCTGGGTTGGTTCTTCGGGGAAGATATGGTTCCGAAAGAACTGCAGGACGCCGTAGCCAGACATAAAAAAGGAGATGTCTTTTATGTAGACGTCCCGGATCGTAAATGGTATTATATCGTCAAGAAGACCTACGACGACCAGATCAAAAAAGACATCACCGTCCTTAAATCTAACGGCAGGTAAGCATTTTAAATAGTAAACGTACCGCTCAATCAATACCGCAACCTGATGATTTCTGCCTGATCATGGGAAGGCCTCATGTACTTTCTTATCGGACGGTTCCTATCTATTGTAAGATCGCGTTGATCCGTTCAAGCTCATCATAAGTAAAGGAATAATTGTCGATACTGCGGATGGAATCCAGCACTTGCTCAGGCTTGCTCACGCCAATCAATACTGAGGTGATCCGATGATCTCTCAGGATCCATGCGAGCGCCATCTGCGCAAGACTCTGACCACGTTCTTCCGCCAACATATTCAAGCGCCTTACTTTTTCAACCGTAGATGCAGACACGGCATCCTCTGCGATAGCAGCATTTCCACGATGGCTGGACGCCCTTGAATCGGCAGGGATCCCCTTCAAATACTTACTTGTGAGTAAGCCCTGTGCCAATGCAGATCACCGATCGAATGGATCTTGTTTGCGATAATCTCCGTTCAACCCGGAATCTACTCCTCTATCACATCGAATAATTTACCTAAAAAGATCTGTATTCCTGCACTCCTTATTCTCGCAAAGGTTATTTTCTACTTTCTGCAGCCTTACACCCATCTTCACAAATTTTTACTTCATTTTCCGTAGAACCTGTACTTTTATATCCTAATCCTAATGGATGCGTATCTCGCTTGTATTCGCCCTTCTTGTGACTTTCCTGTGCTCCCGGGGCCAGACCTTATTTCAGCCTGCTACGCTCAACTACTCCCCGATGGGCATCAGCCCTTTTACCCCATTGCTTAATAGCAAGAGTATTGATAAAAAATGGTCGTTTAATTCCTATGCAGGTATAGCAACGGGATTGATTTTGTCAAACAGGGTTAGCGGTTCATTCGTTGCAGCCCCAATGGGCCTTCAGGTAAGCCGCCGCCTGAATAATAATCTGTATGCGATCGGTGGCATTTCTGTTGCACCAACTTACCAAAATTTTAACCGGTCATTCTTCAATACCAATCTCCGTCAAACTCCATTTGGACCACATGCCATCAATACCCAGGGCTTCGGACTTTCGTCAAGAATGGAAGCAGGCCTGATGTATATCAATGATGAGCGAACATTTTCGATCGGCGGCTCCATCATCGTTGAAAGACAGGACTTTCCAGGGTATCCCTCCTACAACAGGAATAATCCAAAAATTCAGCCGGTTAACGGTCCGAAACAGTAACGTCCATTAAATAACCTACAAAACCTCACCGCACTTCATCCATTCTCACGGGCCGGTTCTCCTGCATCGACTTGTTGGCTGCCAATGCGATCAACATCGCTTGCAAGCCGTCCTCACCAGTGATCGGCATGGGCTTCTTTTCCCTGAGTGCATCGAGAAAAGCACTAAGCTCCAACAGGTATGAATCAGCGTAACGATCTATGAAGAAATCAAGATTGCGCGAAAGATGTACACCGTTCCCATCCATGAACTGGGTAGTGGTCTTCAGCGGGTTCTCCGCCCTGACCATCCCTTTTGAACCAAAAGCCTCCAGCCGCTGGTCGTACCCATAGCTTGCCTGCCGGCTGTTTTCAATCAACGCCGTCACGCGGTTCTTAAAACTGATCACGATGTAGCCCGTATCGATATCCCCTGCTTCCCCTATGGCCGGATCAACCAGGTTGAACCCTTTTGCAAAAACATCCTCTACTTCTGCGCCCGCGAGGTAACGGGCCATGTCAAAATCATGGATAGACATGTCGAGGAACAATCCCCCGGAACTTCGTATATACGTAACCGGTGGCGGGGCCGGATCCCTGCTGATGATATGGATAGATCGGAGTTCTCCTATCTGGCCGCCGTCGATCGCATTCTTAACTTCCTGGAAACTCGGATCCAGTCGCTGGTTGAACGCCAGCATCAGTGGGACACCGGCTTTGTTCACTTCATCCAGCGTCCATTTCACTTTGGAGAGCGACAGGTCCAATGGCTTTTCACAGAATATAGCCTTCCCCGCCCTGGCCGCGGCAATCACATAATCGGCGTGCGCATCGGTGGCCGTGCAGATCAATACGGCATCAATATCCGGATGGTTCAACACGTCGTCCGCCTGATCTGTCACCAGCGGCACGTTCAAATTGCGCGCAAAGCCCCTGCCCGCCTCCGAAGGATTCATAGCCGCCAATACCCTGGCACCCGGGAAATGCCTGACAATATTCCCAAGGTGGATCTTCCCTATCCTTCCGATACCTAATAAACCGAGATTGATCATGGTGCTGAAGGTAAAAAAAAGGAGGACATATTCGTAACCTTCATCATACATCACCCATTTTTTGTAAATTGGATGCAAACCATTGCATACCGTTGAGGTTTCTGAACAACAATAAACTTTTATTGGTCGTGGCACTCCTTGTGCTCACTGTAGCGGGCTTTGCCATTTTCGGCGGAGACAAGGAAGCTGCACTTCCCCAACAGGTCGACTTCAACTATGATATCAGGCCCATCCTCGTTCAGAAATGTTATCTCTGCCATGGCCCGGACCCCAGCAGCAGGAAGGCAAACCTCAGGTTAGACACCTATGAAGGCGCTACCGCTTTGACAAAGGAAGGGCTGAAAGCCATCGACCCCGGGCACACGAAAAACAGCCTCGTGCTGTTCAGGATCAATCACAAGGATCCGGACATCGTTATGCCAACTCCGGAATCCAACCTCTCGCTAACGGAACGCGAACGTAAACTGATTGAGAAATGGATCGAACAGGGTGCTGAATGGAAACCACACTGGGCTTTCCTACCGGAGAAACCGTCGCCGGGGGTAAAGGAATATAAAGGCAATCCGATCGATTATTTCATCAACAACAAGCTGGGCGAATTAGGACTGGACGCAGGAAAGGAGGCCGACCAAAACGCACTGATCCGCAGGGCATCTTATATTCTCACAGGATTACCGCCCACGGAAAAAGAATTACAGCAATTCCTGAAAGACGATTCGCCGAAGGCCTATGAAAAAATGGTGGACTACTATCTCGGCTCTGCCCGTTATGGGGAACGATGGGCCCGCCATTGGATGGATGTGGTCAGGTATGCGGAAACAAAGGGCCACGAATTCGATTACCCCATCACGGGGGCCTGGCGCTACCGCGATTACCTCATCAGGACTTTCAACCACGACATTCCTTATAACCAATTCGTACTCGAACAACTGGCGGGCGATCTTATGAACAAACCGAGGACAGCCGCCAATGGCTCCATTAATGAAGCACAACTCGCTACCATGTTCTATGTACTCAGCGAAGGCACCCACAGTCCCGTTGATATCAGAAAGGATGAAGCAGATCGGATCGACAATATGATCGATGTCACGAGTAAGGCGTTTCAGGGACTCACGTTGTCCTGCTCACGTTGCCACGACCATAAATTCGATCCGCTTGCGGCGAAAGATTATTATTCATTCTATGGCGTCATGGAAGGCACGAGGTTTACTCCCGTGGCTTCCAACCAACTCGCCACTACATCAACTACGGAAAAAATCCTGGGGCTGAAAGACTCAGTACGCAATGCCGTATGGAATTATTTGTCGGCCCAGCTCGGCAGTGCCCCCGACAATAAACCATCTTTTGCATCCCTGAAACAAGGTGAGGGCAGCCATGTGAAAAAAGCCACTTCCGCATCAATGGATTCCAGCCGAATCCTGGCCGATTTCACCGGATCTGACCTGCAGGGATGGAAAACCGATGGCCCTGCCTTCACCCGATCCACCACACTGGGCGAACCCGTGTTTTCAGATCAGCAGAAATTGACCGGCTTGCAACAGGGCCTGGCTTCAAGCAGAAAATTATCGACGAATATTTTTGGCGCCCTCCGCTCTCCTGATTTTGTGATCGACAACAATTTTATTGGCGTGTTGGCAGCCGGCAAACAATCTTCGATCCGCATCATCATTGATAATTTCCAACTGATACAGTTCCCGATTTACGGGGATATGGACCAGAAAGTGAACACAGAAAAACTTTCGCGTTTTATTTTCAACGTGGCCAATTGGAGGGGACATAAAGCCTACATTGAATTTTTACCGGGGAGTTTCGATCGCCATGTTTTCAATATGGCGAAAGACGCATACATCGAAGCGAAATATGTGATCGCCTACAACAAAGAATGGTTTGAGCCCCGCGGCACTGACAGGAAAAGCATCTTGACTGCCCGCGATGCATGGTTGGCCATCACCAGTGGCAAAGGAACAGACGAAGACGTGCAAAAAATCAATCAACTCCTTCGTCCCGGTAAAACAAGCGTCCAATCTCCCGAGTTACTCAGCTGGCTTGAACAAAACAAATCACTGGCAGCTTCTCTGACCGACTCCATTGAATTTTTTCACGGAGTGACGGACGGCAACGGTAAGAACAGTCCGGTTTTCGTCCGTGGCAACCACCTGGAGCTTTCACCTGAGCGGGTAAAAAGAATGTTCATCCCGGCCATTAAAGTGTCCAACCCAAACCTCGATGTCCCGGGGAGCGGCAGGTTGCAACTGGCCGCGTCCATCATGGACCCGAAGAACCCATTAACATCGCGGATCATCGTCAACCGCATCTGGCATCACTTGTTCGGCAGGGGTATTGTTGAAACAGTTGATAATTTTGGCATGCAGGGAAAACTACCTTCGAATCCCGAGCTTCTTGATTACCTGGCGATACAGTTCCGTGAAGACGGTTACTCCATAAAAAAGACGATCCGCAGGATCTTGTTATCCGATGCGTTTAAAAGGGCTGCCACGCCGGAATCAGACGCGGTGAAAAAAGATCCATCAAATATTTATCTGTCCCATTATCCCTTGCGGCGCATTGAAGCCGAAGCGATCAGGGATGCCATGCTACGCGTATCGGGTTCGCTGGACACCACCATGTATGGATATCCTGTACCGGCCCACATTACGCGCTTCATGAACGGTAGGGGTAAACCTGGGAAATCCGGTCCCATGGACGGCAATGGTCGCAGGAGTATCTATGTGGAAGTTCGACGGAATTTTCTTGACCCCATCATGTCGGCCTTCGACCGACCCACACCGTTTTCCGCATTTGGAAGAAGGACCGTCACCAATGTTCCTTCCCAGTCGCTGATCATGTTGAACGATCCCTTTGTGGTGCAGATGGCAGAACGCATGTCGGACAAATTGCTTTCCGAAAAACTGGCTTCAACGGATGATAAAGTTCAATGGATCTACCAGCGATGCCTGTCGAGAAAAGCGTCGGATGATGAAGTGGAAGATGCGGAAGCTTTCCTCAAACAGTTGAAGACATCCTATGCTAAGAACGGCATCCCGAAAGACAGGATCGAGGGGCTGGTTTGGAAAGACTATGTACACACGGTTTTTAATTTAAAAGAATTCATTTTCCTGAATTGAGCTGATATGACCAACCATCATCACATCCGAAGACCCATGTCGAGGCGAGAAATGCTCAGCATTTGCAAATGCGGATTTGGATCCGTAGCCCTCATGGGAATGTTCGGAAGCCTGCTCCCCTCCTGTGCCAGCAGGGGTAAGGATGAGTTGCTGAAACAACTCGCCGGCGGCACCATTGCACCAGGCATGATACCCCGGGCCAAGAACATTATTTTTCTGTACATGGATGGGGGTGTTTCCCAGGTTGATTCATTTGACCCCAAGCCCCGGCTTGCTGCTGAAAATGGCGAGGATCCTGCCAGTAAATTCAAGGTTGACGCTACCCAGTTCGCTAACGTTGGAAAGATCCTGAAGAGCCCCTGGACCTTTAAGAAATATGGAGAATCAGGGATTGAGGTGAGTGAACTATTTCCGCATATCGGATCCTGTATCGATGACATCACGTTGATCCGTTCCATGGTGTCCAATTTCCCGGAACACACCAATGCCAATTATTTCCTGCATACCGGCAGCGGATTGCAGGGCAGACCCAGTATGGGTGCCTGGATGAACTATGGTCTCGGCAGCGAGAACAGCAACCTTCCTGGGTATGTGGTACTGGATGGAGGACTGATCCCACCGGGAGGACTGGACAATTTCAAGAATGGATTTCTGCCTGCCTCCTATCAGGCTTCTATTTTACGCGCCGGCGCTGAACCGGTTGCCAACATCAGACCCATCGATTCCATACCTGGCATTCAGGATGAAAAACTGGCGTTCCTGAAGCGGCAGGACCAGCAATTGATGAACTCCATGGAAGGCGCGGCGGATGACATTGAATCCGCCATCAGCAACTACGAACTGGCATATAAAATGCAGTCATCCGTTCCGGAACTCACCGAATTCAAATCAGAATCAGAAGCTACAAAAAAATTATACGGCCTCGATTCTCAAGATCCCCATACCCGCAGCTATGGCGCTCAGTGTCTGTTGGCAAGACGTTTGGTTGAAAGAGGTGTACGCTTCATCGAGCTCACCTGCCCGCAAACGAATGGAACGGACCGCTGGGACCAGCATCAGGGCCTGAAGATGGGCCACGAAAACAACGCCCATGCCGTTGACCAGCCCATTGCAGGATTACTGAAAGACCTCAAGCTAAGAGGGCTTCTTGATGAAACCCTGGTAGTATGGTCCGGCGAATTCGGACGTACTCCCTTCGCGCAAGGTGAAGATGGCCGTGACCACAATCCTTCCGCGTTCAGCATGTGGATGGCCGGTGGCGGTGTAAAGGGCGGCATGGTGTACGGATCGACCGATGAATATGGATATCGTGTCGTGGAAAATCCTGTAACCATCCACGACCTGCATGCCACCATGCTCCATCTGATGGGCATCAATCATAAACAACTGACCTTCCCATTCGGCGGTCGCGATTTTCGCCTGACCGACGTACATGGCAACGTGGTAAAAGATATACTTGCATAAAACAACCCGAATGTCATTATCCATAATTTACGTTTATACGTTACTGTTATCCATTTCCCATGCATTCGGCACAGATGGCCTGGCAAGGCAAGGGGAATCTTCCGCCATCACGCATTCCGTTTTCATTGCCGGTCCTGATTTCACCGGCATCATGGGTGAACAGGGCGAAGTGGTCTGGGATTCCGGCAAACCGGGAGCCCGCGATGGCTATGTGCTGGAAAATGGCCATGTGTTGATCTGCTGGGCCGATGAAGTGAGGGAATACGATAAAGACCGAAAAGTCATTTTCAGTTTCAAAAGAACTGCACCCGAAAACGAATTGGGTACCGCGGTGAGGCTGCCCAATGGACGTACCATGATCACTGAGTCGGGTCGTTCGCCCAGATTGGTGGAAACTGATGCCGCTGGCACCGTGCTGGTATCTGTACCGCTGCAGCCGGAGTCCGACAACATTCACATGCAGACCCGGATGGCGCGCAAACTGCCCAACGGTAACTACCTGGTGCCCCACCTGCTGGCATTTGCTGTAAAGGAATACAAAGCGGATGGATCCGTTGTCAATACGTTGAAAACGGACCTGCCCGAACTGGGAGGCCGTGCCGCCGAGAACTGGCCATTTACCGCCATCCGTTTAAAAAATGGAAATACGCTGATCACCCTAACCCATGGAAACAAAGTGGTGGAATTGGACCACGCAGGAAAAGTGGTTTGGAAACTATCCAACAGCGATTTCCCGGAACAGCCCTTTGCAGATCCCTGCGGTGCGCAAAGGCTTTCAAACGGACATACCGTGATCGCCAGCTACGGCGCATCGAAAGGGATCAAATTATTTGAAGTGGACAAAAAAAACCAGTTGGTCTGGTCGTACTCCGGCCCTTATCGCGTGCATCATTTCCAGGTGCTGACCACCAACGGAAAGAAACTGAAAGGGCAGCCTTTAAAATAAACTAACATCTCTTTCTCAAATTAGCCAATGAGCCCATTCGCCAATTAGCCAATTGAACTTATGCCAGACATCCTCTCTTTTCTCGGACGATTCCATCCGCTTTTCGTACACCTGCCGATCGGACTGCTCAGCTTCGCCATCCTGCTGGAGTTACTGCACCTCTGGAAACGTGAAGGCTTCCTGCTGAAGATCCTGCCCCTGCTATGGCTCGTTACCGCCATCAGCGCTACGTTGTCGGCCGGCACGGGCTACCTGTTGTCAGATGCCGGTGGGTACGATGACAGCATTCTCGAGTGGCATAAGTATGGCGGCATCGCACTGGCCGTATTGACATGGATCATTTTCCTGTTCCATGCATTACCTGCACTCCGGGCCATGAACCGCGGGGTTCGTACGGCACTGGTCACAGGCTCATTCATCTTACTGGTCATTACCGGTCATGGGGGCGGTTCACTGACCCACGGCGCAGACTACCTGACTGCAAATATCACTGCCGAAAAAAGCGAAGACCATGCAGCTGTGGCGAGGATCACCAGCCTCGATTCGGCAGATATTTTCCAGCATGCCGTTATGCCCATCTTCCAGGCGAAATGTGTGAGCTGCCACAACCCGAAAAAGAAAAAAGGGGAACTGGTCCTGACCGGTTATGAAGACATTGTAAAGGGAGGCAAAACGCGCGAAGGCATCATCCCCGGGAATACGGCTTCCAGCGAGATCTACCGGAGGATCACACTTCCCAAAGACCATAAGGAGTTCATGCCCACTGATGGTAAAAAACCGCTGACGGAAACCCAGACCAGTATCCTGGAATGGTGGATCGAAACGGGCGCCCACCGCAAGATGGCCATTGGCAAGCTGCATCCCGGCAAGCATATGGCCGATGTATTCAATGATTTCTTCCAGCTCGATCGTGATGCGATCCTGGCCTACCAGGCTGGTCCGGCGTCCGAAGACGATCTGGAGGCATTGATCAAAGCGGGTTACCAGGTCAACGCCATCAGCAAATCGGGCAACCTGCTTGAGGTTAAGTTCAACGGTAACGGGCAGAACAAACCGGACCTTTCCCTGTTGGCCAACATCAAAGACCAGCTGGTATGGCTTCACCTCACAAACTGCGGTATTACAGATGAAGACATCGCTTCAATCACCAAACTCACGAACCTCTTCAAACTGAATCTCAACAGGAACAAACTCACTGACCAGGGCGCTGTCGCACTTGGATCATTGTCGAAACTGGAGTACCTCAACCTCTACGGCACCAATATCTCCGATTCAAGTCTGCAGTCGCTGACTGCTTTACCACAATTGAAGAAACTATATGTGTGGGAAACAAAGGTGGATAGCGTTGGCGTGGCTTCCGCAACATCACAACGGAAATCGCTGGACGTGGTATACCGCCTGGAGCCCTGAGCATATACCCGGGCCATGACCAACTTCTTGCCCCATAGCTACAAATGCGCCCGTTTAAACACGATGTACGGGCAGGCCACGGTGGCCATATAGATCGGATTCTGCTGGTGGCCTGGCGGGAAAAAACATTCATAAGGTCCGCCCCAGTTACCACCGCGGCGGAAATCCGTTTCGCGAAGGTCTGCGATATATTCCCTGGCCAGCTTTTTTGCCTGTACAGGATCGACTTGTGCCATCGCATAACATACCCAGCCTGTTGGCGTTCCCCAATAGGCTCCATTCTGGTAGCGGTTCTTTGCTACCAGGGACGACTCCCATGCGGTATTGGCATTGAAGTCATCCGTGTGGAGGATATGACGGATATTTCCTTTATACGCCAATGAGCCTTTCGCATATGCGCTGGACAACACGCTGCAAGCCCTGGCCCTCGCGTCACCCTCTAACATTCCTTCATATACGGCCAGCGCGGTGGACCACACATCGGGCTGCCCCGATTTTCCGGTGGACGCTCGCAGCATGCCCCGGCTATCTGAAAAAACTTTCGGCAAGGCAGACTTGATCTTCTGCGCGATCTGCAGGTACTTGGATTTCTTGCTCTGGTTTCCCATGGATCCAAAAATATGGGCCAATTGAAGGGCCGCCTTGTACTTGAGGATAGACGGAAAGCAAAGTTCGCCCGTGATTTCAACAGCATCCCTGAATCCAAAATCAACGGCCCTGAAAGAACTGTCGGTATATACGATGCCATTCTCGCGGGCGGGCACCATTCCAAACGCTGTTTCTGCACGATCGATCAGCCGCTTCCCATTCACTTCCTCCAACAGCATCTTCTTGTTCCCTGTCCGTTCGAGATAGATATACAGCATCTGTACAAAATAGAACTGGTCGCATAACGGAGGCAGCATACCGAAGACCTTGTTTCCCTGGTCGGTATACTCAAGCGTGCCCGGGAAGTAGACGGGCATTCCGTCATTAATACGGATATGGTCTGCGATGGCCCCGTAGGGCACCATACTTCCATTCCGGGTGATCCAGGCTTCATCGCATTGCGTAGCTGCCGTCAGCATCAGCATATGACGTTGCTCTGCACTGTCGATCATTCCCGTTTCCAGGCTCATGGCATAGTCCCTGATCCAGAATGAAGGGTAAGCATCCCTGGCTCCCGGCCTGATCAGGGTGCCGCCGGTATTGTTCCTGAGGGATAGGGAAGAAACGACTTGCCCGGGAAGTATCCTTGAACTGTCGATCACTTCACGCGTGAGTTGCTCGAGGAAGGAAAGGTCTTTGTCGTTCAACAATCGACCGGCGCCCTGTCCCACTACATCCAGGCCGAAAACACTAAGAAAGATAGTGACAAATAACACCCTCTGCATCTTTACATCAATTTAGCTCAACGGCTTCCTGGTGAACAGGTCCCTATAATATTCGGAATAAGCATGGCCCGGGAACAGATTCGGCACCAGCATGAACACGCCCATCAACCAGCCAGATGGAACCAGGAGGGTATGGAACAGGAACACGTTCAAACTGATCGGAAACAGCACTACGGCAGAGAATGGCGCATATCGGTTGATCATCAATGACAGGCCTCCCAGCACCTGGATGGTCTTCATCATCGGGTAAATATAACCGGTTCCGATCAGGCCCTCCTTCAAGGCTGCAGCAGCTCCCGTATGCCCGGGCTGGTAAGGAATAAAATGCAGGAAATAATCCAACCCGAAAACCAGGTACAGGAACCCCAGCAAGATTCGCATGATGATGACTGTGCGCTTCATAACGGTCTATTCAAAGTAAGTTAACAAGATTCAGGGAACTGTATGAGATCCACCACCACATTCCAAAGCAATAACCCGAAGACCAAAGCAGGCCCGAAATGGAGTACCATTACATCCGTTCATGTCAAAGATTTGGATCAGTACCCATTAAAAAGAATTAAGAAAGATCATGAATTTGAAAGCCCTATCATCATCCCGGCTTTACTGCCTCCTTGCCCTTATATTCATTAGCCATAGTGGCATTTCACAGAACGCTGTGTTCAGTGTTCATCCCAATTACCTTTCGCGGCACGATATTGTCTATAAAACCCCTGCCTATGAAGGTTTTGAAGGCCTGCCCCTGGGTAATGGCGACATGGGTGGGATGGTCTGGAACACACCAAACGGAATTGAAGTGCAGGTCAATAAAAACGACCTGTTCGACCAATCGCATGAGGAAGCCCGTTCAACGCTTCGCGGTGGGGCAAGGATCAACATCGACCTGGGCGCACCTGGGTTCGATTGGATGTACCTCGATGATTTCGACGGAAGGCTGTCGCTCAAAAACGCGGACGTTTCGCTCCATGCAAAAACGCCCTTCATGGAGACCAAAGCCAGTTCATGGGTGGCTGCGAACAAAAATATCTGGTATGTCCAGATCAATACTAAATGCACGGACCTGCTGAAAGAAGGCACCCGGTTCAGGGTCTCGCTCGAACGCTGGGGCAGCCGGGCCTTCCCTGGCTGGTATGGGTATTTTTCAAAAGACACCAAAAGCGGACTGGGAAATACGAATGTTCTGATCAGGAACAAAACGATTGTTTTAGAAGAGTCTTTCCAGGGGCTCAGATACGCCATAGCCTGCCGCATCATCGGTGAAGAAACAACGCCTGAGCTCGTCAGTAACAATCGGCTGGAACTTAATGCAAACAGCAAGCAGCCTGACAGGACCCTCACACTCGCGGTATCTATCGTAACTTCCAATGAATCCGCAAACCCCACCGAGGCCGCCGTTGAACTGCTGAAGGATCTTGAATCAAAAACCGTTCAGCAGGAAAAGGATTTCCACGAAAAATGGTGGACCTCATTCTGGAACCAATCCTTCGTGCACCTGGAGAACGACTACATTGAAAACAGCTATTATCTCCGCCGTTACCTGATGGCCAGTTCCTCCCGGGGAAAATTTCCGGTCATGTTCAACGGGGGCTTGTGGACCTGGAACCACGACGTTCGCAACTGGGTCACCCCGCACCATTGGAACACCCAACAGCAATACTGGGGCCTTGCAGCCCAGAACGACTGCGCCCTGATGCTCCCCTACCTGAACACCTATTTCAACCTGATGCCCAAGGCGCAGGAACACGCAAAAAAGCGGGGCGTGAATGACGCCATTCTGTGGGCAGAACCGCACGATTATTTTGGGAACATGACGTTCTGGAACCGCGACGACATGCTCAACAATTTTACGCCCGCCAGCCAGATCGCGGGCTTGTTCTGGGAATATTTTGAGTTCACATCAGACACCGGCTTCCTTGCGCAAAAGGCCTATCCCTTCATGAAAAAAGCAGCGGAATTCTATGTACAGAAACTGAGCTGGGACAGTGCCAAAAAAGAGTATTTCATTTTCCCCTCCCAGCCCTACGAGAACCCGCGTTCCAACAATCTGCGAAATCCGATCACGGACCGGAATGTGATCATCGCTATGTTTAATCACTGCATTGAGGCCGCCCGGATGTTGAAGCAGGATAAAGAAAAGATCAAAGTTTGGCAACATATACTCGATCATCTTTGGCCGATTCCCTACCAGACCGATCCTAAGGCCGGCGAAGTCATTGCGCATGCATGGTATCCCGATGGTTCGATCTTTCCGAAGCTAGAACAGCGCGGACCCTGGCTGAGCCATATGAGTGCAAGCACATCTTCCGTCTTCCCTGCCAACCTCACCGGTATAGACTCTACGAATACACGTGAGTATAAGGCCATGGTCAACATGTTACGACAGCGTTCCCCGGCCATGAATGCCATCTCACCAGAACCCATCGTTGCCGCCAGGCTGGGCCTGGGCAATGACGCGCTGACGATGATGCAAAATGGCATTCGGCGTTTACAGCATTTCCCGCAAGGCCTGTTCTACAACATCGACCACTGGTATAATCTCTCGATCTATATGGACTCCCTGAAGAAACCGGATATCTCGGCGCAACGGGATTATATATACGACGAAAGATCCCATTACCCGAACAAACTACCCGCCAAACCCTTTATACAAGCTGGTCTCGAACCCCAGAGCATTTACGGGGCCACGGTGAATGAAATGCTGCTGCAGAGCAACGAGGGCAAGATCAGGGTTTTCCCGGCCGTTCCCGACAACTGGGCCACGGCATTTACCTTACTGGCCAGGGGCGCTTTTGTGGTATCATCAGAGATGAGGAAAGATGGCACGATCCCGGGCGTGTATATAGAAAGCCGGAAAGGGAATATCTGTCGCCTGGTCAATCCATGGCC
>JBBAJN010000048.1:0-19630 GCA_040404045.1 Chitinophagaceae bacterium
CTCCCCCTACAGCCAGAAGAAAATGTGATTAATGTGAGGAATGTGGGAAATTTTGGAAGGGTTCGCCGGATGGCGGACCTTTTTCTATTTAAATAACCTTTTGTTAATTGTACACCTGCCTGCAACCGATGGGCCTGAAATGTAGTTAATCAGGGTATAAGCGTTGCAAACATGAGAACCATTTTCCTGGGCCTCGCGCTGCTACTCTTTGCCTCTTGCAGCAAGGACCCCATCAATAACCTGACCAGAGCGGAGTCTAATGTGTACACCACCAACCGCGACACCACGGTGAACTTTAGTGTGTACAAAACATACAGCATCAGCGACTCCATGATCATCCGCCGCTCGGATGGCCTGACCTATTCCTCCACATCACAGGATCTGGCCTTCATCAATGCCTTCCGCCAGAATATGCAGTCGCGCGGATTCACCCAGGTTTCCCGCGGGGCGAATCCGGATCTGGGTGTGCAGCTTTCGCTGGTCATCAGTTCTAACGTGGGCGTCATCGCCCTGCCGGACATTTGGGGCGGTTGGAATCCGGGCATATGGGGGCCTTTCGATCCCGGCTGGGGTTGGGGCATGGGGCCCGGCTGGGGATGGGGCGGGGGCTTTGCTACCTACCGCGTCACCACTGCCTTGATGAGTACGGATATGTTTGACCTCCGAAACGCCAACGCGAACCGCACGCTGCGCGTGATCTGGAACGGCGTCATCCAGGGCGACGAAGTCTATGAACCCCAAACGGCGAATGCCCAGATCTCACAGCTCTTTTCACAATCACCCTATTTAGTCTCTCAATGATAAGGCTATGAAAACATTCATCATTACCGCACTTCTGATGTTGTTCTGTCTATCGTCTGACACTGTATTGGCCCAGGCCAACCCGGATGGCCGACAGTTCAGCATATTCTATAGCTACGGTATCCCGTCCGGATCCTTCAGCAAGGAACTCATTTCAGAGGGAAGCCCAAGGGGATTGGGTTTTGAATTGACCTGGAAACTGTCAAAGCAATGGAGATTGGGTCCCAGCTTCGGGTTCCAGGATTTCTACCAGAAAGGCAACAGGGAACTGCTGAAGCCGGACGCGGCCACCGATATCAGCGCAGTGGTCAGCAACAGCATACAGGTCTACCCCGTGATGGCCAAAGCCATCTATCTTCCCCTGGCTGAAAAAGAACAACGCCTCCAGCCTTTTCTCAGTGCCGGTGCAGGCGCTGCCATGGTATCCAATCGGCAACTCTGGGGGATGTTTGATGTAGTCAACAGCACGAACTTCTCCGTAGCCATGGCTGCAGGTGCAGGCCTGCAATATGCATTAGGCAGCAGCCAGAAAACAAGCCTCTTCGCGGCCGCCAATTACCAGTTCATCCCCTATAACCGATACGAGGTCTCCAACCTCAACAGCGTCAACATCCAGGCTGGCATACGGCTAAAGCTGAACAGCAACAGGGGTGGGGATTACTACCAGCAGACGCCGAGTCCGCGGTATTACAATAGGTACAACAACCGGTTTTAATGTTTCTTCGGCCAGATCTTGCTAAAAGTGAAAGCAAGTCCCCAGGAGTTGTAGTAACCCCATTTGTTGTCCCAGACCAGTGCGGCGCCTACTTCCCAGTTGCCGGGAATGTGGACGCCATATTCGAACCCTAAACGGGTCAGTACAAAATTATGGCCCTTGGCAAATTCACCACCCACACCGCCAAGCATGGCAAATCGCTTACCGGGTTTGAAGATCGCCACGGGTACCAGGGTGAAAGGTCTTTCCCGTTCAAACTCGAGGCCCTCATTGTTCTCGATCACGAAGGTCTCCATGATCAGGTCAGTTTGCAGGCCAACTGCCCATTGATCAGAAACCCAATGGTCATAATTGAGTGACCAGGAGGGCATCGCCAGCCACTCCCGCTTGCCATCAACAATACCTTGTGAAATATGCGTATGCCCAAGCCCCAGCGTGAGGCGATTGGCCCCTTTCATCCCATGGTGTTCCTGCTGCCCATGGTGTTCTGCCACCGCATGCTCCTGGGAACGGGTTTCAATGGCCGGAAATGCCAGGGCAAGTGCTACAAGTATTCTGTACATGGTTGTCCGTTTGGGTTAATGGATCGAAAATACGATGTAGCAAGTCGACGCCCATTTTCAGTTTGTCTTAAATTTCCAAACCCTTAGGTTAAACGACACTACTAAGACTATGGTCTGCTCTCACTGACCGGGAACCCACTTGTACTGCTTAAGGCCTGGTTCTGACTTTAAGGCTTCCTGTAAATGGTTTTCCCTTCCTTGATGGTCTCCAGCACTTTGATGTCTTTGATCGTCATAGGATCCACTTTCAATGGATTCTTTTCGAGGATCACGAGATCAGCCAATTTACCGGTCGCCAATGTACCCCTGCGGCCTTGTTCATCATACTGCTCCGCGGCCCATATCGTCTGGCTTTTCATTGCCTCATAGGCTGTCACACGCTGATCCGGCCCCAACACACCGCCTTCCCGGGTGGGACGATTCACCGCCGTCCACATCATGAACATCTGGTCAAGTGGCGCCACATAAAAATCAGTGTGGTTGGTTGGCTTCAATCCCACATCTATAGCGTCACGCATCGGGCTCAGGTAAGCGGCCTGTTTCTCACCACGGTTCTTCCTGTGCGCAGTGGAAAAATAAAATGTGTGCTCCGTATAAAATGAAGGCCTGACTTTGTTCTTTACAAAGAATGGTATCTGGTCCTTCCGAATGAACTGTGTATGTATGGTAGTTACGTTCCAGGGTTTAACCGTGTCCCCGCCCCTTGCGGCAGTGTATGCTTTCATGAACATGTCAATGGCCCCGTCACCATTGGTATGGATGATCAGCGGTACGTTCCAGGTCCATGCCAGCTTCACGAGCTTGTCCAGGTCTGCCTGCGGCATGGTGGGCTCGCCTTTCCAGTTCTTCTCGCCACTGGGGCCGCCCGTGCGATAAGGCGTGGTGAAGTATGCCGTCTTGCCTTGGGGAGAACCATCGGCCGTGATCTTGATGGCATTGATCTTTAAACGGTTATCGTATCTGCCCCAGGTGTTGACCGGATATTTTTTGACGATGGTATCCAAATCGGTCATAAATGGATGCACCACCACATCGATGATGTTTGCTCCGGCATCTGTAGCCCTTTTGATCACATCAAGATCAGCCACATGGGTTGCACCTTCATGTGCCAATGTTATTCCGGTTTCAGCATACAACATCTGTCCGGCTTTGGTCCACTCAACTTCCTGCTCGCGTGTGGGTTTAGGCAGTGCAGCATATGCAGGCAGGTATGCGGTCTCCATGATCAGTCCGTAAGGCTCATTCGTTCCCGGTTTCCTGACCACCACGCCACCCGGAGGTGTCACATATTTTTCATCATACCCGAATTGCTTCAGCGCAACTGAATTAAACACCGCTCCATGCATGGACACATGGCCAACGATCACCGGGTTATCCGGGAAGGCCGCATCGAGGTGATCACGATTCAGTTCATTTCCTTTTGGCATCGCATTCTCATCATAACCATAGGCCTGAATGGTTTCTCCTTTGGGTACCTTTTTCTCTTCGGCGAATTTCTTCAGAGCTTGCACTATGGCTTCAGGACTGTTACCCGGTCCGTTCGGCGGAGGATAAAGATTACACTGGTTAGCCACAGTGAGTGAACTGATGTAGTGTCCATGCGCATCAATGAAAGCGGGGATCAAAGTCTGCCCTTTCAGATCCACCATCTGGTGACCCTCACCAGCCTGTTTCATGGCTTCGTCTTTTGAGCCCACATACAATATATTGCCATCCTTCACCACAACAGCTTCAGCATAACTGGCACTGTCACCCTCCATGGTAATGATATCCCCGCCAAAATACATCACCGCTTTGCTGGTTTCAGCTGAAGGGCTTTCTTTCTTCTCGGTTTCTGGTCCTGCACAACTCCATACAACCAGCGATACAATGAATAAGCTGATCAGATTTTTCATAAATGTTTTTTTTGCTTACTTGGCTGACCGTTTGTTTGTAAAAAAACAATTCATTATTTGAAATGATAGAGAAACACTACGTCTCCGGTAAATGCATGCTTTGGCTGGTCTTTGATCTCAAGTTGGATGAATAAAGTCGCCTTTGTTATACCCCTGAGGTTGATAATGGACTTGAGCGAAACCCGGCAACGGACTTCATCGTCAACAACCACAGCCTGGCCGAACTTGATCATTTCGATCCCGTAATTGACCTCCATCTTCAGGTTCTGCACGTCCACAATTTGCTTCCAACAAAAGGGGATCAGCGAAAGAGTCAGATACCCGTGGGCAATGGTCTTTTTAAATGGACTCTCCTTTTCTGCCCTTTGGGGGTCAGTATGGATCCACTGAAAATCCAACGTTGCGTCTGCAAATTTGTTGATCTGCTCCTGGGTGATCCTATGCCACTCTGATACCCCGATCTCCTTACCTAAATACGATGCGAACTCATCATGACTTTGGATAACTACCATGGAACAAATGTAATGGCCCTACAGGAGTTATCCCCGGTTTTTCCTTATCGGATTGTTGCAAATCAGCAGGCAACTCGTACAAACTTAAAGCGGCCAGCCCCGCGAACGATTGCGGTCGATCGATCAATTGCGCTTGTACACCGTTTCTCCTTCCTTGATGGTCTGCATCACAGTGATATCTTTCAATGTCATTGGATCCACTTTCAGCGGATTTTTATCCAGCACCACCAGATCAGCGAGCTTTCCCGCTTTCAACGAACCCTTGGTATCTTCTTCATAATGCTGCCAGGCGCCCCATGCTGTGATCGACTGCAAAGCCTGGTAAGGAGTGAGGCGCTCATCGGGCCCCATCACTGTACCTGACCGGCTCACCCGATTCACCGTGGTCCACAGGATCATCATCATATTTGGAAAAGCAACCGGCGCGTCTGTATGGCTGGTCACATGAAGGCCTTTTTTCAGGGCACTGTTGATCGGACTGATCTGCTGGGCCTTCTCAGGACCTACAATCTTTTTATACCAGTCGCCCCAATAGAAGGTATGCATGGGGAACAGGGACGCCACCACATCATATTTCTTCAGGCTGTCCAGCTGGTTCATCTTGACGAATTGCCCATGGATCATAACCGTCCGGCGATCCTGGTTACCATATTTGCTGGCTGCATAGGATACGCCACGTAACATCTGATTGACTGCTGCTTCTCCGTTGGTGTGTACCAGGATCTGATAATTGTTAGCAAACGCGGTATCAAATACCTTGAACACATCTGCATCATTCGGGATGGCCGGGTATCCACTATAGGATTTTGGCTGACCATCAGGTGGAATAAGATAAGGTATGTCACGCCATGCAGTACGCCCCTGTGGTGAACCATCCAGCGTGAGCTTGATCCCGGCAATGCGATAATGATTTTTATAGGTCTTGCCATACCATGGTGTCCTGAAAAATTGCGGCCCGGTGTAGTCGATATAACTGGCGATATCCAACTTCAATTTGCCTGATTCCGCAAAACTTACCAGTGAATTATGCTGGGGCGCCAGGGCCCTTCCTTCCTGAACTGAAGTATGACCAAAACTCGCCGCCAATGCCTGACCCTTCTCGAGGAAATAAATGGCGTTCTCCGTAGATGAAGGGCTGACGGCTTTCATCACCAATGGGATCGCTGCAAGCTCCTCCAGAACTCCATTAGGAGTTTTACCGTCTTTCTCCCGCCTGATCAAACCTCCTTCGGGATTTTTTGAACTTGTCGTGACACCGCATACTTCAAGTCCCTTGGTATTCATCACGCAGAAATGCCCGGAGATATGGATGATCACTACCGGGGTATCCTTCGATACCAGATCCAGGTCCTGGCGGGTAGGGAACCTGTTCTCTTTCAATACGGCATCGTCAAAACCCATACCTGCTATCCAGCCATTGGTTTTGCTCAGGTCTGCCGTAGAAGCCCATTTCCTGGTAATGGATATGAGGCTGGGTATATCGTTGCATTCTCCATCCGGGCTGGCCAGCAAATTGGCCGTTACTGCCTGGGCACCGAAGCCGAAGAAATGGGCATGCCCGTCGAAAAATCCCGGCAACAACGTCTGGCCCTTCAGGTCCACCATCTGGTGGCCTTCACCGGCCTGCTTCATGGCCTCATCTTGGGCGCCGACAAACAGGATCTTGCCGTCCTTCTCCACCAGGGCTTCGGCATACTGGGCACTATCGCCCTCCATGGTGATGATGTCGCCGCCATAGTACATGGTGGCCGCGCCCGCAGCAACCGAAGAATCTTCAATGGCCGCCTTGCCCGACTGAGACCCGTTGCAGGAGTAAAGGCTGGTCAGGATGACTGCCGCCAGATAGAGAAGATGATTTTTTTTCATGCATTACTTTTTTCGGGTAAGCTATAAAACTCCCTATTTGCTCACCATTATGGCAATATCAGCCAATTGAATATGTTTCAACTCCCCAAATGTAACAAACTGGGCTAGCCCAAACTGTCAATGTACTCACTAGGGGTTTTCCCGGTCACCTGTTTGAACACCCGGATAAACGTAATGCGGCTTTGGAAACCGCATTCCTCGGCCAGGGCCTCCAGGGTCTTGACCCGATGATCGCCCATGCCAATCCGGGTGAGGCATTCCTGGACCCGATACTGATTAAGATAACCAAAAAAGTTGACGCCCTTTCTGCGGTTCACATAGGCCGAAATCAGGTGGCCGGACAGCCCGGTTGCTTCCGAAAGATCATGCAATTTGAACCTGCCTTTCAGATAAGGCTTAGCTGAAACCATGTACGCTTCCAGGATGCCGTCCGCTTCATCAAGCATCTCATCGGTATAATAAGACTCCCTCGGCTCGGGCAATAAAGAAGGCTGATCAATGGGGTCCTGCATGTGCATGTCATGTTGAGCCAAGGCAGGAAAGCCATACAGCATTTCGGGATGGGAGAAAAGATAATAGCCCTGCCAAAGGGCAACAGCCACGCCGCCTAAAGTGGCAAAAGAACCATATACCATCTCCCCGCTCACCAAAACGGCAGCAGGTGGAGCAGATCAAGCGTCTTGAACTTTCGGGGAAACAGGGATTGCCTGATGTACAAATAAGATGCAGGCATCATGAGCAGCGAAGCCCCTACTCCCGTGCGGAATAAATGCGGCCATGCCACCACGTGTTTGAAGGTAACGAGATAGGCAGCCATCATGGTGTAGAAAAAAAACCAGAAATACAGAGACAGGAAGGTAACAGGAGGCTCGTTCTTTCTTCTGCGGAAAGTCACCAGTATAGAAATGACCAGCAGTGCAAACGCTGCAATCAGATTTAGCTTCTCTTTATCCAGTGCATTCATAAGTGGTGAACCGCTGGACAAAATAACGAAACTTGACTTATTTCAATTCGTCAATCTACCTGACATCCTGATAAACCTTGGTTCCGGGACTTGAGCGCCTATAAGATTCCAGTCCAGCGGGAGTCACCCTAGTGTCCCAACAGTACAAATGCGTCAACGCCTGTAGAGTACCAATCTTCGCCAACCCCGCATCGGTAAGCCCGGTGCCTACCAAGTTCAGGTATTCCAGGCTGCCCAACTTGCTGATCGATGCCGCAACACCATCGCCCACGCGGGTATTCCGAAGGTCAAGTCTTCTCAAGTTGACACACCCGCTTATGTGCGTCATCGCATCATCAGTAATGCCCCGGCCGGCAAGATGCAGCCACAGCACATTCTCCGCTACCGGCTTGAGTAATGCCAGATCCGCATCTTTTAGTCCCGGCATATTGATGGAACTGATCTCCAACAGATGGCTCCCCTTTGCAACAGGCGTTACATGAAAGCCAGCTTTCACCAAAGCCACAACGGCCAACGAATCCGGCGTCTTTACTTCCGGCAATAACTCCTCTTTAGCCTGCTCCACACGAACAGCAAGAAAAGGCCGGATGGTATCATTGTCAACATGAGCCTTAATGGGATCAGTAGCCGACGCCCCATGGTCCACCCACCAGTATAACAAGGCCAGTTCCTGCTCAGTCAACTGCTTCTTGCCCTTGGGTGGCATATGCTTCTCATCATCGATATCCAGCAGTATCCTTTCCAGCATCAAACTATTCTCCGCATCGCCAGCCACTACGGCCGCCCCGTTCTTGCCGCCCTTCATCAACAATTTGAACTGGTCCATCCGCAAGCCGCCCTTTAACTTTTTCTCATTGTGGCATTTCACACATTTCGCTTCCAGCACCGGCTCCACCAACCCTGCAAAAACCGGCGTAAAAGCCGAGGCACTGAGATCAGGTTTGACCCGAACCGTATCGATCACCTCGTCCTCTTGTTGGAAAGCCGTCATACTCAGGTAATCTTCCCCATGGGTCAGATTCCCGCCACGATGTCCTGCTACCAGCAGCAAACCCATCGATACAAAAAATAATCCGTGATAAAATTTCTGTAGCACCGCGTTTGCAGAAGCCTTGATCTGAAGCGGTATCAATAAACCCGATGCCACCGTAAAATAAATGGCCGGCCATTTGTGCTTGTCGATCAGCGCTTGCGAATAGTCAGCCTCCCAGGAAAGTACCCAACCCATCACAGCTGCCAGTACAGAGAATACCAGGCTGACCACCAGTATAAAGCGTATCAGTTCGGCACGCCCCCCTTTAAGCGGCACCAGATACTGCATGATGAATGCCAATACAAATACACCTATAGGAAGATGCACAACCAGGGGATGAAGACGGCCGATCAATTCTATCATCAGGCAATCAGGTTATGAACTACATGGCCAGATACATCCGTCAACCTGTATCGCCTGCCCTGGGTCTTATAAATGAATTTCTCGTGGTCAATCCCCAGCAAATGCATCATCGTTGCCTGGAAATCGTGCACATGCACTTTATCACGCACTACATTGTGCGCAAAATCATCGGTCTCCCCATACACCATCCCGGGCTTCACACCGCCCCCGGCCATCCACATGCTGTAGGCCCCCGGGTGATGGTCACGGCCAAATCCTTCGGGCGTCAGCTTGCCCTGCGAGAAACTGGTCCTGCCAAACTCACCGCCCCAGATCACCAACGTGTCGTCAAGCAATCCGCGCTGTTTGAGGTCTTTCACCAAAGCAGCAGAAGCCTGGTCCGTTTGTTTTGTTGCCCTGCGAATGCCAGACGCGATCGACCCATGATGATCCCAGCCCAAATGATACAGTTGTATAAAACGTACATCCTTTTCCGCCAGCCTTCTTGCCAATATACAGTTATGCGCAAAACTGCCGGGTATCAACACATCTTCCCCATACATATCCAATATATGCTGCGGCTCATTCGAGAGGTCCGTGATCTCGGGGATCTCCATCTGCATCCGGTAGGCCATCTCGTGCTGGCTGATCTGGCTTTCAATTTCGGGATCGTGCCAGACCTCATTCTGCAGGTTGTTGAACCCTTTGATATAATCCAATGCCTTTCTCCTGTCCATCCTGCTGGTACCGCCGGGATTGTTCAGGAATGGGATAGGCTCCCTGGTTGACATGAACTGAACCCCCTGGTGGTGCGAAGGCAGGAAGCCACTGCTCCACGCCGCATTGCTGATGGGCTGATCGCCACCGCCCTTGGAGACCATGACAATGAATGCCGGCAAATTCTCATTCATGCTCCCCAGCCCATAGCTCAGCCACGACCCAATACAGGGCCGGCCACTCAGCTGATTCCCCGTTTGCGTAAAGATCAGCGCGGGCTCATGATTGATCTGCTCGGTGAACATCGATCGCACAATGCAGATATCGTCCACGATAGATGCGGTGTGCGGAATAACGTCCGACAAATACGTCCCGTTGGCCCCGTACTGCTGGAAACTCACAGCAGGCATTGCCAACGGAAAAGAATACTGGTTGGTGACCATCCCCGAGATCCGGTTCTTGCCCACTACAGATTCCGGTATCTCCTGCCCATGCATCTCATATAACTTTGGCTTGTAGTCGAACAGCTCCATCTGCGAAGGACCGCCACTCTGGAACAAATAGATCACCCTTTTCGCCTTGGGTACAAAATGGGGATTGACTAAGGGCCTGTTGATCTCTTCGGCAACCTGTTCAGCCATCGTTTTCCGACCGCCATGGCCACAACCCAACAAGGTGCCCAAGGCCATCCCGCCGAGCCCTAACACAGATCCCTTCAGGAAATCCCTGCGCGTGTTCTCAAAATGCCTTTTCATCAACTCATCCATGCATGATCATTTTCTGGTAAGAAATTCATCGGTATTCATCAGCGCAAGCGCGGTACCGGAAAGCGCAGCCAACACGGGCTCCCGATCAGTCGCGGCTGGCTTCACACCCACCGCCAGCCAATCCCTGGTCTTCGCGGGATCCGTCTCAAATTTTTTCAACTCCTCATCATACATGGACCTCATCAACGCTGATTCCTTTTTTCTCGCAACCCGGCCCGTGATCAGCCTGAATCCATAATTCAATTGGTCCTCCACCTGGGTCCCGCCCTCTTGCATCATGCGAAGCCCAACGAACCGCGCAGCTTCTATGATCTGGGGATCGTTCAACATAGCCAGCGATTGCATGGGCGAACTGGACACCTGCCGCTTCACGGTACAGACCGATCTGTCAGGCGCATCAAAGATCTGCATGAAGGGCACCACACTGGTGCGCTTCCTCACTGTGTAAATGCTTTTGCGATAGAGGTCCTCCCCGCTGGAAAGCACATATTTATATCGCCAGACTTTGTCACTCAATTCTTCCCATAACCCTTCGGGCTGGTAAGGATACACACTGGGGCCACCCTTCTTCGAGGAAAGCAAACCCGAGACTGCCAACGCATTATCCCGGATCATCTCCGCCGGGTACCTGTACCTCGGACTCCTGGTGAGCAATAGGTTTCGGGGATCGGCTTTGATGATGGCCGGTTCCGTCAATGCGCTCTGCCTATAGGTGGCACTCATGAATATGTATTTCATCAAGGCCTTTGTGTCCCACCCATTCCCGCGATATTTTATCGCCAGGTGATCCAGCAATTCCGGATGCGTTGGCATCGATCCCTGGCTGCCGAAATCATCAGAGGTCTCCACCAGGCCCTTACCAAAAACAAGTTGCCAGATCCTGTTCGCCGCCACGCGCGCCGTCAGTGGATTCTTCTCATCAAACATCCATGTGGCAAGTCCTAACCTGTTCTTCGGAAGATCTTTTGGAAATGGAAGAACAGCCGCAGGCGTGGCAGGCTCCACCTGGTCGCCAGGATTATCGTACAGCCCCCGGTTAAGTACAAAGGTTTTACGGGGCGATGGCAGATCGCCCATGACCATCAGTTCCCGAACCGAATCGTACAAATTACACAAGGCCTTGCGGGTATTGTACAATATGGCGCTGGTGTCACGCGGCCTTGCCGCATTCAACGGGAAGCTCTTCTCCGCAAATAAATATTGCACTTCATTTGGTGTCAACGCGTCGGAAAAAATATGCAGCTCATCCACCTCACCATTGGGCATGGATCGGTCCAGGTTTTTTTCTCCCATAATGATCCCGGACAACGCTCCTTTATGTATGCTATAGTTCTGCCGAATATTTTTTACAAGATGATCATGTGTGGCCGTCGTAGCTACTTTATTCCCGTTCACATAGATCGAGACCCCACTGGCCTTGCTGCTGCCATCATAACTCACCGCTACATGGGTCCACGCATTCAGCTTGACCTGCTCGGCGGAAAATACACTGATGGCATCATGCGGATAACTATGACTGAGCCTGAAATTGATCTTATTATCTACCAGCAATAGATCATATCCCTGGTAACCGTACCGGTGATTTTCAGAATGATATAATACGGTGGCCTTCGGATAGACTTCAGGCACCTTCAACCAAAGGCTATAAGAGAATGGCTCGTACCGTTCCCAATATCCCACCTGGGTAGCAGGGAACATCACTCGGGACTGGTCGTTATACTTGTACGACTTCCCGCTTCTGCCCTCACCAAAATCCAGTTTTCGGAATGTAGGGTTGGTGGTTTTATCAGCTTCGTTAACGAACAAAGAGGTTTTCTCATCTTTCACAATGACCTTGTCGAAGCTCAGTTTCGCCACCACTTTGGCCGACAATGATTTCGACACCTCGGCATCTCCGGCTGCCTTCTGGCTGGCCACATAGGCCTCCACCCTCTCGGCCTCCGCCTTTTCAAGGATGGCGATCTTTTTCTTCAACTCCCTGACCTGCGCGTCCTGCTGGGAACTCGTCAACAGCAACGTGGGGCCGGGCACTACCATATCATCGCCATAATTCGGACTTCCTTTTTCATTGGTGCTGTTGAAAAAAGCAAACAGGGAGTAATATTCCTTCTGGCTGACGGGATCGTATTTATGGTCGTGGCACTTCGCACAGCCCAACGTCATCGCCATCATCGCTGTTCCCAGCGTATTTGTCCTGTCCGACACATATTCCACCCGAAACTCTTCTTCAATAATACCTGCCTCCGTATTGCGCTTGTGATTTCTGTTGAAACCCGTAGCCATGATCTGCTCCTTCGAGGGGTTGGGCAGTAAATCGCCAGCCAGTTGCCAGGTGATGAAATCGTTGAAGGGTATATTTCTGTTGTAAGCACTGACTACCCACTCTCGCCAGGGAGTCATGTCCCTGTGCTTGTCGTCCAGATACCCGTCACTGTCGGCAAACCGGGCTACATCCAACCAGTACGCCGCCATCCGTTCGCCATAATGATCCGATGCGAGATATCGATCCACCAGTTTCTCATAGGCCTTGGGATCTTTGTCAGAAATAAAGGCATCGATCTCCCTGACATCCGGCGATATACCCCGGATATCAAAACTCAATCGCCGGATCAGCGTTTCCCGATCTGCTTCTTTGGCGGTTTTCAGCCCCTTTTCTTCAATACTGCTGAGAATGTAGTTGTCTATGTCATTCTTCACCCATTCTTCCCCGTCAACATCTGGCGGATCCGTTTCTTCGGGTGCTACAAATGCCCAATGCGGCTTGTAGGTAGCGCCCTGGTCGATCCACTTGATCAACACAGCCTTTTCATATGGGGTCAGTTCCAGATGGGACTCGGGTGATGGCATCTTGTAATCGGGGTCATGGCTCAGGATCCGTTGTACCAGCTCCGATTTTGAAGGATTCCCCGGCTTGATGGCCTTCAGTCCCGACTCCGCTTCCTTGGCATAAGCAAAAGAGGCCACATCGAGCCGCAGATCGGCCTTCTGCTTTTTTGCATCCGGACCATGGCACAAAAAACATTTGTCTGATAATATCTTCCTGACATCCTTATTATAGTCGATCTTATCCGGCAGGCTCTGGTAAACCTCCGCAACATCGGGCGGCATATCCATATTGCTGCAGGCGATCATGAAACCAAAGCCTATGACAAAAAGATATTTTTTCATGATGATCGATCTTATTGCGGCCGACAACATAGCAACCAGACATCCTTACCCGGTTACTTATCAGAACGAACTTATTGATAATTATAATGATACTTGAATGAAATCGATTTCCGTTCTGGAAGGGAGCTAAACATGTTGAACAACAGGTTTCTATGCACATTGCCAACAAAATACAATGGCTTGCAACAATAATATAGTTCCCCAGACAGCGGCTCAACCCATGTTTTCCAGGAACTGGGCGCAGATCCACTCCTGCCGGGGCAGGTGGAACACGCCTTTGAATAAATTCCCTTTGGCTGTTTGTGCAATGGTGCCGTCGCGGTGAAGGTATCCAAACCACTCCCCGAATTGCTTATCGTGGAAATGCTTGTATGAATACGCGTGCACATCGCGATGCCAGTCCGCATACTTCTCGTCTTTGGTGAGCAGGTATGCCAGCAGGGTAGCAATGATCGCCTCGTTATGCGGCCACCAAAATTTCATGTCCTGCCAGTATTCCTGCACGGGCTTATGGAATACATCGCGGAAATAGAAAAGTCCGCCGTGCTCGCGGTCCAGCCCGCGCTCCCACATATAGTCAAGCATTCTGCAACCCAGATTGATGAGTTCGGGATCATTGTTCCTGTGCAGGGCTTCTGCCAGTATGAACCAGGCCCCTTCGATCGCATGGCCGGGATTCAGGGTACGGCCATCGATATGGTCGATGATGCTTCCATCCGGTGCCACCTGCTCCATGACGCAGCGGATATCGTCTTTCACGAAATACTTTTCAATATCACTGATCCATTTACTGATCCAGCCATCGCATCTGTCATCTCCAATGGTATCGCGTAACTGTTGAGCCGTGTTCATCATGATCATGGGCACGCCGATACCCTTTGATGGCCGGGTACCGGTGAACTTCGGTTCGAGAAGTCCGGGTACGGTAGCATACTCGATGCATTTGCCAAAGATGCGCCTCGCGTTATCGGCAGCTTGTTGATCGCCGCTGGCCTTCGCATAAGCGGCGGCGGCGATGACATAGAAAGTCTCTGAAAAAAAATAGCGTCTTTTCCTGATGGGGCGGCCGTCTCGGGTAACATGGAAAAACATGCGGCCGTCTTCATCAAAACAGTGCTTATTCAGGAACTCGTAACCAAGTTTTGCGCCTTCCAGCCACTCCGGTCTTTGTTCAACAGTATTGTACAATGTGGCCAGCATCCAAACGGTACGGCCCTGTATCCATACGGCTTTGTCGTCGTCGATCAACGATCCATCCGCATCGCGCATGAGGAGATAGCCCCCGTATTCATGGTCGTACGAGCGGGGAAACCAGAAGGGTATCGTGTCCCCCAATAATTGATCCCGATAAAATTCCCTTAGCCCATTAAGCTCGTTGTCAGTATAATGCACGATTGATATTGATCTCCCCAATAAATGTAACCATCTATGACCGATTTGTGAAAAGATTCAGGCACCATGCGGCTTGCCGTTAAATAATTTTATCTTTCCGGTATTTGAATTGAATCCACACAAATGGCAAACAGAATTTACGGATTCGGGATCATTGGCGCAGGGATGATATCCCATATTCATGCAAAAGCGATCAATGACATTCCCCATGCACGCATAGCAGGTGTCTTCAATATCAATCCCGCTAAAGCAGATGCATTTGCAAGCCAGTATCACTGCAAGGCCCATCACCAGCTTGAAGACATGCTTGCGGATCCTGCGATCGACATCGTCTGCATCTGTACGCCCTCAGGGGCCCACCTCGAGCCTGCGTTGAAAAGCATTGCAGCGGGCAAGCACTGCCTGATCGAAAAACCGCTTGAAGTGACCCTTGAAAAATGCGATGCCATCATCAATGCTGCGGCCAGTGCCGGAGTGAAGATCGGCGTCATCTTCCCATCCCGCTTTTATGCAGCCAGCATGCAGTTGAAAAAAGCGGTTGACGAAAATCGTTTCGGTAACCTGGTGTTGGGCGATGCTTATGTAAAATGGTACCGCAGTGCCGCATATTATAAATCGGCTGCATGGCGGGGAACCTGGCAGCTCGACGGTGGCGGCGCGCTGATGAACCAGGGCATCCACTCGGTGGACCTGCTCCAGTGGTATATGGGTCCCGTCGCCTCTGTTCAGGCATTCACCGCTAACCGGCAACACAAAGGCATTGAGGTGGAAGATACCGTAGTGGCTGTGCTGAAATTTGCTAACGGCGCACTCGGAAACATCGAAGCTTCAACGGCCATATTCCCGGGCTCGCTGAAAAAGATCGAACTGATGGGCACAACGGGATCTGCCATCATGGAAGAAAGCACCCTGATCAAATGGAAGTTTGAGCAAAAAACGGCATCGGATCAGGAACTGCTCAATCAACTGTCTATACCCAAGAGCACCTCGGGTGGCGCTGCAAACCCCGGCGACCTCAGCACCCTTGGCCACCAATACCAGATCGAAGACATGATCAACGCGGTTGAAAACGATGTGGAACCGATGATCAACGGGCAGGAAGGCCGTAAATCCGTAGAGATCGTTCTTGCGATCTATGAAAGTGCGAAAACAGGGAGGATGGTAACCCTGCCCCTGAACAAAACCTGATTCAACGGTCATCAACAGTGAACACGGCCCGGCAGCCATTCAACCAGCTGGCCCCCAGAGGGAACTGCCTTAGTTTGTCGTGACTTTTAAGTATTTTGCCGAAATAACCAATTAGACCATCATGCAAGATGTTTTTGAAAAAGTAAGGGAGCTGATCGCTGAGAAAAAAGGGATCGGCGCAAGCGAAGTCAACATTACAGACAGTTTTGAAGACCTGAACATGGATTCTCTGGATTCGGTTGAACTGATCAGTGAGTTGGAAGATCATTTTAAAGTGAGCATTCCAAACCAGGAACTGCTGCAGATAAAGACGGTAAAAGAAGCGGTTGACAGTCTTTCAAAACTTGTTGGAAGCACCAGTAACTGATTTGATATGCAGGGAAGAAGAGTTGTGATCACGGGCCTCGGTATTATCTCTGCCATCGGCAATACGGTTGACGAGGTATGGGACAATGTTGTGCATTGCCGTTCGGGCATTGGGCCACTGACCGCCATCGATCCTTCCCTGACCCGTATATCCACCGTTGCTGAAGTCAAGAACTATGTGCCGCTGGAACATTTTGAAAAAAAAGAACTGGATATGCTCGACCGCTTTGCCCAGTTCTGCCTGTATGCCGCCCGGCATGCGGTGAAAGACTCGGGCATTGAATTCACGCCGGAACTACAGGCGCGAACAGCGGTGATCACCGGCACCAGCATTGGTGGTGAAACGCAGCACGACAAAACCTTGTCCGATCTCTACCTTGAAAAAAAAGGGCGGGTACATCCTTTCAGCATTCCGATGATCATGCCCAATGCGGGAGCCAGCCAGGTCTCCATGGCTTTTGGGCTGACAGGTCCGGCATATACCATGACCACCGCTTGCGCTTCGTCCAATCACGCTTTGGGCAACGCCTTCTGGCTGTTGCGCAGTGGGATCTGCGATGCTGCCCTGGTTGGTGGCAGCGAAACACCTACCACCTATGGCTACCTTAAATCCTGGGAAGCCATTCGTGTAGTGGCCCCGGATACCTGCAGGCCCTTCTCAAAAACAAGGCAGGGTATGACTTTGGGTGAAGGCGGTGCCATGATGGTGATCGAAACGCTGGAGTCTGCACAGGCAAGGGGCGCAAAGATCTACGCAGAGATCGTAGGCTTCGGCATGACCTCAGATGCATCACATATCACCAAGCCCTCCCAAACAGGCGCGGAAGAAGCCATGCGTCAGGCTTTGAAAGACGCAAATCTTCAACCCACTGATATTGACTATATCAATGCGCATGGAACCGGAACCATGGTCAATGACTCTATGGAAGTTGCCGCGATCAAAACAGTATTTGGCGATCATGCCCGCGAGCTTGCATTGAGCTCCACCAAATCCCTGCATGGCCATGTACTCGGCGGTACCAGTGCATTGGAAGCTGTGATCACCTCCTTAGCCATACATCACAACATCCTTCCACCCACTGCCAATTTCCAGGAACTGGATCCGGAATGTGATCTGGACGTAGTACCAAACAGCTCCAGGCCCAAGGTCATCCATCACGCTTTGTCTAACTCATTCGCATTCGGCGGATTAAATGCAGTAGTGGCGTTTTCCAAGTTCAAAGACTAAGAAATATCCCTTCTCCCTCCGGATAAAAAGTTATCCACTTTCCATGCCTGCAATAATTTGTTGCATAAAGGATTAGGCATTCACATTGTTCAAAGCCACGTTCAGGGGTTTGATAATCCCACCCTTCAGCATATCTTGGCCTTACCCTGCACCCGAGACGAAAGACAATTATTCACCAAACCAATCTCTATGAAACAAAGGATCATTGTTCCTGTGTTGTTCGTTTGTCTTGTCTGTCTCTCGTTCACCTCCATCCCGTCCTCAAAGCCATCCAAAGGTGCCACCAGTACGTTCGTTGACATCAGCGGGGAATACAACCCCATGTGCGGCGAAACGATCATGGTCACCGGGAAACTTCACATTGTGCAACAGACCGTAACAAACAAAAACAAAACACGGATCATGCTGTTGGGCAACTACCAGGGCGTTTCCGGTGTAGGAACAGAATCGGGGCAACGCTACCAGATCATGTTCTCCCAGAAGAACATCCAAACCGTTGATGTGGCTGGCGGGCAGACATTTGCCGCTTCATTTTCCGAGAACCTGGTTTCTCCCGGCAAAGGGATGATCAGCTTCTCAGTGAACGCCTACTTTGCGCAGGATGCCAGCGGAACCATTACTGTACAAGATTCCGAGATCGTTTTTTGCGAATAAAACGAAACGGAACTACTCTCCTTTCTATCTTTGCGCCCTATGGGGCAGAAAAAACTGATCCGGTTCGCTGAGATCCTCGAGTTCCGGAATGTTTTGCAATATCCGCGGGCCATTAAAGGGAAATGGAATGATCATTTTTCCAACCATTCACCCATTACCCTTGAACTGGCCTGCGGGAAAGGAGAATACACGGTAGGGCTTGCCCGAATGCACCAGGACAGGAATTTCATTGGAGTTGACTTAAAAGGCAACCGGATCTGGGTTGGTGCCAAAAAAGCATTGGCCGAAAACCTTGAGAACGCGGCCTTCCTTCGGACCCATATCGATAAGATCACAGATTATTTTGAACCCGGCGAAGTGAAAGAGATCTGGATCACGTTCCCGGACCCCCAACTTAGGGTATCCCACGCGAAAAAACGCCTGACTCATCCTAAATACCTGAGGCTTTATCAGCAAATTCTGGAACCCGGAGGGCTGATTCACCTTAAAACCGATTCCCCCGACCTTTACGCTTTCACCTTGCTGGTGATCCACATGTACGGACTGCCCCTGCATAAGGCTTGGGACAATGTATACGCAGAAGACAGCAGAATGCCTGAACTGAATATAAAAACCCATTACGAAAGCCTCGATATCGCAGGCAGCAGCCGGATACACTATATCTGCTTCTCACTCCCTACCGAGCCCTTGCACGATCTTGATGTGCAACTGAAAGAGGCACTAAGAATAGAAAATGTTAAACAATCCAACGAATTGAACGGGATTTAAACCATCTTCCCCAACGTGTTGTTTAAACATATTCTGACTCGAAAATAGAGCTTCACTAACGTGCGATTTATTGTTCTTGACCCATTATGAAAAAAGACCTGAAAGAAGGAGTGGATTTTTATTATAACGAGATGGGCTATATCGTCCTGACCGCTCATTATCACCTGACTAAAGGAAATTGCTGCGGTAACGGCTGCCTGGAATGTCCGTTCGACTATAAGAACGTCCCTGAGCCGAGGAAGTCGGAGTTGCTACAAAAAAGGGAAACGGAGAAAGCGTAATGCCCCAAAAACAAAAAACTCCCCGAAGGGAGTTTTGTTTTCACTACAAAAAAAAACAAGACTAGTACTTGATGTCGTATGTAATCGGAAGAGCGAACTTCGCTTTCACTGGTGTGCCTGCATGCTTAGCGGGGTTCCACCTGGGTGAAGCCATGAGTACTCTTCTGGCTTCTTTCTGGAATCCGTATTTCATTTGGTCGCCGGGAAAATCAACACTGGTTATATTTCCCTGCTCGTCGAGGGTCATGAGAGCGTATACAGTTCCTTCGATCTTTTTCTCCATAGCTTCCTCAGGATACTGAAGATTCTTATGTAAATATTGATCAAAAGCGGCTTCACCACCAGGGAAAGATGCTGGCTCATCAGGCCTCCAATACACAGTGTTTATGTCATGTACAATGATCACTTCC
>JBBAJN010000049.1:0-19431 GCA_040404045.1 Chitinophagaceae bacterium
TGCCCACTCTTTTATAGTATTCAACAAGCTTCTTCCGGTAGCTTTCGTTGCCGGCGCTGTGGGAGTATTCCAGGACCTTGATGTCTGCATGCCGCACGGCATCCAGAATTGCCGGCGGTGTCTCAATATCCGGCTGCCCTATATTCAGGTGATATACCCGGACCCCTTTCTTTTTTGCAGCCTCAGCATAAGGAACCAGCTTGCGGATGGGCGAAGGGGGCATCATCTTCCCTCTTTCAGAAACTTGTAGCATACAGCAAAGGTAGGTAAGCCCCGAAATAGGAGTTTATTTTTTCGATAATCATTTTTATCCTTATTTTATGTTGCTCAAACACCAGCCATGAGAAAACTGACCTTGTTATTCAGCCTGTTATTGGCCGTATTTTTTGTACATGCACAGTCCAAGGCCTATGATCGTCTTGATATGTTTGAGAAGGAAGACCCCCTGGAGATTAACCTGAAAACAGATTTGAAAGACATACTTGGCAAAAAAGCCAACGACAGGATGTTGTATTCAACCATGTCCATGAAGATCGCAGACTCCACCGTACAGGGAACGGTGAACATCCGCGCCAGGGGAAAGTTTCGTCGTAATTACTGTTTTGTGCCGCCACTTAAATTTGACTTCGATACGTCCAACTCGCCGTCACTCAATCCGTTAGGTAGTATCGACATGACGGTTCAGTGCAAGCAGGGGAAGGATTATGAACAATGGTTGTTCAAGGAGTATACTACGTACAGGATATACAATGTCATATCCAACATGAGTCAGCATGTACGCTTGGTCACACTAACCATGGAAGACACGGAAGGAAAGCGTAAGCCCGTCACCATACCCGGGTTCTTCATTGAAGATTTCGATGTTACTGCTAAAAGGAATGCATGTAAGGAGATCAAACTTTCGAAACTGCACACCGAGAATACAGACCGGAAGGCCATGACGCTGGTGGCCATGTTTGAATACATGATCGGCAATACAGACTGGTCGATCCCCGCGAACCACAACATAAAACTCATGCAGGACTCCGGGAATGCAACAGCTAAACCGTATGCAGTGGCGTACGACTTTGATTATTCCGGCCTGGTAAATGCATCAGATTATGCAGTGCCTTCAGAAATGCTGGGCACCCAGAGCGTAACTGAAAGGGTCTACCGTGGGTTCCCCCGGGAAATCGGCGAACTGAGAGAAATGGCAGACTATTTTATTGCCAAGAAAGCGGCCGTATTCGCTGAGATCAACGGATCGAAGTTCCTGAACGACCGCTCAAAAAAAGAGATGACATCTTACCTGGAAGAGTTTTATAAGGATATTGCGGATGACCGGAGGTTGAAGACGATATTCGTTGATAATGCGAGGATGAATTGAGCCCCGCTTACGGAATAAAAAAAGTCCTCCCTGTTCTTACAGGGAGGACTTTTTTTTAGGGAATACTTTATTTAGCAGATTCTGCCACTACTTCACCAGTGATGGTGATGGCAAACGGAACGTCAGCTCCTTTAACCCTTACATAGATCTCTTTACTAAATGGACCTGCAGCGGCAGCGTTGAAACCGGCAGTGATCTTCTCAGATCCGCCTTTAGCAACCGGAGCCTGGGGCCATTTGGGGGTAGTGCAACCGCAGGAGGCCGTAGCAGTTTCAATGATCACCGGCTGGCCGCTGATGTTGGTGAACTGGAAATCATGGGTAACAGGAGTGCCCTGCTTGATCTTTCCAAAATTGTACTTGGACTCTTTGAATTTGATGAAATCCTCCGCTTTCTTGCTCGCAGCTGTAGTCTGGGAAAATGCAGGGGATACTAAAAGGGCAACGATAAAGGTCAGTAACATACTTTTCATATCTGTCAGTTTACATTTTTTAATAAGGAAACAGAATTGTTGCGGGGAGCTGTCTGTTCGTTAATTTTCCAGACATGGCCCTTTATGACTAAGGTCTTTGTTTGACCCTTGTTATACACTACCGTGATCGTTTTTTCAAAACTTCCCTCAGCGGCGGCATTATAACCAACCTTGATCCCGGTGGTTTTTCCACTGCCTACTGGTGCTGTGCTCCATTCCGGGGTGGTGCACCCGCAGCTGGCCAGCACGTTCTCGATCACCAGCGGTTCCTTACCCATGTTGGTGATCTGGAAAAGGTGGTTTACAGGCTTGCCCTGGGGAATGCGTCCAAAATCAAAGGCAGTCTCTTGCATCTGCATGACCAACTCTGTAGAGGCAATACCCTCCGTCTTCACCTGGGCAAAACAGACGATGCCGGCGAACATGTACAGACTAAGCAGGAAGATTTTTCTCATGGGACCGCTTTCGTGACATCTAACGTCTTACAAATCTACATATTGTGAGATGATTTCAAAGTGATTAATCCCGTCCGGTTTGTGGTTTTTTCCCTATTCTTCTGGTTATAAGCCCACTCTGCCTGGGGAATTGGCCATGGAGGAAGAGAATATTAACATTTCCTAATGAAGTTATTGACCATCAGCTGGTCGGGGTCTCTGCCTACGGTAATAACCGCCTAAATTCATTAGGTTTGCTCCCATGAATGCTGCCATGTCAAATGAAATGCTTGCTGAGAAACTCTCCTTTGAAGCTTTCAGGGACCAGGTTCTCAGGGACTATCGCCTGGCCTTTCAAAGTCGGGAAGCCAGCCTGTTGGGACGAAAAGAGGTTTTGACCGGAAAAGCCAAGTTCGGCATTTTTGGCGATGGCAAGGAAGTTCCGCAAGTGGCGATGGCCAAGTTTTTCAAGCCGGGCGATTTCTACAGCGGGTATTACCGCGACCAGACATTTGCATTCGCAACCGGAACGGCATCGGTTACTGAATTTTTCGCGCAACTTTATGCCAATCCCGACACAGCCCACGACCCCCACAGCGGCGGCAGACAGATGAACTCTCATTTTGCGACCCCCTTTAATGATGGCAAGGGGAACGTTCTGGACCTTGTAAACAGGAAAAATATCTGCGCAGGTATGGCACCCACAGCGGGGCAAATGCCAAGGTCCCTCGGACTTGCATTTGCTTCGCGGTTGTTCCGTAAGGCCGAAAGCCTGAAGAATCTGGATACACTTTCGCACAACGGCGACGAAGTTTGCTTTTGTACCATCGGTGATGCATCTACCAGTGAGGGGCATTTCTGGGAAACAGTCAATGCGGCTTCCGTTTTGCAGGTACCCCTGGCGATTTTTGTGTGGGACGATGGTTATGGCATTTCCGTTCCCAGGAAATACCAGACCGCCAAAGGCTCTATCTCTGAAGCACTGAGGGGTTTCCAGAAGAAAGACGATACCAACGGGATGATGATCTTTAAGGTAAAAGCCTGGGACTATGCGGGCATGTGTGAGGCATTTGAAGAAGGGATCCAGAAGGCCAGGGACAAACATATACCCGTACTGTTCCACGTGGAAGAAGTAACCCAGCCCCAGGGTCACTCTACGTCAGGTAGCCATGAGCGTTATAAAACACCTGAGCGGCTTGATTGGGAACGCAAATGGGATTGTATCAGTAAGATGAGGGTCTGGATCATAGACAATATGCTCGCAGAGGACGAGGAACTGATAGAAATTGAACATGAAGCCAAGCAGTATGTGAGGCAATGTCGCATGGACGCCTGGGAAAGTTTTGTCCATCCGATCAAACAGCAGGTGGTCAGGGCGGTGGATCTGGTGAATGACCTGGCGGGAACGGTGGAAGAGCCGGAGAAACTCTTGCAACTTGCTGCGGAACTCAAAAGCAACCGTGAACCCCTGCGCAGGGATGTCATAAAAACGCTTCGCAGGGCTATGATCATGTATCAGAACGGAACATCGGCCATTCGCAAGTATTATGAAGAGCTCAAGGCGGAGAATGAGAAGCTCTATAATTCCCACCTCCATTACGAAGGCCAGGGCAACGCTACTGCCATAGAACCTTCATCCCCCAATTACGATACTGACGCGCCTCACGTAAACGGCTATGAGGTGTTGAACAAATATTTTGACCAGCTGTTCGCATCCAATCCTCTCGTATTCGCCTTTGGTGAAGACGTTGGCAAGATCGGCGATGTCAACCAGGGCTTTGCCGGTTTGCAGGAGAAATACGGCGAGAACAGGATATTCGATACGGGGATCAGGGAACTGACCATAATCGGGCAGGGCATTGGCATGGCACTCAGGGGCCTTAGGCCAATCGCAGAAATCCAATACCTCGATTACCTGTTGTACGGCCTCCAGCCACTCAGCGACGACCTCGCATCTTTACAATTCAGGACGGTAGGTAGCCAGGCCGCCCCGTTGATCGTGAGAACCCGAGGCCACAGGCTGGAAGGCATCTGGCATAGCGGTTCACCCATGGGTATGATCATCAATTCCCTTCGGGGTATCCATGTTTGTGTTCCCCGCAATATGGTGCAGGCGGCGGGTATGTATAACACGCTCCTGGCCAGTAGTGAACCGGGACTGGTCATCGAATCACTGAATGGCTACCGGCTTAAAGAAAGACTACCGACCAATTTGCTCAACTTCAAAGTGGCCCTTGGCGTACCGGAAACCATCAGGGAAGGGAATGATATCACGATCGTTTCCTACGGCTCTACCTTGCGGATTGTAGCGGAAGCAGCAGAAATCCTGGACAGTATTGGTGTAAGCTGTGAAGTGATCGATGTTCAAACATTACTGCCATTTGATACCAGCCACCTGATCCTGGAGTCATTGAAGAGAACGAGCCGGATACTTTTTGTGGATGAGGATGTTCCAGGCGGTGCTGCAGCCTATATGTACAATAAAGTAATGGAAGAACAGGGTGGGTACCGATGGCTTGATGTAAGTCCGCGCACGCTCACAGCCAGGGCCCACCGCCCCGGATATGGCAGCGATGGCGATTATTTCTCTAAACCCAGCATCGAAGATGTGATAGAAGTGGTTCAGGAAATGATGGCAGAGTGATCAGGACAAGAACCTTTCGGTCCATTCCGGTTTAGGCAGCCAGCAGGTTTCTTTTTTTCCAAACCAGGTATACCGGTTCCTCGAAATGCATTGGTATACCGCGTCACGGATAAATGCGGGTATAACGATCAACCCATATAGCAGTGACCAGAATCCGCCAAGCAATTTAAACACCCTTAATGCTCCGGTGGATCTGGTGTAAAACCGGCCATTTTCCTGGAGGATGAAAGAATCGAAGTGGTCAGGGGGCAAATGGTTGGAAAGAAGCATCTTTTGCCCTGCATTTCCTTGCAGGGAGGCAAACCGAAAAATCTTCCTGGAGTCGTGCTTCAATAAAAATTGTACGGACTTGCTGCAGAGATTGCATACCCCATCAAAATATATGACGGGCCTATTGTCCATTATTTCAGATTGTAGAATACATTCTGAACATCTTCATCCTGCTCCAGCCGATCAACCAGTTTTAACACGTCCTGGGCTTCTTCTTCGCCCAGTTCAACGGTATTCAACGGGATCCACTCGAGCTCAGAGCTCAATGGGTGCAGGTTTTTATCCTCCAGTGCTTTTTGCATATTGCCAAAATCGGCAAAACCCACGCGAAGCACGATCACTTCCTGGCCGTCCTCGTTGGTGCTTTCGCCTAATTCTTCGAGGCCGAAATCGATCAGCTCCAGTTCCAGGTCGTCAGTATTCAATCCTTCCGGCTTCAATTTGAAAACCCCCATTTTCTTGAATTGGAAACTGACACTGCCGCTATTGCCCAGGGTACCGTTGCCTTTGTTAAAGTGCGACTTTACATTGGCTACGGTTCTTACGTGGTTGTCTGTTGCCGTTTCCACCAGGATGGCTACTCCATGGGGGCCGTAGCCTTCATAAAGAATCTCATCATAGTTGGCCATTTCCTTGCCGGAGGCCCGTTTGATAGCGGCCTCTACGCGGTCCTTGGGCATGTTGACCGCCTTGGCATTCTGTACGCAACGACGGAGGGCAGGGTTGGTGTCCGGGTCCGGTCCGCCGGCTTTAACGGCGATCACGATCTCTTTTCCAATGCGGGAGAACTGCTTGGCCATCTTATCCCACCTCGCGAACATGGTTGACTTACGTACTTCGAAAATGCGTCCCATAAGGAAAATTTTATCGGCTGCAAAGGTAGTGATTTTTTTAGGTTGATCGGGGCGTTCAAAAGAATGATCCCGCAATGTTTCCGGAGAGTAGTTAAAATAAAAAAGAGGCTGCAGAGCCTCTTTTTTATGTATGTTGATCAGTTTGTATTAACGGAAATCCTTCGCCTTCGTAAGGATGTCCCCGGGCACATGCAATTTGCTTTTCTTGCGGCTGTAAAGGAAATACACCAACAGGCCAATGACCATCCAGGCCAGGGCGAATTTCAGTGTCCTGATATCGATGGCTACAATCATGCCCAGGCAGATCACCGCGCCGAGGATCGGTACAAGCGGAACCAGCGGCGTTTTGAAAGGACGGATCATGTCAGGATTTTTCCTGCGCATGATCCAGACCCCGAGACTAACCAGCACAAAGGCAAACAGGGTTCCGAACGAGGTCAGGTCACCAGCCATATGGCCGGGTACAAACGCGGCAAATGCACCAACGAACACGAACAGGATCCAGTTGGCTTTGTAAGGGGTCTTAAACCGGGGATGGAGATCGCCAAAGGCTTTGGGGATCAACCCGTCGTTACTCATGGTGTAGAATATCCTGCTCTGGCCCATCAGCATTACCAGGATCACCGAAGAGAAACCGGCGAGGATGGCTACAGTAACGCCCGTTGCCAGCCAGTTGTATCCGTGCATATAATTAGATATGGCATAGGCCACTGACGCTTCCTGTCCTTTTGTAGGATCGGTGAAATCCGTATAAGGCGCAACGCCTGTCAGTACATGGCCAAATAAAATATATAAGATCGTACACACTACGAGGGAACCGAGAATACCGATCGGCATATCGCGGGCGGGGTTCTTGGCTTCCTGTGCAGCAGTGGAAACGGCGTCAAATCCGATGAACGCAAAGAATACAATAGCAGCACCACCAAGTACGCCGCCCCATCCATGTTTAAATACCCCTTCATGTCCGGGCGTTCCTTCCGGGATCAGGTAGGGAGTGTGATTAGCAGGCTCAATGAATTGCCATCCCACGGCAATAAAGATCAGTACGATCGCTACTTTGATGAAAACGATGATCGCATTCACCATGGCAGACTCCTGCGTACCCCTGATGAGAAGCAGGGTCAGCAACAACAGGATGAACAAAGCGGGGATATTCATGATGCCGGATGTGGTGACACCATCTACGGTGATGGACTCAAAAGGCGAGTGCGACCATTCATATGGTATTGCCCCTCCAAGCAGTTTATTTAAGTATTCACTCCAGGCGATGGAAACGGTGGCTGCACCTAGGGCATATTCCATGATAAGGGCCCAGCCGATGATCCAGGCGATCATTTCACCCATGGTCACATAAGAATAGGCATAAGCGCTTCCGGCGATAGGGATCATAGCGGCGAACTCAGCATAACACAGTCCCGCAAAAGCGCATCCGATGGCGGCAATGATGAAGGAAAGGGTAACGCCCGGACCAGCAGCCTGACCGGCGGCAGCAGCAGTCCTTACAAAAAGTCCAGCGCCAATGATCGCGCCAATTCCCAATGCTACCAGGTTACCTGCACCCAGGGTTCTCTTTAACCCCTTTTCCTCGTCTTTGGTGTGGGCCAGCATGGCTTCAAGATCCTTGGTTCTGAATAAACTCATACGTTTTATTAATAAATTATGGCCAATATTAGAATTTGGAAAGATAAAGAATTCCGCATTTCACCAAACATTCATTTTATAAAAACACTAATCGCCCGGCAGACATGAACAGTACCATGAATTGATTATATTGCGACCTATGCAAAAAGGCAACCGTTTAACGGTTTATATCCTGCTTTCCATGGTGGTTGGTGTCATCATTGGCTACCTTATTCATATCAATGCATCGCCCGCCTATATAGCAAAGATTTCCCCCCAGTTAAAGGTGCTGACGACCATCTTCCTAAGGCTGGTCCAGATGATCATCGCCCCGCTGGTTTTTTCAACACTGGTGGTGGGGATCGCCAAACTCGGGGATCTGAAGACCGTTGGCCGGGTAGGGGGCAAAGCACTGCTTTGGTTCATAAGCGCCTCATTGATCTCCCTGCTCATTGGGATGTTTTGGGTTAACCTGTTTAAGCCTGGTGTAGGTTTTGCTCCGGAGGGAGCTGATATGTCCGCGGCCAGTGATGTGATTGGGAAAACCAATGCATTTTCCATCGTTGATTTCGTCAATCACCTGTTCCCCAAGAGTATCGTGGAAGCTATGGCCACCAATGAGATCCTGCAGATCGTTGTGTTTTCGATCTTTTTCGGTATTGCCATGGCCCAGTTGGGGGAGAAAGCCAAGCCGGTTCTGCATGCCTTGGACGTTGTGGCCCAGATCATTTTGAAAATGGTTGGCTATGTCATGAACTTTGCGCCCCTGGGTGTATTCGGTGCGCTTGCCGCGGTAGTTGCTACGTATGGTATCCAAAGCATCGTTTTCGTTTACCTGAAATATTTCGGGGCATTTCTCGTGGGCATTGCCTCACTTTGGGTGCTTTTGCTGATTGTTGGATATATCATTTTGGGACCAAGGCTTTTTGAACTGATCAAAAGGATAACCAACCCCTTAGCGATCGCCTTCAGTACTACCAGCAGTGAAGCAGTTTTCCCAAAGCTCGTGGAAGAACTGGAGGCTTTTGGCTGCAAGAATAAAATCGTTTCCTTCATCCTTCCCCTGGGTTATAGCTTCAATCTGGACGGTAGCATGATGTATATGACCTTCGCCAGTATCTTTATTGCCCAGGTATACAATGTGCCCCTCGACCTACCCACACAGCTGACCATGCTCCTGGTACTGATGCTGACCAGCAAGGGGATAGCTGGCGTTCCCAGGGCCTCCCTGGTAGTGGTTACAGCCACTTGCGCCATGTTCAATATCCCCCCGGAGGGTATTGCCCTGATCCTTCCCATTGATCATTTTTGCGACATGTTCAGAAGTATGACCAATGTGATCGGGAACGCCCTTGCAACAACGGCTGTAAGTAAATGGGAAGGCGAATTGACAAATCCTGTAGAATTGACCTCAGTTGAAGAATTATAATAAGAAGAAGAAATGCTTGAGTTGTTAGAGATCAGTTTTAGAGACCTGTTGAATCCCGAGTTTTATATCCAGAACGGAGGACTGTGGTTATTCCTTTTTATCGTTTTCGCGGAGACCGGATTGTTTGCGGGTTTTTTCCTGCCGGGTGATTCCTTGCTTTTTGTTGCCGGCATTTACAGTTCAGAGCTAGCCGCAGAAATACACAGCACCGGCAACGAATTTGCAGACCTGGTGCTGCTCACTGTATTGGTGGTTACAGCCGGCGTGGCAGGGAACATGGTTGGTTACTGGTTTGGCGCAAAGAGTGGTCCATACCTGTTTAAGCGAAAGGATACATTCTTTTTTAAGAAGAAGCATTTGTATGCGGCCAAGGAGTTTTATGATAAGCACGGCGGTGGCGCGATCATTTTCGCCAGGTTCCTGCCCATTATAAGGACCTTTGCGCCCATCATCGCCGGTATCGTGGAAATGGATAAGAAGAGGTTCACTTTCTTCAATGTAGTTGGCTGCGTGGCCTGGGCCATTTCGATGTTGTTCGCGGGCCATTACCTGTATATTTTCTTTCTAAATACCTTCCAGTTCGACCTTAAGGAAAGGTTGGAATTCATCGTTCTCGGCATTGTGTTGATCACCACGCTGCCCGTGATCTGGAAACTGGTAAAGGGTGGCAATAAACATACCCATACAGAAGACCATTCATAAATCATACACATGGCGAAACCACAGCACTCGATCCTCAACATTGCTGTTATTGTTGCTGCACTGGGATATTTTGTTGACATATACGATCTACTTCTTTTTACGATAGTCAGGGAACCCAGCCTTAGAGGATTGAATGTGGCCGATGCTGACATGATCGCGGCCAGTACAAGGATCATCAACTGGCAAATGGTAGGTCTCCTGATCGGTGGAATGATCTGGGGCGTCATGGGCGACAAGAAGGGCCGGCTTAGCGTATTGTTCGGCTCCATCATGCTGTATTCTGTTGCCAATTTTCTGACCGGATATGTCACTACCGTGGACCAATATGCCACCGCACGCTTTGTAGCAGGAGTGGGCCTGGCAGGGGAATTGGGCGCAGGCATAACACTGGTAAGCGAGCTGCTCCCAAAGAATAAAAGGGGTATTGGCACTTCGCTGGTAGCCGGTATAGGTTTGTTTGGCGCAGTCTTCGCCTATTTCATTTATCAGGGTACGGAAGACTGGCGGCTCTGTTACAAGATCGGTGGTGGATTGGGAATTGCACTCCTCTTGCTCAGGATCAGTGTTGCGGAAAGCGGCATGTTCCATTCAGTCAAATCTGCCGGCGTGTCCCGCGGTAACTTTCTTATGTTTTTTAACAACAGCGCCAGGTTCAGGAAGTATATGCTGGCCATCCTCATAGGATTGCCTACCTGGTATGTGATCGGTATTCTGGTCAACCTCAGCAACCGGTTCGCGAGTGCCATCTATGGCCCCAACGGTATCGATTCAGGCAAGGCCATCATGTATGCCTATGTTGGTATTGCCACAGGTGATATCCTGATCGGGTTTGTGAGCCAGTATTTCAAGAGCCGCAAGAAAGCTTTATACCTGTTTTATCTGCTCAGCGCACTATCCGTTGTGGCTTATTTCAGCCCGCTGAATAATACCGACACGTCCATGTATCTGATCTGCGGTATGTTGGGTTTCAGTACGGGTTTCTGGGCCATTTTTGTCACCATGGGCGCAGAGCAGTTCGGTACCAACCTGCGTGCCACTGCGGCGACTACCATTCCAAATATGGTGCGGGGTGCATTGCCCATCATCAACCTCATGTTCATGGATACGTTCCAGAAGTCGTGGAACTGGGGACTGGTGCAAAGCGGGATCATCACCGGTATTATTGTGATCCTTATTGGTCTTGTTTCTGTCTATTTTACTGAGGAAACATTTCACAAGGATCTTGATTATATAGAAAAATAGCATGAAATTCCTTGTGATCAGGTTCTCATCCATTGGAGACATAGTGCTGACGACACCTGTGTTGCGGTGCCTCAAGCAGCAAGTTCCGGGGGCAGAATTACACTACCTGACAAAAAAGGCTTTTGCAAACATACTGGAGGCTAATCCTTACGTGGACAAAGTGCATGTGCTGGATAAGGACCTCGGCTCCCTGATCCACGCGTTGAAGGTGGAAGATTTTGACAGGGTGATCGATCTCCACAGCAACCTCAGATCGGCCCGCGTGAAGTTCGGTCTCGGCGTTCGATCACAATCTTTCTCTAAACTGAATTTGGAAAAATGGCTGATGGTGAGATTTAAGATCAACCGTCTGCCCGATGTGCATATCGTAGACCGGTACATGGATACAGTCCGGCACCTCGGCGTAGTGAATGATGGGAAGGGGCTGGACTATTTTATCCCGGAGGACGATGAAGTGGACCTGGCGTCTATTCCTTTCCGTGATTATACGGGGATCGTGATCGGTGCTGCCCATGCCACGAAAAGACTGCCGCTGAGAAAGTTGCAGGAGTTGGTACAGAAACTGGATGGGGGCGTGGTGTTGCTGGGTGGTAAGGAAGATATGGCCAATGGCGAAAAGATCCGTGATGTAGCGCCCCAAAAAGTGTTTAACGCGTGTGGTAAATTCAACCTCCACCAGTCTGCCTCACTGGTCAGACAGGCCCGTAGTATCATTACCCATGATACGGGGCTGATGCATATTGCTGCGGCTTTCAACAAGCCGATCGTATCCGTATGGGGAAATACCATTCCGGGTTTTGGCATGTATCCATATTCGGGGCATCGCGAGCATACCTATATGGCCGAAGTGCCGGGTTTGACATGTCGGCCCTGTTCCAAGATAGGGTATGATCAATGCCCGTTGGGACACTTCAAATGCATGGAGGAGCATGACCTGGATAAGATCTCAAAGGCTGCGACGATCAAGTTGTAAAAACAAAAATGGGAACCACGGGTTCCCATTTCATGTATAAGTCTGGTAAATAATTAAAGTGTTTTCAACACGTCGTTCATGCTTCTGACAGCTTCAGCACTCTTATTGAAAAGGTCCTGCTCTTCTGCGTTCAAGTCACACTCCACAATCTTTTCCCATCCATTTCTGCCAATGATCACCGGTACTCCAAGGCAGATATCTTTCTGGCCGTACTCGCCATCAAGCGCCACGCAGCAGGTGAAAAGCTTTTTCTCATCCCTGAGGATGGCTTCCGCCAGTGCAGCTCCCGCTGCCCCTGGGGCATACCAGGCAGAAGTGCCGATCAGTTTGGTCAGTGTGGCACCACCCACCATGGTATCCGCTACAACTTGTTTTTGGGTATCGGTATCCAGGAAATCCGTTACAGGAATGCTGTTCCATGTGGCCAGCCTGATCAGGGGGATCATGGTGGTATCACCATGGCCACCTACAACCACTGCATTGAGGTCGGCAGGGCTGCAGTTCAGCCTCTGGCTGAGCTGGTACTTGAATCTGCTGCTATCCAGGATACCCCCCATGCCGATGATCCGGTTCTTAGGCAATCCGGTTGACTGGAGTGCCAGTTGCGTCATGGTGTCCATGGGGTTGCTGATCACCACTATGATGGCTTCTGGTGAGTACTTGAGGATATTCTCGCAGACCCCTTTCACGATGCCGGCATTTGTGCCGATCAGTTCTTCCCTGGTCATGCCCGGCTTCCTGGGAATACCCGATGTGATGATCACCACATCGCTGCCTGCGGTTTTTGAGTAGTCATTGGTGCTACCTGTGATCCTCGTGTCAAACCCGAGCAATGTAGCGGTCTGCATCATATCCTGTGCCTTCCCTTCGGCCAGACCTTCTTTGATATCAAGCAATACAAGTTCATGACAGATCTCTCTTCTGGCAATATTATCGGCACATGTAGCGCCTACAGCACCTGCACCAACGACGGTTACTTTCATTGTTTATAATTTAGTTTGCAAAGATATATAAGAGTGCCAAGATGAATACCAATAATGTAGGGAATGTGACTAATGTGGGGAATGCAGGGTGGCTTCCAGTAGTTTATCAATTTTTGTATCACCTTCGAAGATTTTCACGAAGTTGCCATCCTTGTCATACACGGCTAACAGTGGGGCATACTTGATTCGGTAAAACGGACCGAAAAAATATTTCACGTCGCGCCCGATATGGACATTGGGATATTTATGAAGGTCGAACTCCCTGCAGAACTCCCTGATTTTGGAAACGGGCTGGAAAGACGACATCACGATCTCGGTGTTTTTCAGTTTGCCCATGTTTTTGGTCAAAATGGTCGTTTGCTCCCGGCAATGGTCGCAGTCCGGACTGAACAGCATGATGATAACCGGGACCCCTTTTCTGATATCCCTGTTGGTGAACCAGCTTGAACTGTCTTCCTGCAGGATACTGAAATTAGGAAGGGTAGGATTCTTCAGGTATGGGGCGTCCGTATCCTGCGATTGGGATAAAAAAGGAGACAATAAAAAAATCAGCAGGGTAAAAATCCTCATCCAGATATTTTGCCAAAGGTATTCGTAATGGCCAGATGAATTATCTAAAAAAATGTAAAATCTGGAACAGATTATTTTTACTTAGTTTTGCCGCCCGAAACCGTTAATAAACACATTATGGCTAATACATCAGATATCAGCAGGGGAATGATCCTGAAACTAGACGGCAGTTTGTATACCGTTGTGGAATTTGGGGAGAACAAAACGGCCAGGGCCGCCGCAAAAGTGTGGGCCAGGCTGAAAGGCGTCGACAACGCCAGGACCATTGAGAAAACCTGGAATTCAGGGGATTCCATCTTCCCGGTAAGGGTAGAACGTAAGGACTACCAGTATCTGTACAAGGATGAAAGCGGGTACAGCTTTATGGATAGTGAGACTTTTGAGCAGGTTACGGTTGCCGAAAGCCTGATAGATGCTCCCCAGTTCCTGGTGGATGGGCAGCAGGTATCCGTGCTGATCAATACAGAAACCGAACTTCCCATGTCCGTGGAACTGCCGGATAAGATTATTTCAAAAATCACTTACTCTGAGCCTGGTCTCAGGGGTGATACGGCCACCCGTACCCTGAAACAGGCAACTGTTGAGACCGGGGCAACGGTAATGGTTCCCTTGTTTGTAAATGAAGGCGACGTGATCCGGATCAACACGAAAACGGGTGAATACGTGGAAAGGGTAAAAGAGTAAAAAATCAACTTTTTTAAGTAGAAATGGGCAAAAATTGAGAGTTTTTGCCCATTTTTTATTCGTTTTTCCGAAAAATAAAGCGTTGATGAAATGAGAAGATGCTTATCTTAGCCGTCTTTTAAGGCCGCAACCAAACGATAAAAACAGCTTCCATGGATTTCAGACAAATTCAGGACCTGATCAAAATGATCAATAAGTCCAATATCGGCGAACTGACTATAGAAGAAAAGGATTTCAAGATCACCATAAAGCAAAAGAAAGACGAAAAGGTGACCTATGCTCCGGCTCCGGCCCATCAGCCCCAGCCTGTATATGCCGCTGCGCCATTGCCTCAGTTAGCGGCTGCTGCCCCGGCCGCAGCTGCGCCTGCCGCCGACGCGAAAAATGACAACTACATTACCATTAAGAGTCCAATGATCGGAACCTTTTACAGGAGGCCTTCCCCCGATAAGCCATTATTTGCTGAGGTGGGTGATGAGGTGACCCCGGGTAAGGTGGTCTGTATTATTGAAGCCATGAAACTCTTCAATGAAATTGAAAGCGAAGTATCCGGCAAGATCGTGAAGATCCTGGTGGAAGACGCTTCACCGGTTGAATATGACCAGCCGTTGTTCCTGGTAGATCCCGCATAGCGGTCCGTCTGCCACACTAAGACAATTCCCATATTTATCACATTTCCTCCAGGTCCATTATGACGAAAAACTCAATTTCTGGATTCAAGAAGATATTGATTGCAAACAGAGGTGAAATTGCTTTGCGGGTAATTCGTACCTGCAGGGAAATGGGCATAAAGACCGTTGCTGTGTATTCAACAGCGGATAAAGACAGCCTCCACGTAAAATTCGCTGACGAAGCCGTTTGCATCGGCCGCCCGTCAAGCAGTGAATCATACCTGAACATACCTCATTTAATGGCCGCGGCAGAGATCACTAATGCAGACGCAGTGCATCCCGGCTATGGATTCCTGGCTGAGAATGCCAAGTTTGCAGAGATTTGCGGTGAGTACAATATAAAGTTTATCGGTCCCACGCCTGACCAGATCCGTTCCATGGGGGATAAGATCACGGCCAAGGAGACTATGATCAGGGCAGGAGTTCCGGTGATTCCCGGCAGCGACGGCCTGCTCACCAGCGTTGATGAAGCCAAGGCATTGGCGAAGGAGATCGGCTACCCCGTTATCCTGAAGGCAACTGCTGGCGGTGGGGGTAAGGGTATGCGGGTGGTATGGGAAGAATCTGAAGTAGAGAAAGCCTACAATACGGCCAAAACGGAAGCAGGGGCTTCATTTAAGAACGATGGTATCTACATGGAGAAATTCGTGGAAGACCCCCGGCATATCGAGATACAGGTTGCGGGTGACCGCTACGGCACCGTTTGTCACTTAAGTGAAAGGGATTGCTCTATCCAGCGCAGGCACCAGAAACTCGTGGAGGAATCCCCTTCTCCTTTCATGACGCCCGAACTCAGGGAAAAAATGGGTGCCGCAGCTGTTAAGGCAGCGTCTGCGATCGGTTATGAAAGTGTGGGTACGATAGAATTCCTGGTGGACAAACACCGGAACTTCTATTTCATGGAGATGAATACCCGAATCCAGGTTGAGCATTGCGTGACCGAAGAAGTGACCAATTTTGACCTGATCAAGGAACAGATTAAGATCGCTTCAGGGGAAGCCATTTCCGGTGTCAATTACTATCCGTCGATGCATGCCATCGAATGCAGGATCAACGCTGAGGATCCCTATATGGATTTCCGGCCAAGCCCGGGAAAGATCACCGTTATGCACCAGCCTGGTGGCCATGGCATCCGTGTAGATTCGCACGTATATGCGGGTTACACCATTCCCCCTTATTACGATTCCATGATCGCGAAGATCATAGCGGTTGCACGTACCCGTGAGGAAGCCATCAACACCATGAGCAGGGCATTGAGCGAGTATGTGATCGAAGGGGTAAAAACCACTATTCCCTTCCACCAGCAACTGCTGAAGAACGAAGATTTCAAAAAGGGGAACTTCACGACCAAGTTCATGGATAGCTTTAAGATGTTATAAAAAAAGACCCGGTTTCCCGGGTCTTTTTTATAATCACTACCTTCTTTATCTGAGGAACAGTAACTCCCTGTATTTTGGAAGCTCCCAGAGCGAATCGTCAACAAGTAATTCGAGTTTGTCTACGCTATACCTGATCGAATCGAAATAAGGCTTCACCTTCTCGCAGTAAGCGATGGCTTTCTCCCTTGAATGGGCAATGGCGTTTGCCTCTTTACGGGCTTCCGTCATTTCCTCGACCAGTGTCTGCACTTTGTTGATATGCTCAGAAATCTCTTTCAGCACGTTCATCTGGGCAGTGTATGAAGAGCCCTCGATACCAAGGTCTTTCAGACCTCTGATATTGGTGATCAGTTCATTCTGGTAGCGGATCGCGGCGGGCAGGATATGATTGCCTGCCAGGTCACCGATAACCCTTCCTTCTATCTGTACACGCTTGATATACTTCTCCAGTTCGATCTCGTGGCGGGCCTCAAGCTCTGCATGGGTGTAGATCTTGAAGCTTTCGAACAGCTTTTTGGCTTTGTTTGTCACCATGGCGTCGAGCGCGAGGGGCGTAGTTTTCACGTTCGGCAAACCACGCTTTGCTGCTTCCTGCTGCCATTCTTCGCTGTAACCGTCGCCTTCGAATATTACTTTCTTCGCAGCGGTGATGTATTCTTTGATCACATGCATGATGGCCACTTCCTTCTTGTCGCCTTTCTCGATCAGGGCATCCACTTCTTTCTTGAACTTGGTCAGCGTTTCTGACATGATCGTGTTCAACACGGTCATACCGTTTGCGCAATTCGCTTCTGAACCTACGGCCCTGAATTCGAATTTGTTACCGGTGAAAGCGAAAGGAGAGGTCCTGTTACGGTCCGTGTTGTCCAGCAGGAGTTCAGGAATGCTCTTATGGATATCGAGCTTCAGCATCACTTCGTCCTGCTCGTCGAACTTATCGCCAACCCTGCTTTCCACTTCGTTCAGCACATTGTTCAGGTACTGGCCGATGTAGGCGGAGATGATGGCAGGAGGGGCTTCGTTTGCACCAAGGCGATGATCGTTACCCGCAGATGCGATGGCTGATCTCATGAGGTCAGAATGGTCATGTACCGCTTTGATCGTGTTTACGAAGAATGCCAGGAACATGAGGTTGGTCTTTGGCGTTTTACCGGGAGCCAGGAGGTTCACACCGGTGTTGGTAGCCATACTCCAGTTATTGTGCTTACCGCTACCGTTGATGCCTGCGAATGGCTTCTCGTGCAGCAGAACTTTCAGTTTGTGCCTTTTTGCAACCCTGTTCATCACATCCATCAGCAGGGTATTATGGTCAACGGCCAGGTTGAGCTCTTCGAAGATCGGCGCGCACTCGAACTGGGCAGGCGCAACTTCATTGTGGCGTGTACGGAGGGGGATACCTAATTTGTACGACTCATTTTCGAAGTCCCTCATGTAGGCATACACACGCTCCGGGATTGATCCGAAATAGTGGTCTTCCAACTGTTGGCCTTTGGCCGGAGCATGTCCGAATACTGTTCTTCCGGTCATAACAATATCGGGACGGGCGTTGGCAAGTCCTTCATCGATCACGAAATATTCCTGCTCCCATCCCAGGGTAGCATATACCTGGGTCACGTTTCGGTCAAAATAATTGCATACTTCAACGGCAGCCTTGTTCAGGGCTTCAATTGATTTCAGGAGCGGGGCTTTATAATCCAGTGCCTCGCCTGTATACGAAACGAAGATCGTTGGGATGCAAAGCGTTTTGCCGTTGCCGATCTCCATGACGAATGCCGGAGAATTTGGGTCCCAAGCAGTGTAACCACGGGCTTCGAAAGTTGCCCTCAGGCCACCACTGGGGAAAGAAGATGCGTCAGGCTCCTGTTGAACCAGAGCATCGGCTTCAAACTGCTCAAGCGGGGTTCCGTCAGACTTCAGGGTGAAGAATGAATCGTGCTTTTCAGCAGAGGTACCGGTCAGCGGTTGGAACCAGTGGGTAAAATGGGTAACACCTTTCGATTCCGCCCATTTCCTGATACCCGCAGCGATCTGGCTCGCCATGGTACGATCCACCCGATGTCCTGATTTCATGGAACTGACCAGGCTCTTGTACGCTTCGTCACTCAGGTATTCCCGGGCTGTTTTCAGGGAAAAAACATTCTCGCCAAAAATGGCGGTGATCCTGGTTGAAGAGGCTTCTTTAACCTCGCCACCAGCAGTTAAATTGTCGATTGCTTTGAAACGTAGCGACTGCATGTTGTAAATTTTAGGAGATGCGAATGTCCGGTTTTTTACCGAAACGACAATGTTTTAATGTTCGAAATGTGGAAAATATGAAGTAAAAAGTGCAAAAGATCCGTTCAATGGCAGCTATAGCTCCAAATAATAAATATTATAGTAATATTTTATATATTTTCTGAGGGAGTATAGCTTTCCATCGTATACGGGTAACAGAAACGGCAAGCAGAAGGCTTTCGAAAATGATCCGGTACCTCACCGTGGCGCCAAGGAAAGGAATGGTGTAACCAATGAAAAGATAATTGGTGATCGCAAAGAACAGGATGGCGAGCATGGGCGCGCTGGACAGGATCCTGATGTTCTTGTCCGGCCGCATAAATGACAACAGGAAGATCAGCAGTACAAAATAAGTCTCGATTCCCGAGAACCATGACAGTATACCCGGTCGCTCCCCCGGAACGGGTCTCAGGAACACATGGTTCAGTGCCTGTGGCAGGATCCGTAGAAAGGATATCGGGTCAGGTTCAAGTTTATCCAAATGCACAAATGAGCCGCCTTTCAGGGCCAGGAAATCAGACTGCCGCCTGACAAAGGCCCCCGGAAGATCAACCGGGCCAATATGGGACGATAGAAAAAAAACGATCGATGATATCGCATAAACGAAGAAGAATGTTCGCAATGGCTTAATACCACGGTAATGGGAAATGATCCAGGCCACTGCGGGGGGAAGCACGCTCAGACCTATAAAGCTCCGGTTGAGGAAGAGCAGAAAAAGGGCCGCCCCGGTCAGGAGCAGGTAAGTTTTTTTTCCCTGCTGGAGAAACCGCTGTAAGCCATAAAAGAATAGTCCCGCAGACAGGAAGATCAGCGCATCTTTCCTGATGCCACTTGTCCAGAATACCAGGGGCACAAAGAAAAAGA
>JBBAJN010000050.1:0-19242 GCA_040404045.1 Chitinophagaceae bacterium
CATAGCTTAGAAATGAAGCATTGCACATGAAAAAGTCAAAGTTTACAGAGGCCCAGATCATCTTTGCCATCAATCAGTCTGAACAAGGTGTGAAGCTTGAGTATTAGTTCCATAGTGTCTGAAGGATGAGGGGATATGTTAAGTTACAAAACAGTGACGGATGATTGTAGTATTTTGAATCATCCTTTGTAAGCGTTTAATGGTCATTTGACGATATTTGTGCAGGCTGTTTTGTGGATGCTGAATGGCACATTAAAAAAATAATTAATCAAAGAAGCATGAAAAATAGATTTTTATTGTCCGCGATGTTAATACTTGGCTTTAACGCAGGATTATTTGCCCAACAGCCAGATATGAAGGAGGTTATTGGCATGGTTAAAAAGAATCTTGCTACCAGTAAATCAAATTTGGTCAATTACGAGTGGCAAGAGACCACCACCACCTTTTATAAAGGTGAGCAGAAATCAGTTAAGACAAATCGATGTTATTACAGCGTTGACGGCAAATTAACCAAAGTGGAAGTCGGCGGCGGGACAAAGGAAAAAGCAAAGGGTGGAGTAAGGGGTAAAATGGCCGAAAACAAGAAAGATGATATGTCCGCTTATATAGAGAAGGCTATGACTAAAGTTCGTACCTATCTGCCACCGGACGCCGCGAAAATCCAGGAATTGTTTGGTTCGGGTAAAACCTCTGTGCAGGTTTTGGAACCCGGCAAGAAGTTAAAACTTAGCTGTCCGGATTATAAGGTTAAAGGTGACCTGCTTGCCCTGGGCATCAATACTGCCAGTCAAAAGTTAATGATGATGGACGTCAATACTTATTTGGACAAACCGGATCAGAAAGTACTGTTTAATGTAGCCTACAGCGATCTTCCCGATGGCACCCAATATGCTGGCACTACTACCATAGATGCACCGGCAGAGCAATTGAAAATAGTTATAGTAAACAGCGGGTATAAGAAAGCGTCGGCAAACTGAGCTGATCAAAGTAATGCGTACGCTTTAATCAGTTCTATGTCTATAGAGAAAGTCATCGAGATTCCATTGAGCAAGAGGAAACTCGTCCTAAGCTTTATTGGCGCGCTCGCTTTTGTGGCCATCGGCATATTGATGCTGGTGACGCCAACTTCATCAGGTTATTTGGCCAAGATGGCTGGAGGGGCCGGCGTTTTGTTTTTTGGTTTTGTGGTGATCAGGTTATTGCCCAAACTGAGGGATAACAAACCCGGGCTGGTGATCAGCGATGAAGGGATTACGGATAACTCCAGCGCAGTGTCAGCCGGTTTCATCCCCTGGAGGGATATCGAAAGCATAAAGACCACCCAAGTGGCCAGCCAGCGCTTCCTGATCCTGGTTGTCAGCAACCCCGAAACATATATCAACAGGATCACTAACCCCATCACTAAAGCGATGGTGAAAGTGAACCACAGTTCCTATGGTTCTCCCATCAGCATTTCTTCCAATGCCCTGCAGGCGAATTTCGAGCAATTGCACCAGCTTCTCGTAGAGCGGGCAAACAGGATCTCTATATGAGGCGTTGTGTTATGCGGAGATAACGCTGTAATATTGCAAGGCTATACAAAGAAGAACCTGTATCGGAAACTCGTCGCTCATGGCATTGGGCGTGGGCGCATTAGGTATGGGCTGATATCCACGGATTTGAAGTAAGGTGTAATTTTGGGTAATATGAAGGAAACTAGAGAATTATATCTTGAAAGCCTGAATAGAGCCATATTTTTCATGGAGAGTAATCTTGACAAGAGAATGCTTTTGAAAGATGTAGCCAAGGAAGCACTTTTATCAGAGTTTCATTTTCATAGAATTTTTAAATCGTTCAACGGAGAAACAGTTAAGGAGTTTTTAACCCGACTAAAAATCGAACGATCTGCAATGCGGTTAAAGCATTCAGATGACGATATCGGATATATTGCTCTTGAAAATGGTTATGAGAACCACGAAACCTTTTCCAGAGCGTTTAAAAAACATTTTCAGATCACACCTCAGGAATACAGGGAGTCTATTCAGGAAGTGGTTTTAAGGAAGAGAACGGAATACCTCAAGAACTTCGAAAGCTTGGAAACATTGAACGTTGAGGAGTCGAGGGTGGTCCATATCCCGGAGTTGCATTTAGCTTATATCCGCCATACGGGATCTTATGATAAAGTGACAGCTTCTTTTCAGCGACTTATGCTTTGGGCCGCCACTCATTTGGTTTTGAAATTGACACCTACCACACTAGGAATAGTTTACGACAATCCAGATCTGACAGTTGAAGATAAGATCCGTTTTGACGCTTGTGTAATGGTCAGCAAGCCAATTCAGCCAAAAGGCGAGATCGGTTACAAGAAAATTGAAGGTGGTAAATTTGCCATATTCCGGTACAGGGGACCGTACGAGAATTTCTATTCGGTCTATGACTACATCTATAATGTCTGTCTGTTTGATAAAGGTTGGGAACTGGCTGACAAACCTTCTCTGGAATGGTATATAAAGTCTCCGCCTTTTTACAAGCCTGATAGCTATGTTACTGATTTTTATGTGCCGATCAAATAGCAAGAAATGTCAAATGGAGGTGAATAATCATTGGTAAAATTGCATTGTCATTCGAGAAAACCTTAACCGCCATGAGAAAAAGGATGATAGTCGTTATTTTATCTGTTTTAGCATTAGTCGCCTTATTGTTTATAGTTGGATTATTCCTGCCAAAGCAAAGGGAGTTTGTTCGGTCTGCCAACTTCAAAAGTCCCAGAGACAAGATATATCAAGTAGTAACTGATGTCAGTAGTCAAACAAAGTGGCGTAGTGATGTTCTGAGGATTGAAGTTATTGACCCAGACACATGGACAGAAGTTCCCAGAAAAGGTGTGCCAATTACCTTTAAGGTAAGGCGTAAGGTTCAGGGTCAACATTTTGAAATTCAGATAGTTGAACCAGAAGCTTTCAATGGTTATTGGGTTGGTACTTTTGAACAGACCCCAACAGGGTCAAAAGTTGTTTTCAAAGAAGTAATTACTGTTGAGAAGCCATTACTTAGGGTTATGAGTCTGGTGTTTGTTGATCTTGGCAAGGCAATGGATGTATATATGGCAGATTTAAAAAAAGAATTGGGAGAATAGAATGACAAAGCGAAAAACTTGGCAGGATAAGTTAAATGAGGATAGGGCGCCACAGATCAAGCGAGTAGATTTTGATTTTGCAGACATTCCTGCAGACAGCTGTATGTTTATCGCTACTCCGGGAATTATCGACCGGTATATTCGGGAGATTGGATTTGGTAGGCGTGTGGATACAAAGACTTTACGGAAAGACCTTGCCTTGCAACACAATGCTGATTTTACTTGTCCCGTAACTACAGGAATTTTCTTAAGAATTGTAGCGGAAGCGAGTTATGAAGAATGGCAGCGGGGTAGAAGTTTGAAAGAGATCACCCCATTTTGGAGAGTAATTGAACCGAATAGTGCATTGGCAAAGAAGCTTACTTTTGGGCAGGAGTTTTTGGTGCAGCAAATTAACAACGAGAGAGAAAGATAACGTTTTGATAGCTTACCTGAATGTTAACCTGGCCAATAGGATATGGAAGGCACAATCACTTCCTAATGGCCGTGATCTTATAGATCTTATTGCCCTTGACCTCATAGATCAGGACGATTTCAAATATGCCATCCGATCCGCGCCGGCCCACGATGCTTTCGTGGTCAATCACCTTGTTGTCAAAGGTGATCCGCTTGACAATGGTTGAATGTAGGTTGGGTGAAAGGTCGAACAGTTCCTTATATACTTTCCGGTATTGTTCCAAGCCGTCGATAGTGACGCTATTGTCCCCGAAATTATACATCTTGATGTCCGGGCTGAAATAGCTCATGAACCCGTCGATATCCCGTCTGTTATAGCAATCCAGGTTTGCCTGAACAACCTGTTCTGGTGTCATGTCTTTTGATTGTCCCATAGTTTCTGAAGATCCCGTCATTAAGATAAAAAATAAAATAACAGTAAATCTGGTAGTTGCAGGCATAGCGTCTGGTTTAAGTGGTTCTTCTTCCCTAAGATACGATGGTATTCATAGGAACATCTATATGGTTTTGGCAAAGGGTGCTGACTTGTATTCTTATACCTTAAAAGATTTATTTAGATTTGAATGCAGTATTATGCCTGGACATATCTTCTTTTATTTAGGACTTTCATTTTTGATCATGCACGAAATGGACGCGATGCGTTGCAGGGAGTGGCGAATCTTTCCCGGGCTTTCATTGCTTTCTGGGAAGTTGGGACTGCGAATATTTGTATTCGCACAAATTCCTATTTTCTATTACATATTTTGGAGACTGACTGCTGACCAAGACACAGAAGCGTTTATAAAGGGATTGGATATTTTCATGATCGTGCATCTGGGGCTTCATGTTTTGTTTCTCAAACACAGAAACAATGAGTTCGTAGACTGGATTTCCTGGGTAATTATCATTGGTGCCGGTGTCTGTGGACTACTTGACTTGATTTCTACATTTTATATCTAAACGTGCTTGCTTGGGAGCAGGATCGTTAATAGAAAAAATTTGTAAATCAATGCCTTGAATCGCTCTATAGTAGAAAAGAATTGTGTAAAATTTCATTATAATGGAAAAAAATTGTAATTATGGTATTCTTTTTCGGTTATAATGGAAAAAAATTTACCAATACATCTTCAAGAACTGATTTTTGGCTCCTCGGATCCTGAAGTCTCCAGGCAGATCACCTCTCTGGAGAAGCAAGGTAAGATCAAGAAGATCGCACCACGGATCTACTCAGGTAAATTACAGGACACGGCTGAAGAAATCGTCCGGAGAAATCTCTTTGTCATTTTGGGTCGTCAATACCCGGGCGCTGTACTTTCCCACCGTTCAGCCCTGGAATTCAAACCAACTCCCGGCGGACATATTTTTCTCACATACAGTTATACCAAGAACATTCAATTACCGGGGCTAACCCTTCATTTCTTGAATGGCCCCGGGCCTCAGGAAAGCGATAACAGGTTTATAGGCGAACTCTATGTCTCAAGTCAGGCAAGGGCCTTCCTGGAGAATTTGCAGACATCGAGGAAAAAAGGCGATGAATCAAAAACATTACCCCTTGACCTTATTGAAGAGAAACTGGAACAGATCATACAAGTACATGGTGAAGACAAACTGAATCAAATTAGGGATGATGCAAAACAGGTTAGCAGGAATTTGGGTATGGATTCTGAGTTCGAGAGGTTGAATAAGATCATCAGTGCGTTAATGGCAACTCGTCCATCCAGGATTTTGAGTTCTCCACTTGCTCAAGCCAGGGCTTTTGGATTGCCCTATGATTCGCATAGGCTGAAATTATTCGAGCAGGTTTTTATTGGTCTTCGGCAGAGGGAATTTCCTATTCGTCCAGATAGGAACAATACCAGGGCTGCTTTTCGGAACTTTGCATTTTTTGAAGCGTATTTCTCGAACTATATCGAAGGAACCAGGTTCGAGGTTGACGAGGCGAAGGAGATCATATCTTCCCAAAGACCGTTAGCAGCAAGGAATGAAGACTCGCATGATGTACTGGGTACATTTCAGCTGATCTCTGATAAGAAAGAGATGATGACCACCCCGGAAACGGCTGATAATTTATTGGAGATTCTAAAATACCGTCACAGGATTCTGCTCTCTGCGCGCAAGGATAAGAACCCCGGGGAGTTCAAGGATAAAGACAACTTCGCGGGCAGTACTAAATTTGTAGAAACAGGATTGGTAAATGGCACACTTATCAAGGGGTTCGATTATTACCAGGCATTGATCGATCCATTTGCGAGGGCAGCTTTCATGATGTTTATGATCAGCGAGGTGCATCCCTTTCTGGATGGCAATGGCAGGCTCGCAAGGGTTATGATGAATGCAGATCTGACAAGTGCAGGGCAGTCAAAGATTATTATACCCAATGTATATCGGGATGATTATATCGGTGCATTAAGAAAGTTAACGCGGTCATCAGATCCAGAACCCTTTATTAGAATGATGGAAAGAGCCCATCTATTTTCTTCCTATGTATATGATGAATCTTTGGATGCGATGCAGTTATACCTGGAAAGTTGCGATGCTTTCAAGGAGCATACAGAGGGGAAGCTGAAGATTATTGACAGGGCATGATTACGTATTATACCCCATCAATCCCAACTTCAATTTAAAACTTTGAAAGAATAACTCGGGTTTTCCAGGCATGGATGATCTTATTGCAGATTAGCCAACCTGCTATTCAACACCCCCGCCTCTTTGATGATATTCAGTTTGCTTGTCATCAGGCTTTTCTGCAACTGGTCGATCTGGCTTTCGGTTTTCTGCAGCTCGGCTTCCTGGGTGTTCAGCTCGGCAAACATATACTTCCCGTTGGCGGCGCGCTCGCGGTAGATCTCGAGGTTTTCTTTCAATAGCTCGCGGTTCTGCTTCACCAGGCTGATCTCTCGTTCGATCTGCGCGGCTTCAACAAGCGCCTGCTGGTATTTGCGGGTGGTCTCGGCCTTCAGCTCATCCCGCTGGTTGTTGAGGTCATTGGCCTGTACCGCAAGCTGGCGGCGCAGGTTGGACGACTTGTTGGGATCGAACAAAGGCAGGCGAACCGATAATCCCAGGTTGCTGCTACCGAACCAGGAATTGGGTTCGAAAGGCTTAAACTGCTGGCTGAACTGGTTGGCGCCCAGAAAGCCGGTGAAGCCAACACTCGGACTGAACCTGTTCTTATCCGTCAGCATCTGCTGCTCGAGCAAACTGGCCTGCAGCCCCAAAGAGCGATAGTTGGTCAGCGAATCCCAAACAATGTCTTTACCAAGCGAAGGAAGCTCCAGCAACGATGGTGGCAGGTCGGTAAACTCAGACCCCATGATCTTTTCTGAAGGGATTGAGGTCAGGTAGATCATGAAGATCTTCTCGGTCACCAGCTCCGCATTGGTTTTCTGATACTGACGCAGGCTGCCATGGTGGTTGATGCTCGCATTGTTCAACTCCGTCTTCAGCGTCCTGCCTTCATCATAGGTGGCGCGAATGATACTCATCGAGGAAAAAGTGCGCTGCGTATCCGCTACAGATTCACGCAGCTTGGCCTGCAGGTTCAATATGCGTATATACGTGTCCGTTACCTGGAACCGGATTTCGTCTTCTGCTCCGGCGAGGTCAAGTGCCGCCAGGGATTCATTGATCCTGCTCTCCTTAACGCGATTGCGCAGGGTGAAATCGATCAACGGCTGGTACACCGTCAACCCCGCGTTCTGCTGCCAGGTGGTTCCGAACCGGATGGCGCGGGTTTCGTCAGTAGCAATGGGGTTGAACTGACCCACGGGCACGATCGACGTTGGGATGATGGGATTGTATAGATAATCATAAGCCAGGGTAAGCTGCGGCATGTATTTCGACTTGGTGTCCATCGTCTTCAGACTGGCCAGCAGCAAGTCCGACTTAGCCGTTTTGATGCTGGATCGGTTGGCTAACGCATTGTCCAGGCATTCCCTCAGACTAACCTGTGCATGCAAGGATTGGAAACAAACTATGGAGACGATGAAAATGATCTTTTTCATGATTGATGTTTATTAGCCCCTGAATACGGAGGCCGGTTCAACACTGTTGATCTTACGAATGGCGAACAGCGAGCCACCCACGGAGATGGCAAAAGTCACCAGGAAAAGCCCGAGCAGTTCTACCGGGGAGAATTTCACAATGAGTCCTGCTGATTCTACCCCTTTGCTGAAGCCATAGATGAGGAGCAGGGCCAGCACAAATCCGATGATGGCAAAAAGAAAACTCTGCAACAGGATTAGTTTTCGCACATAACCGTTCGTGGCGCCAATGGCTTTCAACGTACCATAGTCTTTTATCCGGTCCAGCGCAGAAGAGTAGAGCGTCAGGCCGATGATAAAAAATCCGCTGATGAAAGCGAAGACAACCAGGGAGCCTACACTGGTGCCGATGTTGGAAGAGATGGTGATGTACTTGATCGTTGTCTGCTGGAGTTTTTCGGCATCCCAGGCCTTGGCGCCATAGATGGTGGCATTGATGCGGTCCACCACTTTGGCAATGTCTTCTCCGGGTTTGACCTGCACCGCGATGGCGCTGACCTTGTTCTCCGGAAAACCGCCGAAAAACCTGGCCTTACTTAGCGTGGTGTAGAAGAACGAACCGGCAAAGCCCCGGGCGTTTTTGGTCTGCAATCGAATGAATGCTTCCTTGCCATTGATCTCAATGCGCTGGCCAAGGTTCACGGAGTTGTCGAACACACTCTCGTCGAAGAATTCAGCGGACACTGCGCCGTCTTCCACCAGATCTTTCAATTCACCGGCATTGATCTTGGCAGGGGCTGGGCCGGCCACAAAAAGCGGGGGCTCACTGCCGATCAGCAGCACGGGAGCGGTTTTACCGTTGGCAAATTTCACCAGGCCGCTGGCGGTCACCACACCGAAAGTGTTCTCTACGCCTTCGATGCTGCGGATCTCACGCACGAAGCGCTCGTCCAGCCGCCCCAGTTCATTCGCATTCTGGGTGATCTTGTCCACCACCCAGATCTGGCCCAGGTCTTTGCGTGAATTGTCCACCAGGCCACCCATCAGACCCGTCAGGAACCCGAGGATCCCGATCTGCTGGCCGATCAGGAAGATGCTGATCACGATGCCTACGATCACACCAATGCTCTTGGCTTTGTCGTACTTCATGAATTTGACCGCGGTGTTGATCATGACCTGGTTTTTATATTACATTCTACTTTCGTGTTGATGATCAGGTTCTCCGCCTGGTCGATCGCGATCTTGATCTCCCTGACCCTGCGGTCTTCCTGGTCATCCGTTTTTTCGGAGAACATGGATTTCTTTTTCAGGAAAGGGGAGATGCTGATCAGCTTGCCTTTGGTGATCAGCTTTTCGCTGCCCAGGGTAGTGATTTCGGCCAATTGGCCCAGGGCCAGTTTGGACGCGAAGAGTTCATCCACTTCGGCCCTGACGATCAATGGCCCGGCAGGGGCGAAGCTGGCATAGCTCGCAAACTGGCTCACGGATTCGCCGAGGTCGGCCTTGTTCTCCAGCAGGATGCCTTTGGCCGGCGCACGGAACTGTTTCTTGGCAAGTTCGTTTTCGGCCGATCTCAATTCACTGGCCAACACGTTCAGTTGTCGCTCTTCTAACACCACCCCGGTTTTGCCTTTCTCCAGGTTGGCTTCCAGTACCTCCACTTCGGTGAGCAGGTCTTCATAGGTCTGCCGGGTCTCGGCGCCTTTATCCACCAGTCTTTTTGTCTTCTCCAGCAATGATTTTTTGTTGGAGAGGTTGAGCGAGGTTTCGCGTATGCCTTTACGTTCCAGTTCTATCCTCGAACGCTGGGTTTCCATGCTGGCCCTGATCTCTTTCAACTTGAGTTGCTCCATCTCATCATCCAGGGAAAGAATGATCTCATTCTTCTCCACGCTGTCGCCATTCCTGTGGTATACCCGGTTCACGATGCCCCCGATGGGCGCCGCGAGTTCCAGGATATCCAGTTCCGGTTCGATCTTCCCGGTCGCCACGATCTTATCCGGATCCTGCGTGGCGGCCACGGGCGGCGCTGTTTGTTTTTTAGAATCCTGTTGCTGGCAGGCAGTGAGTCCGGTGATGGCCAGCAGCAGGATGAGCAGATACTTCATGGTTATGATTTATGGTTCGATGAATTAGTGGATGACGTCGTTTTCGGGCGGCGTTTCAGAGGCAAAGCCATTGTTGACATAGATGATGCGATCGGCAAACTGTTTCAGCCGGGGATCATGGGTGACCACGGCCACCGCCTTGCCCGCCAATGACAGTCTTTTCAGTTCGTCCATCACCACGCCCACGCTTTTGGTGTCCAGTGCCGCCGTGGGTTCGTCGCACAGGATGAGTTCAGGATCGGTGACCAGTGCCCTGGCGATGGCCACGCGTTGTTGCTGGCCCCCGCTCAGTGCCCGGGGCAGGTTTTTCAGCCGGTCTCCCATATTCACTTTGTCCAGTGCTACCCGGGCTTTCTCCCTCGCCAGTTTTGTCGGCATCTTCTGCAGCAGCAGCGGCTGCATCACATTTTCAAGGGCATTTAGCGGCGCCAGCAGGTTGAAGCTTTGGAATACGAACCCGATATGGCGCGATCGGATGCCGGCCAGTTCTTTCTCGCTGAGGCCCGTGACTTTCCTGCCGCAGACCTCCACTTCCCCTGAGGTGGGATAGATCACACAACCGAGGAGGGAGAGCAGGGTGGTTTTGCCAGATCCCGATGGGCCGATGATCAGGGTGAGTTCTTTTTCCTTGAACGCACAGGTGGTGGGCTCCAGGGCCGTGATGACGGTTTCCCCCGTTCGGTATTGCTTGGAGGCTTCGTGTATACTGGCTACGATGTTCATGGAAGGTGCTTGATCGTGTAAATTAGGCCAAAATAAGTACGAAATGGAATAAAAAACAAATAAAAAAGTACGAAAACAATATATATATTTGCCGTTAAACAGATCATCGTGCTATGAATAAGGAGGTATTGATCCAGCTGATCGAGCATATGGAAAAGTTCGAGGCAACACTGCCGGAGAACCGATCCTATGCGTTGCCTGAGTTTGTTGGCTACCTGAATGCCCAGGCTGGAACTGATCTGCCCATGCGCAAGGTGGCGGGAGAGCGCAATGGCTTTGTGCAACAGGTACGTGACGAAAGCAACAGCGATGTGGGCATCCTGATCACCCTGATGTTCCGCTATGCCAAGATCTATATAAAGAAGGCTTTGCAGGACAGTCCCATTCAAACCGCAGATGAGTTTGCTTTCCTGATCACGCTGATGACTTTCGACAGTCTTACTAAAACCGAGCTGATCAATAAGCAGGTGATGGAGAAAACCTCGGGCACGGAGGTGATCAAGCGCCTGTCAGCACAGGGCATGATCCGCGAGTTTGCGGATCCGTCAGACAAGCGCAGCGTTCGTGTGGCGATCACCGATAAAGGCAGAATCGAGATCATCCGTATCCTGCCGGAGATGGCCAAAGTATCACAGATCGTAGTTGGCAATCTTTCAGAGCCGGAGATTAAAACCTTATCCTACCTGCTGAAGAAGTTGGATTTCTTCCACAACGATATCTTCATGAACAAGCGGCACCTGGGCCTGGACGACATTATGCAAGAGAAGGCCATTTGATCATTCAGTTGATAAGGAATTTGGAAACATACAAATCCATAGCAGCCATTGAAGCATCATCTGCATCAGCCTGGCGTACATGGCTGAAAAAGAATCATGATGTTGAACGTTCCGTTTGGCTGATCATCTACCGGAAAGAATCCGGCATTCCATCCGTCTACTATCCTGAAGCTGTCGATGAAGCCCTGTGTTTTGGATGGGTTGACAGCAAACCCAATAAGCGGGACAACAAAAGCTATTACCAGTTTTTCTCGAAAAGAAATCCAAAGAGCAACTGGAGTAAGGTCAACAAGGAGAAAGTGGCCAGGCTCATGGATGCCGGCCGCATGGCCCCGGCAGGCATAGAAATGATTCGCATCGCTAAACAAAATGGAACCTGGACGGCATTGGACGCCGTGGAGGATCTTGTTGTTCCCGAGGATTTGTCTAAAGCATTTGACAAGAAACCAATGGCTTTCAGGAATTGGGAGCAATTTCCAAGGTCTGTCAAAAGAGGCATCCTGGAGCAACTGCTGAATGCAAAAAAAGCCGAGACCAGGGCTGCCAGGATCAGGAATATTGTTGACGCTGCGGCGACCGCTGATATTCACGTCTTCATCCGTTGTATTGTTTTGCTGAACAGATGGGATAGTCCAGTGAACAGTATAATGAGAGCAAACAGCAGCGGCAGGCTCTCTGTCTCCAGCCCTAGAAATGCATAAGCCCAAAGGATCAGCACCCATTGGATGGCGTAAATGCTGGTGACTGATCTGCTCCACGATGAGAGCAGGTCGAAAAATGGATTCCAGGATACGCGCTCTTCGATCCACTGGAACAGGGCGATCCATAAGGCAACAAAGCCAGACATAAAGATCATCGCACCCTGGCGGCTATGGTAGTAATCGTTAAAATGATAATCCATATTATTCCATGAAATGGCCAGCCCTGTGATGATCGCGATAGCTCCTCCCCATCCGATCTTTCGGAAGGTATTCTTCCTGTTTGGCGCTTCGGTCAGCAGCTTTCCCAGGAAAAGTCCAAGGTAAGGGAAGGCCAGCCATGGGAATGCAGGAAAGGCGATCCGGTTGGTCAGAAAAGGATGGCGAAAGGGCTGGTCTCCCCACAATAGATCATACAAATGGTTGAGCAAAGGAGTCTCAGTTTGTATGCCCCATAAATATGGCGATACAGCGATCACGATTACAGCTAGGGTCAGGTCCAGAAATTTACTCGTTTTCAGGTGTTGTGTCAGGGCGGTAATGATGAGGGCCAGCCCGGCAAACTGGAGGATGTCTACTACGGTCAGCAGGCCTACCCAGTCCAGCGGTAAGCTCCCGGAGTGGCTGGTGCCTGCAATTGCTGCCAGTTGTAAGGGCAGAACACCTCGTATGAAATTCAGTAGATAGCCCGATAGCAGAATCAGAAAGCCCCTCCTGATCTGGGCTCTTGCGTTGTTTTTGCCGGAGATAGCTAAAGACAATCCCATCAAGGTCATGAAAACAGGTGCCGCCGCCGGTCCACCAAGAAATTCGATCACCTGACCGGTGGGACTGGTCCTTAGTGACATGCCTCCAAATACTTCAAGGGTATGTACGGCGATCATGAATAATACGGCAAGTCCCCTTGTGAGGTCAATGGATCTGATTCGCTGTTCCGTTATGCTAGTGCTCATTGCTGCGGTTTTGGAAGCAAATAAAGCTCATCGGGCGATCAGGCTATTTGACCAATGTCACATTCTTTATTTCGCGCGGATCCGGCTCAAGGTTTCCCGGGTCATTCCTAAAAAGGATGACAGATGGGTCAGGGGTACGCGCTGGAGGAGTTCTGGCGCGGTCTCCATTAGGATGCGGTATTTCTCCATGGAATCTGTCATCTGCAAATAGTAGGCTTTCTCTTCCAGGAAAAGGGCATATTCTTCCACAATGGCTAAAATGACATGGGCGATCTCCTGGTTGAACTGCATATGTTTCCTTATCATCGGGATATCAATGGCAAGGACGGTACTGTCTTCCAATAGTTCAACAGTTTCCCGGGCAGGCAGGTCTCTGAAATTGAGTAGTGACCCGATGATGTCGTTCTCCAGCGCGAACCAGGTATTTATTTCGATCCCATCTTTCAGGTAATAACTTCTGGCAGATCCCCTGACCATAAAATAGGCATAGGGATGACGTTCCCCAGTTTTGATCAGGATATGTTTCTTTTTGAGTTCTGATGTCTGCAAAGCCTGTGTAATCAGGTCGCGGGTAACATCAGATACCCGATTGCTATATTTATCGATGAATGCTTCTGCCACTCTTTGAGACATGATCTATTGCCTTTGGTTACTGAAAGTACAAAGAATGAAGATGATGCAGCGAATGGGTATGACTGATCCTGGAAAATCCTCAAAAATGATTCCCCGACTTTGATATCCGTATAATACCGGAATATGTCAGTTTTATGTAACCTGTTTCTATTGGATGTAGTCATACCAGCTGGCACCCACATAAGGGCCGGCTATTAATCAAAATGACAACTACATCAAACCATATGAAACACAGGAGTCTGGTCGCTGTCTTGCTGTTGTTTATTTGTCAGTTTTTCTTTCTTTCAAATATCATGGCGCAGTCCTTCCAAAGAAAGGCTGATAGCCTCACCACCGCTGTGATCAAGGATAAGCAGGGTCCCGGTGGGGTTTTCATGGTGGCAAAGGGCGGGGAAATGCTATACCATAAAGCCTTCGGTAAGGCCAACCTGGAACTGGATGTAGACCTCACCGCCGATTATGTATTTCAGATCGGCTCCATGAGCAAGCAGTTCACAGCCGTGGCTATCCTGATGCTGGAAGAACAGGGGAAGTTGCGCGTAAGTGATGCTGTTTCAAAGTATGTTACCGATTACCCTGGCGGCGACGCCATTACTTTACATCATCTGTTAACTCATACTTCAGGCATTCAGGATTTCACCAGAATGAAGGCCCTCGGTGATATTGCCCAGAAGGACATGTCACCCAAGATGATGGTTGATTTTTTTAAGCATGAACCGATGGACTTCAGGCCGGGTGAGAAATTTGAGTACAATAACTCCGGTTATGTACTGCTCGGCTATATCATCGAACTGGTTTCGGGTGAGACCTATCAGGATTTCATACAGAAGCACATCTTCCAGAAACTGGGGATGAATCATTCTTTGTACGCGACCGACCGGCGCATTATCCGGAACAGGGCTTATGGATATCAGAAGAAAGAGAGCGGGTATGTGAACAGGACAGTGATCAATTTCAGTGTCCCTTTTTCTTCGGGTGCCCTGATGTCAACCGCCGCAGACATGCTGACCTGGCAGAACGCTTTGAATAAACATTTGCTGCTTTCAAAAGAATCTTCACAAAAAGCTTTCCGTACGTACAAGTTGAACAACGGTCAGGCATTCACATACGGCTACGGTTGGCACATCAAGGAGATCAGTGGAACGCCCGTCCGCGAACACGGTGGCAGCATATTCGGCTTTAAGTCTATGGGTGTGTATATTCCCGGAGCAGATATCTATGTGCTGGGATTGACCAACTGCGACTGTCATTCACCCACCCAGTTGGTCAGGGATCTGGCGGCGGCGGCACTGGAAGCATTGAGGGAGTAGTTGGAAAAAACTCCATAGGTAATGATTGACCTATGAGGCGCTACTTTGATGTGAAGGCGAAGAGCAGGTGGCTTTTGAAAGATATGGTTACATTTACCATAACTATCTTTCTAATATGAGTACACCCGCTAAGCAAAGGATTAAGTCCCTCGATCTGCTGAAGGGCTTGGTCATTGTGATCATGGCGCTGGATCATGTGCGGGATTATTTTCATTACGATTCCCACTTTATAGATGCTGCCGATCCGCTAGAAACGAATGCGGCGCTGTTTTTCACCCGGTTCATTACCCATTTTTGCGCCCCCATTTTCAGTTTTCTGGCGGGGGTATCCGCATGGATCGTTGGGCGGCGCCTCAACAAACAGGAACTGTCTGTTTTCCTCATCAAACGGGGCCTATGGCTCATTTTTGTAGAATTGGTGATCGTCAACTTTGCCTGGTATTTTAATCCCGCCTTCTATGAAATTTCTTTTGTGGTGATCTGGATCCTGGGTTTCAGCATGATCACGCTGGCTGCGCTGATCCATCTTCCGGCAACAGCCATCCTGGTGTTCAGTTGCCTGTTGATTTTTGGTCATAACCTGCTCGATGGAATCGACATGAAGGGCAATATCCTCTGGGGCTTCCTTCACCAACGAGGGGTCATCATGACTACGCCGGATCATGTGATCCGGGTGGGTTATCCCATCATCCCCTGGATCGCGGTCATGTCTTTAGGCTATTGGTTCGGCAAATTCTTTGACCCGGCCTTTGACGCTGCAAAAAGGAAAAGGGTTTTCAATATGCTGGGTATCGGGTCGATCCTGCTCTTCCTGCTGATCCGGGGAACAAACATTTACGGTGATCCCAATCCATGGACTGGCCAGGCCACTATGTTGCAATCTGTTTTTTCTTTCCTCAATATCCAGAAATACCCGCCATCACTGTCTTACCTGTTGGTGACGCTGGGCGGTGCTCTGTTGTTCCTGGCCAATTTTGAAACAGTGAAAGGAAAGATCGTTGAGTTCTTCAGCGTGTTTGGAAGGGTGCCATTCTTCTTTTACATTATCCATCTTTATTTTATCCATCTGCTGGGGTTGATCACGGCTGGCGTGACCGGATACGGGTGGGAGAAGATGATCCTGAACACACTGCCGTTTCGCGATAAAAATCTCGAAGGATTCGGTTATGATCTTCCGGTGGTTTACCTGATCTGGTTCTTCGTGATCGCGGCGTTATACCCCCTCTGTAAACGATTCGATAAATACAAATCGGCCCACAAGGAAAAGTGGTGGTTGAGTTATTTCTAAACGAATGGTGGGTCCTTTTGCAATTTTGGGCAAGCCTGCTCACCACCGTTTTACTGCATCCATGTAATTGCCGATCATTGAGCGCCTTTTTCCATTACTTTAGCCCGGATGTTTAAGGTATGGAATACCAGGATTAATAACTATTGGCTATGCCAGATCGCGGGCTGGCTGGGCATGGTCTTCGTTGAAATGATCAACTATACATTCTTTATCGTTGGTAAATTCAATACCACCATCTTATATGTTTTTCTGACAGCAGCTATAGTGGGCCTGCTCATTACGCACAGCTACCGCCATGTCATCAAACCATGGTCGATTTTCCAAAGATCGATGAGTTATATCTGGATCATCGCCCTGGTGTCCACAGTTATCCTGTCCTGTTTAGTCACCTTCATCACCCAAATCGGCTGGGTGTTGGTTACCAAAGAGGGCTGGAAAGAGAATTTTTCATTTATTCAGATCGCCGGTAGTATCATGAATTGGGCACGATACATCGGTGTCTGGATCATCATTTACTTCATGTACAAGATCCTCCAGCAGAACAATAAGATCCGGGAAGAGAAGGCTTCTGTGGAGTCACTCGCCAAAACCACGGAACTGGAGCTGCTTAAATCCCAACTAAACCCTCATTTCCTCTTCAACGCGCTGAACGTCATCAAGGCTCTGGTGGTCATCGATCCGGACAAGAGCCGTGAAGCTATTGTGAAACTCAGTGAACTGATGCGCTTCACCCTTCAATATGGGAAAGAAAGATTTATCCCTGTGAAATCTGAATTGCAGGAAGTAGCGAAATACCTGGAACTGGAGCAATTGAGATTTGGGGAACGCCTCGCTACCTCTTTTGAGGTTCCGGTCAATCTTCAGCAGGTTTTGATTCCGCCCGCTATGGTGCTGACACTGGCAGAAAATGCCGTCAAGCATGGCGTAGCCGGGCATATGGGGAACGGTTTTGTGCATGTCAGGATTTCAGAAGACGGGCAGGGCTCCTGCGTGGTACACATTGCCAATTCCGGAACGTATCGCCCCAGCACCACAACAGGCATAGGCCTGAAGCATGTGATCAAACGGTTGGAGGAATTATACAAAGGCAAGGCAAGTTTTTCGATTTTGCAGCAGGATCAAACCGTTTTAGCCACACTTAAATTACCCATGGAATGACGATACCTACATTGTTGGTGGACGATGAACCGCTGGCCATTGCGGAATTCCGATCCATGCTCAGCCCGTTTCCGGACATCGAGATCATCGGTGTTGCGGCAGACGCAACCACCGCACTATCACAGATTAAGGACTTGCAACCCAAACTGTTGTTCCTGGATATCAATATGCCGGGCAAGAGCGGATTCGATCTTTTGGAAGAATTAGACTATTCCCCTTTTGTAGTGTTTGTAACTGCGTACGACGATTATGCCATCAAGGCCTTTGAAGTCAATGCGCTGGACTACCTGCTGAAGCCGGTAAATACAGTAAGGTTGCAGGAAACCATTTCGAAGATCAGGAATCAACTGCAAATACTACAGCGGAATGATGGTAAAGTCTCTCTGAACAAACGTGTGTTCATTAAAGACGGAGAGCAGTGTTATTTTGTTGCGCTGGCAGATGTTTTCCTGATCGAGAGCGTAGGGAATTATGCAAGGGTCCACTATAAGGACAACAGACCCCTGCTGCATAAATCACTGAATTATCTTGAAGAGAAGCTTCCCGCTGAACACTTCTTCCGAGCCAGCCGGCAACACATTTTTAACATCAATTACATCAGGAATATCTATCCGTCGTTCAATAGTACGCTGCAGATTGAACTGCAGAATGGAATGAAGATCGATGTGAGCCAAAGGCAGTCGTCCAGGTTCCGGGAAGTTATGGGCTTATGACTGGCCGCGGGCTGCGCTGGTCATCCGTAATTCTTCACTGGTGTAATTGTCCTTTGCCCTTCGATAGCTATGTAAGATTTTAGTGGAGAAAGAGAAATCTGAAGAATAAAGCAAATGAAATACATACCCATACTGTTGATGTTGCCGTTCTCCATCCTGATTGCAGAAGCGCAGAAAAATGACCCCCACGAGATCATATCAAGAAAATGGAAGGTTAACAAGGAAGCCATGTGGCCGGTCATGGAAAAGATGTTGAACGAAAGAAAAGAAGTGTCCAGCCTGAATGATGAAAACAGGATTGTTGCTATTCAAACGGCGATTGACAAGATAGCCTCCAATACGTTCGAATACAAGCCAGATGGCACATTGATCACCACTACCTCAAAGGAGAAGATGAAAGGGAAGTGGCGGTTCAATAAGGAATTCACTGAGATTATTATCAAGTATGGCGAGAATCCCGATAAGACCTACAAGGTCATCGAACTAAAAAAAGATGCTCTTCACCTCACAGTGGATGACAAAAGTCTTTTTCTGATCCCTTTTGAATAGGATTGAATCGTTAGCATAAAGAGAAAACAGTTGCCATGAAAGCTTTTGCGATCTTTTCTATATTATTTATCATTCTGAAGGAATCTGTTGCCCAGAAAGGAATAACATTCAACAGCGGCGGATCAGCTTCCGGTAAGTACTACTCCGTCATTCCCTACCAGGATGTCAATGGTAAGATCATTGTTGCTGTATCGATCGCTGGTAAACCATACCGATTCATACTTGATACGGGTGCCCCGACGGCAATCAGTTCTAGACTCTTTGAAGCACTGAATCCTTCAGTGTTGGAAAAAATACTGGTCTCAGATGCCAATGAAACTAAAGACAGTTTACTCATGGTGTCTTTAAGCGAAATCAATGTTGGCAATACAGCGTTCATCAACATCCCCGCCCTGGTTATTGAACAAAATTTCATATTTGAGTGCTTCCAGGTAGATGGGTTCATCGGGAGTAATTTGCTTCGAAACTCGATCCTTCAGATCAATTCCGAAACCCATACCCTCATTATTACAAATGATGACAAGGAACTTGGTCTTGATCAAAAGCAGTCTTCTAAGCTGTTTCTCGACAATCAGAGCGGGCCATATATTACTGTAAGGCTGCAGAACAAGAAGAAAGCGACCCACCAACTGCTGTTCGATTCAGGTATGGACGGTTTGTACGACCTTTCGTTGAAGCAGTATAGAACGTCCTTTGAGAAACACGGCATTTTTGAGGTCAAGGGAAAAACCACGGGCAGCACCACCACGGGGCTATTCGGTAGTGGAGATGAACAGATCCAGTATCGGCTTCATCTGCCT